>LOET01000157.1 GCA_001515985.1 Sphingomonadales bacterium BRH_c3 | reverse complement strand
TCTACGAAGCGGAAACCGAAGCGCGCAGAGATGCCGGCGCGCCGCCATTTGGCCGCTGGGCCGCAATCATCATCTCAAGCGAGGACGACACCGAGGCCCGCCAGGCCGCGAACCGGCTGGGTGACACGCGGCCGCAGATCGACGGTCTGATGGTGCTTGGCCCCGCCCCCGCCCCGCTGGCGCTGTTGCGCGGGCGCTATCGCTATCGCTTTCTCGTCAACGCGCGGCGCACCGCCAATCTGCAAAAGGTGCTGGGCGATTGGCTGGCCGCACATGAATTCGCCCCCGGCGTGCGGGTGAGCGTGGATATCGATCCTTACAGCTTCGTTTGACACAAAGGCACGCCATTGCGAGGGGTGTAACCAAGGGGATAAGGAAATTGCCATGCTGACCATACATCATCTGCGCCTGTCGCAATCCGAACGCATCGTCTGGCTGGCCGAGGAGCTGGGCATCGATTACGAGCTGAAGCTCTACAATCGGCGCGAAGATAACCGGCTGGCACCTGACGAATACAAGGCGCTCCACCCGATGGGGATCGCGCCGGTCATCACCGATGACGGCTTCGTATTGGGCGAAAGCGGTGCGATCATTGACTGGATCATCGCCAAATATGGCGATCGCGGCATGGTCCCGGCCAAGGATCATCCCGATTTCGCCGATCACCTGTTCTACTACCACTGGGCCAACGCCACTTTCATGACCAATGGCATGATGGCACTGGTAGCCCAGTTCATGGGGGCGAAAGAACTGCCGCCCTTTGTTGCCGACCGGGTACAGAAAGGCTGGGCGATCGTTGAAAAGCGGCTCGGAGAAGCCGATTATTTCGGCGGCGGGCAGCTGACCACGGCGGACATCATGATGGGCTTTCAGCTCACCACCAGCCGCGCGATGAGCGGTATGAGCATTGATCATATGCCCAACCTCAAGGCCTATCTCAAACGCATCGGCGAGCGCGAGGCCTATCAACGCGCCATGGCCAAGGCAGAGCCGGGGATGCCGCCCAAGCTGGATTGAATAGGCCGGCCGCAATCGGGCGAAATGCGGTGGGTCCGGGTTTTGATGACCTGTTGGAGACAGTCAGCTCGTGCCTGGCCCGAGCCCCTAGATTTCCACCTGGCTTCCCAGTTCGACCACGCGGTTGGTCGGCAGCTTGAAGAAGTCCATCGCGGTGGCCGAGTTGCGCAGCATCCAGGCGAATATCTTTTCGCGCCAGACGGGCATGCCGGGCTTCTTTGAAGGCAGCAGCGTTTGCCGCGAGAGGAAGAAGCTGGTCTGCATCATGTCAAACTCGCCGCCGCACTGCCGCATCTGCTTAAGCCCGGCGGGCACATCGGTCGATTCCATGAAACCGTAATGCAGGATCGCACGATAGAAACCATCGCCCAGGTCATGATATTCGCACCTGTCGACCGGATCGACGTAAGGCACTTCCTCGATATTGACGGTGAGGATCACCACCCGTTCGTGCAGCACCTTGTTGTGTTTGATATTATGCAGCAATGCCGAGGGTACGCCCGCTGTGCTCGAAGCCATGAAGATCGCGGTTCCGGGCACACGCAGCGCCGAATTCTTCGCCGACTTGGCAAAGATCTCTATCGGCAGCGCAACCTCGCTCATGCGGTCGCGCATCAGCTTGCGCCCCCGCGCCCAGGTGGTGAGCAACGTGAAAGCGAACAGGCCCACTGCAAGCGGGAACCATCCTCCGTCGGTCACCTTGGTCATATTGGCGAGGAAGTATGCGCCATCCACGACAAGGAATAGCACCACTACCGGAACGGCATACCACCATTTCCATTTCCACACGCTCAACATGAGCACTGCCATCAGCAAGGTATCGATGGTTACGGCACCCGTAACAGCAATGCCATAGGCAGCCGCGAGGTTCGATGAATTCTGGAAGGTGAGCACCAACAGGATCACCGCAATCATCAGTGCCCAGTTGATCGCAGGAATGTAGATCTGGCCTGCCTCGGTTTCACTGGTATGGCGAATCGAAAGCCGTGGCACAAAGCCAAGTTGGATCGCCTGACGCGTGATCGAGAATGCGCCGGTGATAACGGCCTGACTGGCAATGAAAGTTGCGATGGTGGCCAGGAATACGAGCGGAAGGCGCAAGTATTCCGGAGCCATGATGAAGAACGGGTTCTTGATCGCTTCCTTGGCCGCAACAGGATCAAGGCCTATGATCATTGCGCCCTGCCCGAAATAATTGAGCAGCAAGCACGGCATCACGAAACCGAACCAGGAAAGCCGCATCGGCCCGCGTCCGAAATGCCCCATATCCAAATAAAGTGCCTCGGAGCCGGTGACGGCAAGCACCACGGCGCCCAATGCGAGGAAGGCGATCCATTTGTCGGTCAGAAAAAACTGGACAGCATACCACGGATTAAGCGCCCACAGGATTTCCGGATTTTGCACTATGTGCGAAACACCGAGCGTGGCCAGTACGCTGAAATAGACCACCATTACGGGTGCAAAAAGGGCCGCGACCTTGGCCGTTCCGCGCTTCTGCAGGATGAACAGGGCAACCAGAAGGGCCAAGGCGATCGGAATAACCAGCGGATCAAGCCTGTGATCAACTACTGTCAGGCCCTCAACCGCCGAAAGAACGGAAATCGCAGGCGTGATCATGCTGTCGCCATAAAACAGCGATGTGGCAAAAACGCCCAGCAAAACCGCGATCCAGCTGTGTTTCGATTTGCCGATGCTTCGCGAAATCAGTGCCACCAGGGCGAGCGAGCCGCCCTGCCCCTTGTTATCGGCGCGCATCAGGATGGTGACATACTGGATCGAAACGATCAGCGTCATCGACCAGAAAATCAGGCTGACGACGCCGAATACGTGCAACTGATCGATCGCCAGCGGATTGTGGCCGGCAAAGGTTTCGCGAAAAGCGTAAATCGGACTGGTGCCGATATCGCCGAAAACCACCCCGATCGCGCCAAATGCAAGCGCCGCCTTTGAAGCACCATGCCCGTTTGCAACGGTGCTCTTGGCCTGATCTGATGGCGCTGAAGATTGGCTCATAATGAAAGGATTACCCGATTGGCTCCGGTACTGCCCGTGCGCCTCACCAGCGCCGAATCCAACGGTCGCTGTTCGTTTGCGGACCGCAAAACGCTGGCGCGCTTAGCACCACCATATGCCCGCTGCAAGCGGCGGCTTATGGCTCGCGCCCCTGTTCCGGCGTTGCTACCTCGCTGGGGCCAGTATCCGTTGTCCGGCGCAAGCCCTCCATTTGCGCGATCAACTGGTCAAGGCTGGCAATCCGGAATTCCAGGTCTTCGCGCCATGGGGCATCGTCCGGAGACCGATCGAGCAATTCTGCCCACACCTGCCGCGCCCGCACGGGATCGCCGGAACGCAGATAGGCCATGCCTAGGAAATAGCCCGCGCCGGGATGCCCCGGGAAAGCTTTCTGCGCCCGCTCGAAAGCATAAAGCGCGGGCGGCGTGATCTGTCCTTCAGCATGTTCGACCAGCGCATTGGCCAGCGCCAGCCACGCCTCCGCATCGCCGGGATGCTCCTGAACTGCGCGGCGGAGCAGGCCCGCTGCGTGGCTATATCGGCCCTGCCTTGCAAAGGCATCCGAGGTCACAAGGTAATTCGGGGGCTGCTGCCCGGTATCAAACAAGGCACGCCGCGCCGCCACCAGCGCTTCGCCCGATTGTGGAGCCTGTGTCATAGCTTGCTTGGGCGCTGCGGGAAGTCCCGGTGCGCCGTGCAGGCCGTAACCGGCGAGGCCGAACATCAGCACAGCGCCGAGCAGCATCCAGTTCTGCCTTGGTACGCGCAGAACCAGCACGGCAGTGAGCATGGCGAATGCGCCCAGCAGCAGGATCGGCAGCCAAACCATCAAAGTTCTTCCCCGTCGGAGTAATCGCCAGGGCGGTGTTCGGCTTTTCCGCCGATGCGCCGCCACAGGATTATCGCCGCGGCGAGCAACAGCAACAAGGGGACCGCAAACAATGGCCAGGTCGATGCCGTTACACGGGGCGCATAGCTGACATAGTCGCCATACCGCTCGACCAGCCATTGCCGGATCGCCTCGGGATCCTCGCCGGCCGCGATGCGGGTGCGAACCTGGTGGCGCATGTCACCAGCCATCGGCGCATCGCTATCGGCAATCGACTGGCTTTGGCATTTGAGACAGCGCAGCGTTTCCATCAGTTCCTGCGCCTTGGCTTCCTGCGCGGGATCATTGAGCTGGCGATAGGCATAGGGCGCGGGCGGGAGCGAATCCTGCGCCGCCGCAGTGGCGGCGAACATCGCCGCTAGCAGGATGATGAAATGCCTCACTGTGCGGCCTCTTGCAGCCTGGCCAGCAGTTCGGGCACGTCCCCGGCGCGCACATCCCCGATATGCTGGTGGCGGATGATGCCTTGCCCGTCGATCACGAAAGTCTCCGGCACGCCCGAAGATCCGATTTCAAGCTGGATCGCCGAAATATCGTCGGCACCGATCCTGGTGTAAGGATTGCCGTGCATTTCCAGGAAGCGGTCAACATCCTCGGGGCGGTCACGGATCGCGACGCCGATGATTTCGACTCCGGCTTCCTTCAACGCCTCAAGCTGCGGTGCTTCGGCAATGCATGGCAGGCACCAGCTTGCCCAGATGTTGAGCAGCTTGGGCTTGCCGTCCTTGAAATCTGCCAGGGACACCCCGGGCCGGGTGCTGCTCGCCGGCTCAAGATTAAACGCGGGCAATGGTTTGCCGATCATGGTGGAATGAATGAACTGCTCTTTCGGCTGGCTCAACTGATAACCGGCCAGGCCCAGGAAAAAGGCAAACAGCAACAATGGTGCCCATAATGTCCAGCGCATTACACCAGCTCCCCTGCGGGGCCTGATCGTCCGCCCCTGATCTGCGCCAGATCGTCATGTTCGTCAGCCTCGCGCCGGTCAGCCGAGCGGCGACGTATATCGCTTGCGAGCCGCCCGATGATCGACAGCACTCCGCCCAGTGCGATCAGCAAGCCGCCCAGCCAGATCAGCGTGACCAGTGGCTTCCACCACAAGCGCAATTGCCATCTGCCATCAGGTGCCTGGTCACCGATAACGGCATAAAGCTGACCGTCCCAGCGGGTTAGCAGCGCGCTTTCCGTGGTTTGCTGAACAGGAGCCCAAAAGCTGCGTGCCTCGGGGCGCAATTCGTGCGGCTCACCTCCGCCGCGCCGCGCCAGCAGGCGCGCCTCCATTGCAGTCCAGTTGGGGCCTGCAACCGGGTCAATGCCTTCCAGCTCGATTTGCCAATCAGCAACTTCAGTGGTGTCTCCCGGCGCAACAGCCACCAGCCTTTCTTCGGTAAAGGCGCTCTCGCTCGCCATGCCCAAAAGCGACACAGCGATACCGAAATGGGCCACAACCATGCCCCAGGTCGAAAGCGGTGTGCGCAGCAGATTGCGCCCGCGCAGCGGCATCAAACTGGCCACTGCCAGCCCCACCGCAATCGCCAGGCCAAGCAATGGCAATAGCGAAATATTGCCCGCCGCAAGCATTACGAACAACGCAGTCGTCACAATCAGCGCAGTCGTGATGGCAACCGGCACGCGCACGCGCTCTGCATTGTCTTCGCGCCAGCGCAGCAAAGGGCCAATAGTCATCACCAGCAGCATCGGGATGGTAAAGATCGCGCCCACCGGGTTGAAATAGGGCGGGCCAACTGAAACCCGCACGCCAAACGCCTCTGTCAACAGCGGATAGAGCGTGCCCAGCAGCACGATCCCAAGGATGGCCGAAAGCATGACGTTGTTGAATACCAGCGCGCCTTCACGGCTCATTGCAGCAAAGCGCCGCCCTTCAGAGACCGAGCCTGCGCGCAGGGCGAACAGCAGCAGCGCGCCGCCGATATACACCGCCAGCAGCGCAAGAATAAATGTGCCGCGTTCGGGATCGACCGCAAAGGCATGCACGCTGGTAAGAATACCTGAGCGGACAAGGAATGTGCCGACCATGCTCATCGAAAAGGCCACTACGCCCAGCATGATGGTCCATGCGCGCAGGGCGTCGCGCGCTGCAAGCACGCTGGCCGAATGAAGCAAGGCTGTCGCCGCCAGCCACGGCATCAGCGATGCATTTTCGACCGGGTCCCAGAACCACCAGCCGCCCCAGCCCAGCTCGTAATACGCCCAATAGGATCCGGCAGTAATGCCCAGCGTCAGGAACACCCAGGCCCCCAGCACCCAGGGGCGCATGACACGGGCAAACTCTGGCGTTACCTGCCGTGTCAGCAGCGCGCCGACAGCAAAGCTGAAGGCAACCGACAGGCCGACATAGCCCATGTACAGCGTAGGCGGGTGGAAGGCCAAGCCGATGTCCTGCAACAGCGGGTTGAGTCCGTTTCCTTCGGCCACCGGCATGGGTAGCCGTTCAAACGGGTTGGAGCTGAGCAGCAGAAAGGCATAAAATCCGATTGCTACAAAGCCTTGTGCAGCGAGTGTTGCCTGCATGGTTTTTTCCGGCAGGCGTTTCTCAAGCCAGCCGATCAACGCCCCGGCCAGCGCCATCACCGTGACCCACAGCAGCATCGAGCCTTCGTGATTGCCCCAGGCACCCGAAAGCTTGAAGATCATCGGCTTCATCGAATGCGAATTCGACGCCACGAGCTTCACCGAAAGGTCCGTTGTCGCAAACACCCACAGCAGCATCGCAAAACTGAACAGGGCGAGCAGACCCTGCAGCATCGCAGCCGGGCGCACCAGCGCGGCAAGTGGCGCTTCAGCGTCACGCTGCGCCAGCGCGCCTCCGGCCAGTTGCAGGAATGCAAGCGCAGCGGCCATCCACAGCGCGGCAAGGCCGAGTTCAGCGCTCATTCGAGCCCAACCGTCGTTTCCTCGGCCATCTTCGCGGCCCGGTGCTGATCCATTTCCTGCAATTCGCGCGGTACGTAATTTTCGTCATGCTTGGCGAGCAAATTGTCCGCCACAAACACCCCGTCTGCGCCCAGGCTGCCTTCGGCAACCACGCCCGAACCCTCTACGAACAAGTCAGGCAAGATGCCGCTATAGCGCACCGGCATGCGCACCTCGGTCTGGTCGGTCACCATGAAAGCCACGGTCACGCCATCGGCCATGGTTTGAACCGATCCTTTGGCCACCATCCCGCCGAGCCGCACCGCCCGGCCAACTTCGGGGGGTTCCTCCACCATTTCGTTTGGCAGGTAAAAATAGTCCGCCTGAGTCCGCAGCGCCCACGCCGCCAGCAGACCCGCTGCGATGATTGCGATCAGCGCCAGACTGACCAGGACAAGTCGCTGATGCTTGGGCTTGAACGCGTTCATTTTCGTTTCACCTCATCACGGCGCGCTTCGGCGCGCCGCATATCCCACCATGCCCATGCAACCAGCACTGCCAAACCGATCAGGCCCACGGCATATGCCGCCACCACGAAATCCCACTGGTCCAGTCCTTCGCGCATCACGCCGCCTCCAGCGCCATGCGGCGCAGGCGCGCCTCGGCCTGCACGTCGGCGAGCAAGGCCCGCATCCGCGCCAGCACTACCCCGCCGAACAGCAGCGAAAAGCCCAACACCGCGACCAGCAGCGGATTGAGGAAAGCAGGGTCGATTGCGCTCTTGCCCATGGTGATGCTGGGCGGCTGGTGGAGCGAGTTCCACCACACCACCGAACGGTTGATGATCGGGATATTGACTGCGCCGACAAGCCCGAAGATTGCGGCGATACGCGGCGAAACACCTTCCCGCTCAACTGCCTGCGACAAAGCGATATAGCCGAAATAGAGGAACAGCAGCACCAGCATGCTGGTGAGCCGCCCGTCCCATTCCCACCAGGTGCCCCAGGTGGGGCGCCCCCAGATCGAGCCCGTCGCCAGGCAGATGGCGGTAAAGACCATGCCCGGCACCGCCGCAGCGCGCGCGGCAATCGCCGCCAGAGGATGCTTCCAGACCAGGTAAACGAGACTGGCGCTTGCTATCGCGCTCCAACCGCCCATCCCCAACCAGGCGGTGGGCACGTGAATGAACAGGATGCGCACGGTGTCGCCCATCAGCCGGTCTGGCGGGACCTTGAACAGCCCCCACCACAGGCTGCCGGCAACCAGCACAAGGCCCGACACCAGCAGCAGCGGGGTCAGCCATCGTGCAAGCTTGAGGAAACGCGTGGGATTGGCAAAGCCATGCATAGATTATCAAAACCTCTTGCGGGGCCTATCGCAGCGCTCTCCATCGCCCGCAAGACTGCATTATACGCAACTCGCTTTGCGCCCAGGGCAGGATCCTAACGTCCGATCAGGCGCTGCGCCATCTTGTCTGCGACAACATCGGGGGCTTCGCCGGTGTTTTCGCTTTCCTGCCAGATCGCTTCGAGCCGGTCGGGAATGCGGTCGATCCGCGCATTGATGGTATCCTCGTCTGCCCCGTCAATATGCCGCAATACAGTAATGATGCCCCCGGCATTGATGACATAGTCCGGCGCGTAAAGAATGCCGCGATCGCGCAGGAATTTGCCTTCACTGCCGGTCGCCAGCTGATTGTTCGCGCCGCCGGCAACCACTCTGGTTCTGAGTCTGGCGATCGATTCCTCGGTCAGAACCGCACCAAGTGCATTGGGGCTGACGATATCTGCTTCAACGGTCAAGATTTCTTCAGCGCTGACAGCCTGTGCGCCCAGTTCATCGGCAAGGGCTGCTGCCTTATCGGCATTCATGTCGCCCAGAATCAGGTCCGCACCTGCTTTGGCGAGATGACGGGCCAACCCGCCGCCCACGCTGCCCACACCCTGCACGGCAATGCGCACGCCCTTGAGATCGCCAGCGCCCAACGCCCGCCTGGCCGCCGCCTTGACGCCCAGATAGATGCCCCGCGCAGTATAGGGCCCGGGATCGCCCCCTTGGTCCGGCATGCCGCCAACATGCGAAGTATGCTTCGCAATCTCGAGCATGTCGTCCTGGGTGATATTGACGTCTTGTGCGGTAACATACTGGCCGCCCAAGCCCTCAACCGCGCGCGCAAAAGCGGCCAGCATTTCAGGTGTCTTGGTGCGATTCTCGTCAGCAAGGATCACAGCCTTGCCGCCTCCGGCCGGCAGGCCCGCCATGGCGTTCTTGTAGCTCATCCCGCGGCTAAGGCGCAGGGCATCACGAATCGCGTCGGCCCGATCGGCATAGTGCCAAAAGCGTGTGCCGCCCGCAGCCGGGCCAAGGTGTGAGGAGTGGATAGCAATGATCGCGGTAAGGCCGGATGCCGCGTTGCGCACGAACAGCACCTGCTCGTGATCGTCAAAATCGGGTTCGTTCCAGAATACCGTCATGCCACATGTCCTTTGACCATGCCTGATTCGGCGGTCGTCTGACTGTGCTGACGGGGGATGATGGGGCGATCGAGGGGTCTCGAACCCCCGACCTCCGGTACCACAAACCGGCGCTCTAACCATCTGAGCTACGATCGCCACATGCCCCGTCCCGCTTTTGCAAGTCGAGCCGCGCAAGCGGGGCTGATACGCTTTGCCACAGCATGGTCAAGGCCAGCTGCAACGGGCGCGAGCCTGTTGCATAGCCGGGCCGGTTTGGGAAGTGAAAACTTCGCTCAGGGGCTGATCGCGCAAGATTATTTCGTGCATTGCGCGCACGCGCCGGCCGCCTATTCTCATGAAATGACAAGCCCGGGCGATTCTTCCGCTGAGCGATTGCTGATGCGGGAAAAAATGCAGCGCGTGCCCAGCGCCAAACTTGAGCTGTTCCAGTGCCGCGAGTTTCTGCCGGCAGATATGCGCCGCGAACTGATCGATCTGATCGAAGCGAACCGCCGCCCCAGCACTATCGCGGACGACAATGGCGACCATTATTTCCGCACCAGCGAAACCTGCGATCTTGAAGCACGCGAGGCCGTGGTCCAGCGGCTTGAGGTTCTTCTGGCCGAACTGTCAGGGATCGATCCGGCCTATGGCGAACCGGTCCAGGGGCAACGTTATGCGGTGGGGCAGGAATTCAAGCCGCACACCGATTATTTTGCCCCCGACGGGGCCGACTTCCGCAAATTCTGCGCGATCGCGGGCCAACGCACCTGGACTTTCATGATCTACCTCAATGACGTGGAATCTGGCGGCGCGACAAGGTTCAAGGCCATTGGCAAGACTTTTCAGCCCGAAGCCGGCAAACTGTTGTGCTGGAATAACCGACGCCTGGACGGTAGCGTCAATCCGAATACGCTTCATCACGGGATGAAAGTGCGCCATGGCCTGAAATATGTGATAACCAAGTGGTACCGTGAAAAGGAGTGGGCTTGATAATGAGTGACTACAAGGACATCGCCGAGAAGCTTCGCGCCCGGCTGGACGATCTGCTTCAGCGCGCCGAAGTGATCGAGGACGATCTGCGTCATCCGCTTGATGCCGACTGGGAAGAGCAGGCAGTCGATCTGGCCGATGACGAGGCACTCGAAGGCGTGGACACGGTGTTGCGTGATGAAATCCACCAGATTCGCCTGGCGTTGCTGCGGATCGAGAACGGAACCTATGGAACCTGCGCGATCTGCGGCGAGGAGATCAGCCGCGAGCGGCTCGAAGCACGCCCTATTGCAACGCGCTGCATCAACTGCGCGTGACCCGGCAATCCTGACACGAAAAAGGCGGCCCAATCGGGCCGCCCTTTCATCTGCTGGCGTCGAAAGAGACGCTTATTTCTTGAGCGAAAGCCCGCCAAAGCGCTTGTTGAACGCCGCCACACGGCCACCTTCCTGCAGCTGCTGACGCCCGCCAGTCCATGCCGGATGGCTGGTGGGATCGATCTCGAGCGTCAAAGTGTCGCCTTCGCTGCCCCAGGTAGAGCGGGTCTGAAACTCCGTGCCATCGGTCATCTTGACCGTGATCGTGTGGTAATCGGGGTGCCCTTCGGCTTTCATCTCGAATATCCTTTATAGCTTGCGCCGGTTCCGACCGGCGGTGCTGTGTTCTCGGAAAGGCGCGCGGTTAGCGGGCAGGCTGCGCGATTGCAAGTTTTTTGAACGCTAGGCTGGCGGATCGGCGATCATCGCGGTGAATTCGCATTCCGTAGTGGTCTTGCCTTCCACGCTCGCCCGCCCCTTGAACTTGTAGACCCGGCTGCGTTTCTGGATGAATTCCACCTCCAGATCGAGCAGGCAGCCCGGCGTCACCGGCGAACGGAATTTGGCCCCTTCGATCCCCATGAAGAACACCAGCTTGCCGGTTCCCGCAAGCTCGAGGGTTTCAATGCCCAGAATCGCCGCGGCCTGCGCCAGCGCCTCGATCTGCAAAACGCCCGGCATGATCGGGGCACCGGGAAAATGCCCCTGGAAGAATTCCTCGTTGAAGGAAACCGCCTTCACCGCATGGATACGCTCACCCAGTTCGAGGGAGCGCACCCGGTCAACCAGCAGCAAGGGGTAGCGATGCGGCAGGGCCTTGAGGATTTTGTGAATGTCATACGCGCTTGCGCCGTCGCCATCGCTCATTGCCCTGCCCGCCTCTTCATCGCTGACCGCTTAGCGCCCGCTGGGCGCCTGTGTTGCCGGGGGTTGCTGTCCGGCCCGCTGCTGGGCGGCTTGCTGCTGCGCCTGCATCGCCTGTGCAGCGACCAATCGCTGCTGGATCTGCTGATACAGGCCAACGGCATTGCGGTTGGGCTGCCAGCCCTGCGGCGGCACGATTGCAACCGACGGCACCAGGGTGTTGAGTGCAGTGCTCACCTGCTGGGTGATGCTGGCTTGCGGCGGCGCGTAAATCACCGCTTCGGGTGTAAGCACGAGCTGCACCTGCTGCTGCTGGACTACCTGTTGCAACGCCGGGCCATACTGAGCGAGAATCTGCTCAACGGCATAGACGCGCGCTGCTTCAACCTGGTTGCTCAGCTGGCCGACTTCCTGCTCGATTGCCTGCAGCCGCTTGGCCTGCGGGGTGTTCTGGGCAGCTTCCTGCTCCGCTTCATCGAGCTGATTGTCACTGTTGGTATCGAGCTGCTTGAGCAAGGTCTGGCTTTCCTGCTGGCGCGCCTGAATCGCATCAATCTGCGCCTTGTAGGTGGTGCCGACCTGCTGATACGCCGTGCCAAAAGCATTGGTGCTGATAACCACGGCCGGGATATCAACCGTAGCAATTTTGCCCTGAACCTGAGCGGCGGCGGGGGTCGCGGCGACAGCCGCGATGGCGATGCTCGCAGTGGCGAGCAGATTTTTGAGAGATTTCATCAGAATTGAGTTCCTACGTTAAATGTGAAGCTTTTGGTGTCATCGCCCGGCTGTTGTTTCAGCACTCTGGCGAGATCGATCCGGAATGGACCGAAGGGTGAATTCCAGTTGACCCCTATGCCAACCGAAATGCGCGGCTGGGCGCTATCGCCAAGAAAGATTTCGCGAAAGCGGCTGCCCTGGATGATCGACGGTGCATTGGCCGTCACGCCGTCAGCCGCAATGGGGTTGGTGGTGGTGACGACCCTCTGGACTCCATCAGAGCCGGTGGTCAGTTCGAGGTACAGCAAATTGCCGTCTGCATCGCGAAACTGAACGCCGTTGGGGTTATCCTGCAGGATCGGCCGCGTCACCCCAAACAGAGCGCCGGCATCAAGGAAGATCGATGGGCGCAGCCCCAACTCGCGTGCACCAGATCCCAGCGGAATCTCAAGCTCGGCGCGGCCCAGATAATAGGCGCGGCCACCCAGCGCATCGTCCACAACCCTGTCTCGGTCAGTGATCAGCACCGGATTTCCGTCAGCATCGTCAACATACTGCTGGCGCAGTACGCGTGGCCCAACGCCGCGAATATCGAACCCGCGGATCTGCGGTTCGCCAAGCTGGAAACGATCGGTCAGCAAGACCTTGTCGACCCCTGGCCCGCGCGAACCGCTCAGGGCATTGATCGCGCCACCCTCGGCTGAAAGCGAAAAAATGAAACCGCCCATGACTGGCCAGAATTGGGACGCCTTGCCGCGCACACGCACATATTTCACGTCGCCGCCAAGCCCGGCCACTTCGGTGGTGAACGAAACATTGCTTCCGCGGGTTGGCCGCAGGCGGCTGTCGAGCGAGTTGTGGACAACCGTTGCGCCCAGGATCGAACTGGTCCGATTGCCGATCGCATCGCACAGGAAACGGCCCGCCAGCAAAGGCTCGCAGGTGCGGATGCCATCCCCGTCGAAATCAGCGAAGAACACGTTCGGATCAAGGGTGATGTCGTCAACCTTGAGCGTGTAGCTGGCGATGAAAGACACGAATTCCGTCATCGGAACGCCCGCACGCACGGTAAAGCCGGTGGTCGATTGCTCGAAAGTCCGGTTCCGGTCCCGGCTGGCAAAGTTAAAGCTGTTGAAATCCTGCCGGAAAATATCCACGCCGGTCGAGATATTGCGATCGAACAGATAGGGTTCGGTGAAGCTGACCGAAGCTGATCGGCTGAAACGCGACCAATTCACGCTGAGACCGACAGTCTGGCCGCGCCCACGGAAATTGCGCTGGCGAATCGACGCGGCAAGAATGAACTGTTCAAGCGAAGAGAAACCTGCCGAAAGCTGCAATTCGCCGGTCGGCTGCTCTTGAACGTTTGCTTCGAGCACGATCCGGTCGGGCTGGCTGCCCTGAACCTGGGTGACCTCGAAATTCTCCTGGAAGAACCCCAGCGAGTTGATGCGGGCTGTGGTGCGCTTGACCTGCAGCGAATTGAATGCATCGCCTTCGGCAATGCGGAATTCACGCCGCACGACCTTGTCCTGCGTCAGCGTGTTGCCGTTGACGTCCACACGCTCGACATAAACGCGCGGCGCCTCCCGGATCACGAAATTGACATCCATGGTCAGGTCTTCGCGGTTGCGGTCAAACCGCGGCTGGGCATCCGCAAATGCATAGCCAAAGGTCCCCGCCAATTCGGTGATCTGCTCGACAGTATCTTCAACCAGCTTCGCGTCGTACCAGTCGCCTTTGGCCATGGGCAGCCGCTGGGTCATCAGATCGCCATCGAAGTCGCGCAGCTGGCTCTCCACCTTGACATCACCGAATTTGTAGCGGTCCCCCTCTTCCACCACGTAAGTGATGATGAAATCTTCCTTGTCCGGCGTTAGCTCGGCCACAGCCGAAACCACGCGGAAGTCGGCATAGCCTTCGGTAAGGTAAAACTGACGCAGCTTCTGCTGGTCGAACGCCAGCCGATCGGGGTCATAGCTGGTGTTCGAGCTGAAGAAGCGGTGCCAGCGAGACTGCTTGGTCACCATCTCGCTACGCAACGCACCGTCAGAAAACTTCTCGTTGCCGATAATGTTGATCTGGCGCACCTTGGACTTGGGGCCTTCGCTGATCTCGAAAACGATATCGACGCGGTTTTGCGGCAATTGCACCATCTTCGGCTCAACCGTCGCAGCGAACCGGCCCTGGCGCTTGTACAACTCCACAATACGCGACACGTCTGCGCGAACTTTGGATCGTGTGAAGATCTGCCGCGGCGAAAGCTTGATCTCCGGCAGGATCTTGTCGTTCTTGATCCGCTTGTTGCCTTCAAGGATGATGCGGTTGATGACCGGGTTTTCCGTCACTTCGATCACGACATTGCCGCCATCATTGCGGATCGAGAAGTTCGAAAACAGTTCGGTCGCGCCAAGATCCTTCAACGCAGCGTCGGCAGCGACGGAAGTGTATTCCTGCCCCACGCGCAGACGCACATAGCTAAGGATCGTCTGCGGTTCGAGACGCTCCGACCCGACTACGGTAATCGATCGGATCGTGTTGCCGGCTTGCGCCTGGTCCGGCGCTTCGACAGGCTGCGTTTCTTCAGCCTCGTCCTGCGGCGCTTCCTGCGCCAACGCTGACAAGGGCAGCCCTGCAAGCATTGTCGTGCCCAGCAGTGCTGCGGCCCATCGCCCGGCGAGGATACTTGCGCCGGCATCAGCCTTGATACGTCCACTCATATTCGCAAGTTTCCCGTCAAATTCTCAACTCTTCCAAACCCCGCCACCCGGGCCACAGACACGGACGGCGCAATCCCCGCCGCCTCTGCCCGATGCGGGGTTGGCAATCAAGCGGGGCTTCCCGCCAATTGCCGACGTGCGGTGCCCTTTCCCCGACTAACTCCCGAAAAACGGAAGCGAGACGATGTCGTTCACCGTAACCACCACCATCAACACAAGCACAAGAGCCATGCCGGTACGGTATGCCCATTCCTGGCCACGTGGACCCACCGGCTTCCGGCGGACAGCTTCTGCCGCATAGAAAGCCAGGTGCCCACCGTCGAGCGCAGGGATTGGCAGCAGGTTAATGAATGCCAAATTAAGCGAAATCAGCGCAGCAAAGCTGACCATGGCCAGCGGCCCCAGGCTCATCTGTTCGCCGGAATATTTGGCGATCTTGATCGGGCCGCCCAATTCCTTGATCGAGCGATCGCCAAGCACGATCTGCTTGACGCCAGTGACCATCATTTCCATCAGTCCGAAGCTCTGTTCGAAAGCAAGCGCAACCGATTCCACCGGCCCCACCGGAATAATATCGGGCTCCTGTGAATAGACACCCAGCCGCCCGATACGCGATTCATTACCGAACCGATCGCTTTCCACGCTTTCGTCAATCACCACGGGCACAGTATTTTCCGCCCCGTCGCGCCGATAGGTGAGTTGCACTTCACGCCCGGGATACATCATCACCAGCGCGCCGATATCGGAAAAATCGCTGATCGGCTTGCCATCGATCCGGGTTATCAGATCGCCTTGGCGGAGCCCCGCGTCACGCGCAGCGGAAATCTCTGCAAAGCCGCCGATCTCGCTGTGGGTTTCAATCTTGCCATACGCCAGATTGAACGACGCGAAGATTGCCACCGCCAGCAGCAGATTGGTTGCCGGGCCGGCAAACACGATCAGCGCACGCTGCCAAAGCGGCTTGCACTGAAAGGTATCGCTATCTGTGGGCGCACGCGGATCGGGCACGCTGGCAGGATTCATATCGCCTTTGAACTGGACATACCCGCCCAGCGGAATCAGTGCCAATCGCCAGCGCGTGCCGCGCCTGTCGGTCCAGCCCGTCAATTCCCTGCCGAAGCCGATTGAAAAGGCATCGGCCTTCACACCGAACCAGCGGCCGACGAGGTAATGCCCCAGCTCGTGAACAGTTACCAGCGGGCCCAGCACCAGCAGGAAGCCCAGGATCCACATCCAGAAAGGTGGTGATTCAAGCAATTAGGCTATCTCCAGCAGTTCACTCGCACGCACCCTTGCCTCGCGATCGACACCAAGAACGTCATCAAGGCATTGCGGCGCCGGAGCGCTATAGCGGTGAAGTGTGTCTTCCACCACTGCAGTAATACGGGTGAACCCAATCTGACCGGCAAGGAAGGCTGCCACCGCCACTTCATTGGCTGCATTGAGCGTTGCAGGTGCCCCTCCCCCCGTTTCGATCGCTTCGCGGGCAAGCCGTGTGGCGGGAAAGCGCGCTTCATCGGGCACGAAAAAGCTCAGCTCGCCAATCGTCGGCAAATCGAGCGGGGCCAGCGGCGTATCCATCCGCTGCGGCCAGGCAAGGCATGAGGCGATCGGCACGCGCATGTCGGACGGGCCGAGCTGCGCCAGTGTCGAGCCATCGCGATACTCGACCATCGAATGGATAACGCTCTGCGGGTGAACCACGATCCGCAAACGGTCGAGCCCCACCGGAAACAAATGATGCGCCTCGATGAACTCAAGCCCCTTGTTCATCATCGTTGCCGAATCGACGCTGATCTTGGCGCCCATATCCCAATTGGGGTGAGCCACCGCCTGCTTGGGCGTTGCCGCTTCGAGCTGTTCGAACGACCAGGTGCGAAATGGCCCTCCGCTCGCCGTCAGCGTGATGCGCGCAACATCCTCGATCCGGTTGCCGGCCAGGCACTGGAATATCGCATTGTGCTCGCTATCGACCGGCAGCAGCGTTGCCCCGTGCCGGGCGAGCGCCGCCGTCATGACGTCTCCTGCGGAAACCAGCGCTTCCTTGTTGGCGAGAGCCAAGGTGCCGCCCTGCTCGATCGCGGCCATCACCGGTGCAAGGCCGGCACATCCCACAATCGCCGCCACGGTGATATCGACAGGCCGTGCCGCCGCTTCGCACAGAGCCTGCGCTCCGCCAGCGGTTTCGATACCGCTCCCGGCCAGTGCCTCGCGCAGTTCGGGCAAACAGCCCTCATCGCCGCAAATGGCCAGTTTCGCACCGAATTCGCGGGCCAGCCTTGCAAGGTCGGTGACATTTCCGTTGGCGGTCAGTGCCTCCACCTGCCACGCCTCGCGATTGCGGCGGACAAGATCGAGCGTCTGCTCGCCCACAGAGCCGGTTGCGCCGAGGATGGTGAGAGTGCGGGTCATGGGTGCGCGCCGAACCACAGCAACAAGGTGACGATGGCCACCGGAAGCAGCCCGTCAACCCGGTCAAAAACTCCGCCGTGGCCGGGAATGAGGTTCGAGGAGTCCTTTACCCCTGCCTTGCGCTTTAGCCAACTCTCGAAGAAGTCGCCCGATTGCGCGACAACCGCCAAACCCGCCCCGATGCCAAGCGCAACCAGCCCCATGGGCGAAAAGGCACGCTCGCCCACATTGGAATAGAAAAAGGCGAGCGAAACCAGCCCCGCAGCCAGCATGCCGCCGCCCAGCCCCGCCCATGTCTTGGACGGGCTGATTTTCGGGGCGATCTTCGGGCCGCCGATTGTGCGACCGCTGAAATAGGCGCCGGTGTCGGTTGCCACCACCACCGCGATCACACCCAGAACCACTTCCACCGGCAGGATGATCAGCGCGTAGGCCGCAGCAGCAATATAGGCCCCGCCCAGCAGCAATGCGGCGATCTTTGCCATGCGCCCCGCGAACGCCTGCAAGGCCAGTCTGCCAAATTCGCTGACGCACAGCAGCGCCACAACCAGCGCAAAGAGATCGAACCATAGCCCGCCCAGCCACAGCGCCGTGCCCGCCACCGCAAGCATGACGGCCGCAGAAGCAACCCGCACCGGGAGGTCGGAGCTCTTTTTCGTGGCCTCAGCGCCCGCCAAAACGTCGCTCCCGCTGCGCGAAATCATCAAGCGCGTGGCTCAACATCTGCGGCGTGAAATCGGGCCACAGTGTATCGATAAACAGCATCTCGGCATAGGCTGATTGCCACAGCAGGAAATTCGACAGGCGGATCTCGCCGCTGGTGCGGATCAGCAGGTCGAGCGGCGGCAAATCGGCGGTATCGAGATGCGCGGCGATGGACCGTTCGTTCACCTCGCCGATCGCTGCCGCCTTGGCCGCAGCGCGCGCAATTTCCTGTTGCGAGCCATAATTCAGCGCCACCGCCAGCACCCGCGAGCCATTGCTGGTCTTGTCCAGCGCATCCTCGAGCATTTCTACAATATCGGGCGCAAGTGCCTGCCAATCGCCGATAATCTTCAAGCGGACATCATTGGCGATGAATTCGGGCAGGTCAGATTTGATGAACTTGCGCATCAAGTTCATCAGATCGCCGACCTCGTCGTCTGACCGCTTCCAGTTTTCGCTGCTGAAGGCATAAAGGGTAAGGCAGTCGAGCCCGGTATTGGCCAGGCTGCGCACCAGTTCGCGCACGGCCTCCACGCCGCGCTGGTGCCCGATCGAACGCGGCAGGCCACGCCTCTTCGCCCAGCGGCCATTGCCGTCCATGATGATGGCGACGTGACGCGCACGCCCGATTTCGTGTGAGGGCTTCTCGCCCATCAATCCCCTCCGAACATCCTGCCCCTCACTGGGTCAGGATTTCCTGGACCTTCTTCGCTACCGCTTCATCGGTTTCCGCGACATATTTATCGGTCAGTTTCTGGACCTCGTCCTCGTGGCGCTTACGCTCATCCTCGGAGATTTCCTTCTTCTTCTCGTCAGTCTTCAGCGCTTCATTGGCATCGCGCCGCACATTGCGGATCGCGATCTTGCCCTTTTCGCCATATTCACCGGCCAGTTTCGCCAGTTCCTTGCGACGTTCCTCGGTAAGATCGGGAATAGGGAGGCGGATCGTCTGCCCGTCGATCATCGGGTTAAGGCCGAGATTGGCCTTCGCGATACCCTTTTCCACCGCGATCACGTTCGACTTGTCCCACACCTGCACGCTCAGCATGCGCGGTTCGGGGGCGGAAACGGTCGCCACCTGGCTCAGCGGCATCATCGCGCCATAAACTTCGCACACCACCGGATCGAGCAGGGTGGTATTGGCACGGCCGGTGCGCAGTCCACCAAGGTCGCTCTTGAGCGATTCCACGGCACCTTTCATCCGGCGTTCGATATCGGCCTTGTCATATTGCGGCATGGCTTAGGCTTCCTCTTGCACAATTGTCTGTACGCCGCTTCCGCTCAGCACGCGGGCGACATTGCCCTTTTCGCGGATCGAGAAGACGACGATCGGAATGGAATTTTCGCGGCACAGCGCAACGGCGGTGGCGTCCATCACCTTGAGATTGTCGGACAGCACCTGATCGTAGCTGATAGTGTCAAAACGCTTCGCGCCGGGGTTGTGCTTGGGATCGCTGTCATAAACCCCGTCAACGCTGGTTCCCTTCAGCAAGGCATCGCAGTTCATTTCCGCTGCACGCAGCGCAGCGCCGGTATCGGTGGTGAAGAAGGGATTGCCGGTGCCCGCAGCGAAAATCACGATCCGGCCTTTCTCCAAATGGCGTTCGGCACGGCGGCGAATATAGGGCTCGCACACGCTCGACATCGGGATCGCGGATTGAACCCGCGTCTGCACGCCCAGCTGCTCAAGCGCATTCTGCATCGCCAGCGCGTTCATGACCGTGGCCAGCATGCCCATGTAATCGCCAGTTGTCCGATCGAGCCCCTTTGCCGCTGCGCTGATTCCGCGGAAGATATTGCCGCCGCCGATCACCAGGCAAACTTCAAGCCCCGTTTCCTTCGCCGCCTTCACCTCTTCGGCGAGCCGGGTGACATAGGCGGGATCGATGCCGTACTCCTGCTCGCCCATCAGCACTTCGCCCGAAAGCTTCAGAAGGATGCGCTTGTATTGCTGTATCGGCATGAGCGATGAGAATCCGTCGGCTGGTTGTGGTTGGGAACTGCGAGGTTCCTTAGCGGCAAGCACCCCCTGGCGCAAAGGGAAAGGCGGCGCTAGTCTGCGGGATTAGCTGCCGGAAGCAAGTGGAGCAGCCCCTGCGTAAAGCCGCGCGGCGCCACGGAAAGATGATCCTCGCCCGCCAGCACTTCAGACTTCAGTTTGAGCCCGGGATAGGCCCTGGCCTCAAGCAGTTCTGCGAAGCGGCGATTGTCTGCCACCATGTCGGCCTCCCGATTATAGCGGCGGTCGCCCGCGCGCACCGCCTCAAACTCTCCGACGTAAAGATAGACTGCCGCGGACAGATTGTCGCGCTGCGCGAGAAGCTGCGGCGTCTCCCGCAACAGGTGTCGCTTGTCATACCAGAATGAAGGACTTCCCAGAACGTATCCGCTGAACATGGCAGGATCCGTCATCAGGATCTGTGCGCCCAGCAAACCGCCATAGGAATGCCCGACATATATCCTGCGATCCGGGCGCGTCCGCAATTTCCCGTCGATGAAGGGCATCACCGTATCGCGCAGATAGTCGCGATAGCGCAGCGACTCGCCATGCCGGGCATCAGCCGGGGCACCGACCGGTCCGTTGGGCGTCGGAGTATAATCGCGTCGGCGGCTCTCCATGCCGCCCTGACCTTTGCCATAGGACAGGCCGACCAGGATGAATTCCTCCACCCGCGGGCCTTCGCCGTTCATTCTTCGTCCGATCAGGCGCAGCATGGGGAAGCCGTAATCGGCATCGGTAACGTAGACCGTGGGATAGGTCCGCGAAGAATCCTCGCCATAGCTGTTCGGCAGGCTGACAAACACCTGGTAAGGAATGCCGCTGGCCGGATCGGGAACGTCGAATACCTGCGTTCCGAGAATTTCGTAGGCTTGCCCATCGCCGCGCTGGCCAGGCACGCTGGCGAGAGAGCCGCCATCCGCATGCGATGCCGGAGCCGCGGAACAGGCCGCAAGCATCGCCGCCCCAACCAATATCATTTTGTAAAAAGGCATGAATTCTCCGGATCCGGATGTGATCTGTCGTGGCGCCGCTTAGCCGCCAGTTACAGGGCAAACAAGTGATGACAGGGGCTCAATCGGCGGCAATCCTGTCCAGCAGTGACTTGACTGCGGTGACTTGATCTTGCCCGATCCGCTGGGCAATTTTTCGCTCCAGGACTGCCATGTAAGCGTTGCCGGCGGATTTCTGAACCTTGCGGCCCTTGGCGGTCAGCGCAATCAGCCTGGCCCTGCCATCATCATTGGACACGGTACGCTCCGCCAGCCCCTTGCGCACGAGCCGCTCGACAAGCCGGGAAAGCTGGTATTGCCTGAGCAAGGTGCGCTCCTCGATTTCCCAGTGGGTCAATGGCCGCGCTGCACGTCTAAGTTCGAGCAGAACGTCATATTCCTCAAGTGAGGCAATCCCGTGTGGCTTCAGCGCCCGCTCCGCTTCGGCGCGAATGCCCTGATAGGCCCGCACGATTGCTGGCCAAACTGAAACAGCATCGAAATTGTTCATGCCCTGCCCTCTGCCAGTGCCCGGCCCCTTGTTCCCCCAGGGATCTGTATTTATATGCATCTGCATGTAAATACAATGAGGTCAAAGCATGCGCCTGATCAGCCACAATCTATGTCCTTATGTCCAGCGTGCGGTCATTGTTATGCTGGAAGCAGGTGTGCCCTTTGAACGCGTGGACATCGACTTATCCAACAAGCCGGAATGGTTTCTGGAAATCTCGCCGCTTGGCAAGACACCCGTGCTCGACTTGGGCGGAACAGTTCTGTTCGAGAGTCAGGTGATTGCCGAATATCTCTATGAAACCAGAGCGCGTCAAATTCACCCGACCGATCCGCAGGAAAGGGCCCGCCAACGCAGCTGGATCGAGTTTGGATCAAACACATTGAATGCGATCGCTGGTCTCTACAATGCGGCAGACGAAGTCGCATTCGAGGCGAAGCGACGGGAAATAAGCACCAAACTTGAACGGCTAGAGGCCGAAATCACGGGACCATATTTCGAAGGCGAAAGCTTCCGGCTCATCGACGGAGTCTGGGCCACAGTGATGCGATATTTCGATGTAATGGAAGAAAGTCTGCCGCTTGAACTTGCAGACGGACTTCCACGTTTCGCTGCGTGGCGAAAGCTTATCATGCTGCGGCCGTCTGTGCAGGCGGCCGTTTCAGATCAATATCCCGAAATGTTAAGGTCGTTCTTGCACCGCCGCGGCTCATACATTTCACAATTCTTTGCCTAGGGTCAGGACTCATCAAGCCCACGGCCGTGACTTGGACCAGACTATTCGTTGAGGATGCAAAAACAGAGCAGCCGCCTGCACCCTGGTGCAAGCGGCTGCTAAATTGTCGGCTATGGAAAGTGGTAATTAGCCCGCGACGGCAGCAGCCACTTCGGCGGCAAAATCGCTTTCTTCCTTCTCGATGCCTTCGCCAAGCTGGAAGCGGACGTAATCCTTGAGCACGATCTCCGTGCCAGCGTCCTTGCCGGCCTTGGCAACCACATCCGCAATCAGGGTCTTGTTGTCCATCACGAAAACCTGGCTGAGCAGCGCGTTTTCCTTGGCGAACTTCTTCACCGCACCTTCAACCATCTTTTCCTGAACTTCAGCAGGCTTGCCGCTTTCGGCTGCCTTTTCCGCCGCGATCTTGCGCTCACGCTCGATCACCTCCGCGTCAAGGCTATCTGCATCAAGCGCCATCGGGAATGCGGCTGCGATGTGCATCGCCAGCTGCTTGCCCAGCGGTTCGAGCACATCGGCCGAAGCGGCGCTTTCGAGCGCAACCAGCACGCCGATCTTGCCCAGGCCTTCGCCAGCGGAATTGTGCATGTAAGGCACGACCACGCCCTGCGACACGGCCACGCTCTTCATGCGCCGGACCTGCTGGTTCTCGCCAATGGTGGCGATATTACCGGTCAGCTTCTCGCCAACGGTGCCGCCATCGGGATAGGCTGATGCCTTGAGTGCTTCGGCATCGTCCGTATCAAGCGCAAGCGCGACCGCAGTGGTCTTGCGCACGAAATCCTGGAACTGTTCGTTTTTGGCGACGAAATCGGTTTCAGAATTGACTTCAACAGCAACGCCCTTCGTGCCCGCAACGGCCACGCCAACCAGCCCTTCGGCGGCGGTGCGGCTCGATTTCTTCTGCGCGGTGGCAAGCCCCTTGGCGCGCAGGGCATCAATTGCGGCCTCGATATCGCCGTTAGCTTCCTCAAGCGCCTTCTTGGCGTCCATCATGCCCGCGCCGGTCTTCTCGCGCAGGGCCTTCACATCAGCGGCAGTGAATGCAGCCATGGTGATTTCCTTCTCAAATGTTTGGGCACCGGCCCGGGGGGAGTTGGACCGGTGCGCTAGGTCTGGATTGTGACAGGCCGATTGCGGCCCATCGCCGCAAATCAGGCGTCGGCTTCAACCGGCGGCTGTTCCATGGCGCCGAAATCGGCACCCGAATCCGCCACGGCGCCGCCACGGCCCGCGATCGCGGCACCGGCAACGGCATCGCAATAGAGGCGCACAGCGCGGGCTGCATCGTCATTGCCGGGGATCGGGAATGCGATACCGTTGGGGTCGACATTGGTATCGAGCACCGCGATCACCGGGATGCCAAGCACAGCGGCTTCCTTGATCGCAAGATCTTCCTTGTTGGCATCGATCACGAACATCACGTCGGGAATGCCGCCCATGTCACGGATGCCGCCGAGCGAAAGTTCAAGCTTGTCACGCTCGCGGGTAAGCTGGAGGACTTCCTTCTTGGTAAAGCCGCTGGTGTCGCCCGAAAGCTGCTCTTCCAGCGTCTTCAAACGCTTGATCGAACCGGAAATCGTCTTCCAGTTGGTGAGCATGCCGCCCAGCCAGCGGTGGTTGACGAAGTGCTGGCCTGAAGTGCGCGCAGCCTGCGCGATCGCCTCTTGTGCCTGGCGCTTGGTGCCCACGAACAGCACCTTGCCGCCCGCACGGACGGTTTGCTCAACGAAGTCCAGCGCGCGCGCGAACAGCGGCACGGTCTGCGACAGGTCGATGATGTGAACACCGTTGCGGGCGCCGAAGATATACGGCTTCATCCGCGGGTTCCAGCGGTGGGTCTGGTGGCCGAAGTGTGCCCCGGCCTCGATCAATTGCTGCATGGTGACGGTAGGAGCCGCCATAATCAAATTCCTTTCCGGTTATGCCTCTGGAGAGCTGGAACCTGTTTTGCGGCGTGTCCCGCGTCAGGCACCGGTATGTGTGCTCACCATGTGGATTTGCCCGCCTGCAGGAAGGCCCATTGCCTTTCTCCTAGCGAACGTCGCGCGCCCTAGCCGCCCTATCGCCAAAAATCCAGCCTGATTCGCGAAAATTCGTACTTCGCCCGATTTTCAGGCTTGACATGGCAGAACAAATAGAGAACTTCACGTAGAGAACAAACATGGTACACCGCTGCAGTCACAGCTCCACTTTGAAGTCAGGTGAAGGCAGGACACCGAGGAGACAGGACCATGCTGAGCTTTGCGTTAACCGCCCTTTTTGCGACATGCGGGATTGCCGCGCTGACATCTCTCGCCGATAGCGCGGTCAAGCTGCGCCATGCCTGGGCATCAATAAGGCGCGAACTCGCCCGCGAGCAAACGGCGCCCACCCCGCTCAACGATTCTGCCGTGGTGGTGTTGCACCATGCGCCCGGGGCCGCCGGCCGCCCGGCGCGCGCTACCGCGCTTGCCGTTGCCGCCTGACTCTGGCGTATTTGAACAGGGCCCACGGCATCAGCGCAAGATAGATCACGCAGATCCCCGCCAGTGTCCACCACGGTTCCTGCAACAAGGCACCGAATGCCAGGGCAAAAACGGCAATTACTTCCAGCCGGATGCTGCGCCGTGGACGGATCGATTTCCAGCTGAATGTGGCAACGTTCGAAATCATCATCACCCCGACCGCCGCCAGCCAGAGCGATACGAACACCGGGTTGCGAAATTCGACTATGTCGGTCGCGCTCCAGAGATAGAACGGCAGGAAAGCCAGCCCGGCCCCGACCGGGGCAGGCACCCCGGTAAGGAAACCGGCAGATTTGTGCGGCTGATCATCAGTATCGATCTGGGCGTTGAAACGCGCCAGCCGCAGCGCCGCGCAAATCGC
>LOET01000156.1 GCA_001515985.1 Sphingomonadales bacterium BRH_c3 | reverse complement strand
TGCGCTGCGTCGGCGGGCAGTTCAACGGGCGGCTGGTGTTCCGCAACGAGGACGAGAAGGCTCGCGCGCGCAAGCTCGGCATCACCGACTTTGACCGCATCTACAAGCTAGAGGACCTCGCCAAGGGCGATTGCATCTTCGCCGCGACCGGGGTCACTTCGGGCTCATTGCTCGACGGGGTCAAGCGGCTGCGCAGCGGCAAGATGACGACGCACAGCGTGGTGATGCGCGCGTCAAGCGGCACCGTTCGCTGGATCAGGGGCGAACACCGGATTGCGTGATGGTTTGATTGCATCTACCTGATGTTGTCGACCGGCTGGCGGCCCAATAGCGGAAGCAAGCTAGTTGGATGCCCGGAAGCGGGCTTGGTGAGCAAAATAGCGCCCATAGTCTCCGCGCCCATCAAACATCTCGGCAGTAAATCCATTCGGCTGCAATTCAAATGACCGGCTTTTCAGCCGCTTGGCGGTTGCGGCCCACTCATCCTCTGGTCCAAGTACCCAAGGAAAAATGTGAGCCATCATGCCTGCCACGTGCAGAAACTCGGGGTCCGTGGAACCTTCTCCTCCGAACCATTGATAAATCTGATGCCATAACTCCAATGCATCCGGGTCGTCCGACATTCCCGTTACAAAAGGCGGGTCGGCCCAATGCATCCACGCTAGGTAAAGCAGCTGGATGGCGCACTCTCTGTCGCGAGTACCCCTTTCCCATTTTTCGCGGAACTCTCGGTAGTCTTCTTCCATGCGAAAGCCTCCAAAGCAAAGATCGCCGTGTACCGTATTCCCCACATGGACGCCATGACCGCTCCCCACCCAATTCCTGCAGTTCGCCGAGGTCGGGTCTGCCCATTAGCTGGCGAGAACACCCCCTCCTCTGTTGCAATTGCATGACTCTCGTCTAGGCGGGGGGCATCAGCTGCACCCGGGGATTCGCACTCATGAAGATCATGTCCGGCAATTCGAACCTTCCGCTAGCGCGCGCGGTTGCCGCCTATCTCGAGATTCCGCTCACCGATGCCAGCGTGCGGCGTTTCGCGGATGAGGAAATCTTCGTCGAAATCCACGAGAATGTGCGCGGCGAAGACGTGTTCGTGATCCAGCCGACCAGCTTCCCGGCGAATGACAATCTGATGGAATTGCTGATCTGCATCGATGCGCTCAAGCGCGCCTCGGCCAAGCGGATCACCGCCGTTGTGCCCTATTTCGGCTATGCGCGGCAGGACCGCAAGCCCGGCCCGCGCACGCCGATCTCGGCCAAGCTGGTGGCGGACCTCATCACCCGCGCCGGGGCTGACCGCGTGCTGGCGGTGGATCTCCATGCCGGCCAGATCCAGGGCTTCTTCGATATCCCGACTGACAATCTCTATGCCGCACCGGTGATGGCGGCCGATATCCAGGCGCGTTATGGTGATCAGGATCTGATGGTGGTCAGCCCCGATGTCGGCGGCGTGGTGCGCGCCCGTGCGCTAGCCAAGCGGCTCGACAATGCGCCGCTCGCCATCGTCGACAAGCGGCGTGACCGGCCGGGCGAAAGCGAAGTGATGAACATCATCGGCGATGTAAAGGGGCGGCACTGCATCCTGATCGATGACATCGTCGATTCGGGCGGCACGCTATGCAATGCGGCGCAGGCGCTGCTCGATCAGGGGGCGACAAGCGTCGCGGCCTATATCACCCACGGTGTGCTGTCGGGCGGCGCGGTGGCGCGGGTCGACGGTTCGGCGCTCAAGGAACTGGTCATCACCGACACCATCCGCCCAACCGAGGCGACCGAGAAATCAGAGCGGATCCGGGTGCTCACCATCGCCCCGCTGATCGGCGAGGCCGTTCGCCGGATCGCCGATGAAAGCAGCGTCTCCAGCCTGTTCGACTAGTCCGTGCCGCTGCTGAGCCAGGGGCGCGTTTGCCCGGGACCTAGCCGGTGCAATTCCTCCAGCCGGCGGGCCTGGCGGATTTCGACATTGAGCGTCATCAGCGGGCGCGGCGCAGCGCAGAAATTGCTCGGCGTGGTGCCAAAGAAGGCCGCAAACTCGCGGATCAGGTGCGACTGGTCGAAATAGCGCAGCATCAGCTGCTCGGCCTCCGCTTCGTCGGCTACGCCGCAAAGCCGTGCCGCGAAGTCGAGCGCGCGGGCTCGGCGCAGCACCTGTTTGGGGGTAAGCCCGAAATCGCGTTTCACAATCCGCTCCAGCTGGCGCAGGCTGACGTTATGTGCCTTGGCAAACCCTGCGAGCGAAAGGTTGGGGTCGGCAAATCCGGCCAGTTCGAATGCGCTTGTCAGCGGATTGGGCGGTTCGGGATCGAGCGCGGCGATGCGCCGTCGCAAGGCAGTTTCGAGCTGGGCCAGCCATTGTTCGGGCTCGGCATCGGGCGGATACTCGCTGAACAGGTCGTGTTCGACCAGGCCCAGCGGATCGCTCCGCTCGACCCGGTCAATCAAGCTTTCGGTGTTTCGGTCCGTCAGCCGCCCGAGCGCACCCGGCCGCAGCCCCACTCCCACAGCGATGACAGAGCCCGTACAGCTGAGCGGCATAAAACCAGATTGGGGCCCGAACAGCAGCACCTCGTCGCGATAACTGCTTGTTCCTTCGCGATCGGTCGCGGTCCAGTCGCCGCGCAGCACGATCCGCGCGAAGGTGAGATCGTTGCACATGCCGCAGTGGATGACCGAGGACGGGTCGGCCTCGATCTTGGCCGCTACCAGCCTGCCGACCCATGGCCGCAGGTCATCGGCCGGTGCACGGTTGATCGACAGGGGCATGCCGCCGCGCGATACGCCCGATAATGGCTCCGATGTCTGACGCCAGCGCTCGCCATCGTTTTCATATTCCACTTAGCGCGACCCCTGAAAATTCCCGAAATGATACAACAAAAGTCGCGATCGGTCGAATTGTTCCGGGAAACATTGCCGAGACACGTGCCGGTCGGGAGGAGGGGCTGTAAATTCGCGCGATCAAGTGAGTGCCGCTTGCCTGCGGCGGTGTGTGCGAACGGCGAGGCGACCCCCGATTCACTTCAAGCCGATTGTCTTCGCGCGCCAATCCGGTAACAGGCCCCGCTGGCCCTTTCACGAAGGGGCTTTGTGCGACTGCGACTTGGTTTACATATTGCGAAGCGAGGCAAAGCGATGAATGCAGCGGATATCGAGTGCGCGCAGCGGCTGGCCGAAGCGGCCGGAAATGCCATTCGCCCGCTGTTCCGCGGTGACTGGTCGCACGAGTGCAAGGATGATGCGACCTTCGTGACCGAGGCTGACCGGTCGGCAGAAGCGGCCATGCGCGCGATTATCGAGCGCACCTTTCCCGATGACGGGATCATCGGTGAGGAATACGGGCTGCGCAACGAGGGCGCCGGGCGGCAATGGGTGCTCGATCCGATTGACGGCACCACCAGCTTCATCGCCGGGCGTCCGATCTTCGGCACGCTGATCGCGCTGATGCAGGATGGCTGGCCGGTGCTGGGCGTGATCGATCAGCCGATCCTGAAGGAACGCTGGATCGGGGTGCTCGGCGAAGGGACCACGCTCAACGGCAGGCCGGTGCGCAGCGCGCCGTGCAAGGACATTGCCGATGCGGTGCTGGCCACCACCACCCCGCACCAGTTTTCCGGCAGCGATGTCGATCCCTTCATGGGGGTCGCCAAATCGGTGGCAGAGCGCAAGATCATCTATGGCGGCGATTGCTACAATTATGCGCTGGTCGCCTCGGGCCATGTCGATTTGGTGGTCGAGGCCGGGCTCAAGCTCTATGACTATGCCGCGCTGGTGCCGGTGGTTGAGGGTGCCGGCGGGCTGATGAGCGACTGGCAGGGCAACCCGCTGGATGCAGGTTCGGACGGGCGCGTGATTGCGCTAGGCGATCCGGCGCGGCTGGAAGATGTGCTGGAGGCAATGGGGTAGGGCTGATCCCCTGTCACCCGTCCTTTCCGTCGCGCCGCGGCGAAACGTAGATTGCGCCATTGCGCATTGCCCAGGGCAGCAAGCCCAGGGTGAACGCAAAGATGGCCACGATCAGCCAACTGCCGCTTTCCGCGTTGACACCCGCGACGATACGGCTTGCCGCCGCCGCCTGAATGGCGCCGAACGCAATCCAGGCAACAGCAGGCATTTCAAGCGGCCGCCCGGAATGCCCCTGTGTCACCCGCGTGACCATGGCGACCAGCAGGCTTGCGGCGAAGCCGATCATCAATGCGTGGTCAGCACCGCGCCCATACAGGCCAAGCGCGCCGTCAATGGCGGCAAAGGCGAACCCCGGCGGAGCCCATGTGAAGCCCCACACCAGCACCAGCAGCAGGCCTGGTGGCCTGGTTCTGGGCCACCATTTCCAGCACATCAGCCCAGTTACTGCCGCGAGCCCGGCATTGGCCGCCACCGCCAATGCTACAAAAGGCAGCATTTCTCCCGCGAGCCGGGTGAGCAACAGGCCCCAGAGTGCAGCCAGCAGCCAGTCTGGCCGCCAGCGCACATAGTCGGCGATCACATTGCCTGCGAAAAAGGGCACCATCCGGTGGGCAACAGTCAGGAAAATCGGCAGCAGCAGGCCGCCGATGCCAATGCGATTGGCAAGGGCAAGCAATGCCGGATCGCCCGAAGCAAGAAAACCGGTCGCCGCCGCAATCCCTGCGATCCCGAAGCAAAGCGCGCCAAGTGCGGACCGTGCATGCCAGCAGCGCGGGCGCGCCGCCAAGGCATTGCGGCGCAGCACGCTGGCAAGCACCACTATGGCTACAGCCCATCCCGCAGCGAGCAGGCAAAAGCCCGCCAAGGCGAGCCAATCGAATCCGCTCCAAAGGCCTGCCAGCGTAGTGAGAACCCCGGCGAGCAGTGCTATTCCCACAGGGCCGAACTGCTTGGGGGGCAGATCGCCCTGCCCCATCCAGCGCGGGAACACGGTCAATAAAAAGCCAAAGATGAAGGGAGCAAAACCCGCATAGATCATTGCCGGACCATGCAGCAGGGCAGGTGGAAGCTGGGTTTGCGGCGGTACCGGCCCACCGCCATGGAGCGCATACAGCTGCACCAGCCACCACAGGGCCAGCCCGCAAAGGCCAACGGTTCCAGCGAGAAAGGGCATGCGATGCGGAGAGGCGAGAAGAATGGTCATGGGTAAATCGCCTTGGCCCTGATCAGATCAATCCATGGGCGCCCGCCATTGCGCCCAGAACGGTGACAAGTGCGAGCGCGGACAACAGCCGGTGCAGCAACACCATGCGCTGAAAATCGCGCGCTGGTGAAGGCGAGCGCGCCATCCGCCGGTGCAGAACCAGCGGCTCGGCAACGAACAGCATCATGAAGAAAACCAGCCACAGGCCAAGCATGGCGTGCATCCACCACATGTCCACCTGGGCAAAGCGGCCCCATAAATCTGCCTGCCAGGTCATCCAGAATCCGGAAGCTCCGGCCAGCAATACCCAAAACCTGGCCTGCGGCGCGAAGCCGGCCTCGATCCGGTGGAATGCTTCAAGCCGACGGTCGGGCGCTTCGCTGCGCACGATGGCCGGCATCACGACAAAGGTGACGAACCAGACGCCGCCGATCCACCCCACGAGGGCGGTGACGTGAACAACACGGGCGAGGGTAAACAGATCGATCAGCATGGCGTTGTGAATGGAGATAGACGCAAAGAGATGCTTTGACCAAGATCAATTGTAAACGTCATTTACCGCTGTTTTAGAAAACATGAATCAAGCAAGCCTGGCCGCTGCGGTAACTGGTCATGCATTTGATCGGTCCTGCCCCCAAGCCAGGATCAGACCGGAATCGGGTCAGGTCGTGAAAATTCGCACAGCGCATCGCGATCTATAATCGTGATCTTGCCGCCGTTGACCCTGACCCCGTGGCTGGCCAGTGTCGAAAATGCGCGGGAGAGATTTTCGGGCGTCATGCCCAGCAAGGATGCGAGCAGACGCTTTTCTCCTTTCAAATGGATGGTTCCCGCTGCCGTCTGCTGGCTCTCCTGTTGCAGCAAGTAGTTGCCCAGCCGTTCAGCTGACTGGCGCATTTTCATGTCCGCCAACGCGCGTACCAGATCGCGATAGGCAAGGGCCAATTCGCGCATGGTGGCCTGCATCAATGCCGCGTCCTGCCGGATAACCTCCCGGATCAATGCGGCCGGCACGAGCAGGACGCGCGAGGGTTCGAGCGTGCGCGCGGTCATGAGATAGGGCAGGTCGTTGACCACTGCTGCCAGGATAAAACTGGTGACCGGCTCGACGATCCGCATGGTGGTGTCGCGCCCGCCGCTGTTGACGGAAAGCTCAACCAGGCCGTCGACCAAGACGTGCAGGAAATCGGCGCGCTGCCCAAGCTCGAACAGGACCAATTGAGGTGGAAACACTTGCAGGAACGAGCCCGAAAAGACCCGTTCACGCAAGGTGTCATCCATGTCGCGGAACAGAGGTAGCCGGGCGATCTCTGGCTTTTCGCCGCTTCTCATGAACCTTGTCACCCCTGCTGCCTGGCGAGGGATGGTAGCCGCTTGATTGATGCATATCAACCATACCCTTGACCTGTATCGGGTCGCGTCGCGTGCTGCATCAGGCCGCGCCGATTTTACGCGGCTTCCAGGGTTCGATTTGATCTTGGTCAAGAAATTGCGGGATGCAACACTGCATCGTGAACTGGTCAACCGAGCTTTCACCGGGAGCCGCATATGCCGCCAAGAGACCATGTGACCAGTGCCGAACAGAACCGAGCCTTGGGTCTCAGCACCTTTGCCTTCACGATCTGCTTTGCGGTCTGGACGATCTTCGCGATCATCGGGATCGAGATCAAGGCAGAGCTGGGCCTTTCCGACACGCAGTTCGGCCTGCTGGTGGGCACACCGATCCTCACCGGGTCGCTCACGCGCCTCCTGCTGGGAGTGTGGACTGATCAATATGGCGGACGGATCGTCTTTGCGCTCACCATGATCGCTTCGGCGGTTTCGACATTCCTGCTGTCCTATACTGACAGCTATCTGATGATGCTGCTGGCGGCACTGGGCCTGGGCCTGGCGGGCGGCGGTTTCGCGGTTGGCGTGGCCTATGTCTCGAAATGGTATCCGCAGGAGAGGCAGGGCTCGGCACTCGGTTTCTTCGGCATGGGCAATGTCGGTGCTGCGCTGACCAAGTTCGTTGCGCCGTGGGTTATGGTGGCGTTCGGCTGGACCATGGTGGCGCAGCTATGGGCAGGCGCATTGGCGATCACCGCGGTGCTGTTTTTCCTCCTTGCCAAGGATGATCCCGATCTGGTCGCGCGCAGGACCAGCGGTGCCAAGCCCATGACCCTCAAGCAGCAGCTGGAGCCGCTCAAGAACGAGCAGGTGTGGCGCTTTTCGCTCTATTATTTCTTTGTCTTCGGTGCCTTCGTGGCGCTGGCGCTATGGCTGCCGCACTATATCGTCGATCTGTACGGGGCCGATGTCAAAACGGCCGGGATGCTGGCGGCGAGCTTCTCGCTCTCGGCCAGCGTTTTCCGTGCCTATGGTGGGGTACTGTCGGATAAATATGGCGCACGAAAGGTCATGTATGCGACCTTTGGCGTTTCGCTGGTTCTGCTGTTCATGCTCAGCTATCCGGCGACCGACTATGTGATCCACGGGATCCGGGGGCCGATCGCCTTCTCTACCTCGATGAGCCTGGTGCCCTTCGTGATCACGGTGTTCGTGCTGGGCTTCTTCATGTCGCTGGGCAAGGCGGCGGTCTACAAGCACATTCCGGTCTATTACCCGAACCATGTCGGCGCGGTCGGCGGGCTGGTCGGCCTGGTCGGCGGCCTTGGCGGTTTCGTCCTGCCGATCGTGTTCGGGGCGGTCAGCGATCTTACCGGCATCTGGACCAGCTGTTTCATGGTGCTGTTCGCGCTGGTGGCGATCGCGCTGACGTGGATGCATCTGGCGATCCGGCAGATGGAGCAGAAAGCCAGCGGTATCGATGTCCGCAGCTTGCCGCAGTTTCCCGAGATGGCCGGGTTGCACGACGAGCAGAAGCACGCTGCTGCGCAGCCGAGCAAGGTGCTGACCGAATGGAAGCCGGAAGACCCGGGCTTTTGGGAGCAGACGGGTGAACGGATCGCGCGCCGCAACCTCTATATCTCAATCCCCGCGCTGCTGCTTGCCTTTGCGGTGTGGATGGTATGGTCAATGGTGGTGGCCAAGCTGCCTTCGATCGGCTTTGCCTATACCACCGACCAGCTGTTCTGGCTGGCGGCGCTGCCGGGCCTGTCGGGTGCGACCTTGCGGATCTTCTACAGCTTCATGGTGCCGATCTTCGGCGGGCGACTGTGGACCACGCTCAGCACGGCTTCGTTGCTGATCCCCGCATTCGGGATCGGCTACGCGGTGCAGAACCCTGGCACGCCCTATGTCATTTTCCTGGTGCTGGCGCTGCTGTGCGGCTTTGGCGGGGGCAATTTTGCCTCGTCGATGTCGAACATCAGCTTCTTCTTCCCCAAGGCGCAGAAGGGCAATGCGCTGGCGCTCAATGCCGGGCTGGGCAATCTTGGCGTGTCGGTGATGCAGTTCGCGGTGCCGCTGGTGATTGTGGCGGGCGTGTTCGGCGCACTGGGCGGCGCCCCGCAGCAGACTGCCGAGGGCGGGCAGATGTGGCTCCAGAATGCGGGCTTCATCTGGGTGCCGTTCATCATCGCCAGCACGTTGCTTGCGTGGTTCGGTATGCATGACATTGCCGATGCCAGGGCCAGCTTTGCCGAACAGTCGGTGATTTTCCAGCGCAAGCACAACTGGCTGATGTGCTGGCTCTACACCGGCACTTTCGGCAGCTTCATCGGCTTTTCTGCCGGATTGCCGTTGCTGGCCAAGAACCAGTTCCCCGATATCGACGTGCTAAAGTTCGTGTTCCTCGGCCCGCTGGTGGGCGCGCTCAGCCGCGCGGCGACCGGCTGGGTGTCCGATCGCTGGGGCGGTGGGCGCGTCACCTTCTGGGTGTTCGTGGGCATGATGCTGGGCGTGCTCGGCGTGATCTGGTTCCTCCAGGCGGGCAATTGGTGGGGCTTCCTGGGGATGTTCATCTTCATGTTCTTCATGACCGGGGTGGGCAATGCCTCCACCTTCCAGATGATCCCCGCGATCGTGCGCCAGGAAGTGCCCCGGCTGATGCCCGAAGTTGGAGCCGAGGCCCAGAGGCGGCAGGCGGATAAGGAATCGGCGGCAATCGTTGGCTTTACCTCGGCCATCGCAGCCTATGGCGCCTTCTTCATTCCCAAGAGCTTCGGCAGCGCGATCGCCGCCACCGGATCGCCGATGCCGGCGCTGTGGGGCTTCCTGATCTTCTACGCCAGCTGCGCGGCGCTCACCTGGTGGGTTTATACCCGCCGCGGCGGCTTGCTGCACGAGGTTGAACGCGGGCGTCCGCCTGCGCCGGCCGCCGTTCCCCCGATCATGAAAGGAGCCGCTGCATGAGCCACCTTCTCGACCGCCTGACGTTCTTCAACCAGAAGAAAGTCGCCTTTTCCGAAGGTCACGGTGTCACCACCAATGAAAATCGCGGCTGGGAGGATAGCTATCGCCAGCGCTGGCAGCATGACAAGATCGTGCGCTCCACCCACGGGGTCAATTGCACTGGATCGTGCAGCTGGAAAATCTACGTCAAGGGCGGGATCATCACCTGGGAAACGCAGCAGACCGACTATCCGCGCACCCGGCCCGATCTGCCCAATCACGAGCCGCGCGGCTGCCCGCGCGGGGCAAGCTATAGCTGGTACATCTATTCGGCGCAGCGGCTGAAATACCCGATGGTGCGCTCGCGCTTGCTCAAGCTGTGGCGCGAGGCGCGGGCAGTGCGAACTCCGGTTGCCGCGTGGGCCTCGATCGTCGAGGATCCGGCCAAGCGCAAGAGCTATACCGCGATCCGCGGGCACGGCGGCTTCGTGCGTTCGACCTGGGACGAGGTGAACGAGATCATCGCCGCCGCCAATGCCTATACCGCCAAAACCTGGGGGCCTGACCGGGTGATCGGCTTCAGCCCCATCCCGGCAATGTCGATGGTGAGCTATGCGGCGGGGTCACGCTACCTCTCGCTGCTCGGCGGCACCTGCATGAGCTTCTATGACTGGTATTGCGACCTGCCGCCCGCCAGCCCGATGACCTGGGGCGAACAGACCGACGTTCCCGAAAGCGCGGACTGGTATAATTCCGGCTTCCTGATGATGTGGGGTTCCAACGTGCCGCAGACCCGCACGCCCGACGCCCACTTCATGACCGAGGCGCGCTATCGCGGCACCAAGGTGGCGGTTGTCAGCCCGGACTATGCCGAGGCTACCAAATTCGCCGATTTGTGGCTCAATCCCAAGCAGGGCACCGATGCAGCGTTGGCGATGGCGATGGGCCATGTGATCCTGCGTGAATTCCATCTTGACCGGCAGGCAGAGTATTTCGAGGATTATTGCCGCAAATACTCCGACATGCCGATGCTGGTGCGGCTGGTGGAAAAGGACGGGGCCCTGATCCCGGAAAACCTGCTGCGCGCCAGCGATTTCCTCGACAGTCTGGGTGAAGCCAACAATCCGGAGTGGAAGGTCGTCGCTATCGACGACGCCTCCGATGAAGTGGTGGCCCCCACTGGCTCGGCCGGTTTCCGCTGGGGTGAAAAGGGCAAATGGAATCTCGAGGAGAAAGACGGGCGCGGCAACGATACCGTCCTGAGAATGACCAATATTCTCGACGGTCAGCATGATGAAGTGGTGGAGGTTGCCTTCCCCTATTTCGGCAATCGCGAACATGACCATTTTGAAGGCACCGACCACCCCAGCGTCCTGAAGCGCCGCGTGGCGGTGCGCCAATTGCAGCTGAAGGATGGCAAGGCTTTCGTGGCCACCGTGTTCGACCTGCTGTGCGCCAATTACGGCCTCGACCGCGGTCTGGGCGGCGAGCATGTGGCGCGCGATTACGCCGATATGGAACCTTACACGCCTGCCTGGGCGGAAAAGATCACCGGAGTTCCTGCCGAGCAGATCATCACCGTGGCGCGCGAATTCGCCGCCAATGCGGAAGCGACCAGAGGCAAGTCGATGGTGATCCTGGGGGCGGGGCTCAACCATTGGTATCACATGGACATGAACTATCGCGGCATCATCAACCTGTTGGTGATGTGCGGCTGCGTGGGCCAGTCAGGCGGTGGCTGGGCGCATTACGTGGGGCAGGAAAAGCTGCGCCCGCAGACCGGCTGGTTGCCGCTGGCTTTCGGGCTCGACTGGAGCCGCCCGCCGCGCCAAATGAACTCGACCAGCTTCTTCTACGCCCACACCGATCAATGGCGCTATGAAACGCTGGGGGTGGAGGAAATCCTTTCCCCTACCGCGCCTGATGGCGAATGGGACGCCAGCCTGATCGATTACAACGCGCGGGCCGAACGGATGGGCTGGCTGCCTAGCGCCCCCCAGCTCAAGACCAACCCGCTCGAAGTGGGCAAAGCGGTGAAAGCCAGCGGCATGGAGGCGAAGGATTACGTTTCCGCTGCGCTCAAATCCGGCGAATTGGAAATGTCATGCTTCGATCCGGACGATCCGGCCAATTGGCCGCGCAACATGTTCGTGTGGCGTTCGAACCTGCTGGGTTCATCGGGCAAGGGGCACGAATATTTCCTCAAGCACCTGCTCGGCACAGCCCACGGCGTTCAGGGCAAGGATCTGGGCGAAACCGGCGCGCAGAAGCCCAAGGAAGTTAAGTGGCATGACGAGGCGCCCAAGGGCAAGCTCGACCTGCTGGTGACGCTGGACTTCCGCATGTCGACCACATGCGTCTATTCCGACATCGTCCTGCCCACCGCCAGCTGGTATGAGAAGGACGATCTCAACACCTCGGACATGCATCCCTTCATTCATCCGCTGTCGGCGGCAGTCGATCCGGTGTGGGAATCGCGCAGCGACTGGGACATCTACAAGGGCATCGCGAAGAAGTTTTCCGAAATTGCGCCCGAAGTGCTCGGTGTAGAGCATGATGTGGTGCTGACCCCGATCATGCACGACACGCCCGGAGAGATCGCCCAGCCTTTCGATGTGGCCGATTGGGGGCATGGCGAGATCGAGGCGATACCTGGCAAGACCATGGCCAATGTGGCGGTGGTCGAGCGCGATTATCCGGGGCTTTACCACCGGTTCACCGCGCTCGGCCCGCTGATGGACAAGCTTGGCAATGGCGGCAAGGGAATCAGCTGGAACACCCAGCACGAAGTCGAAAATCTGAGGAAGCTCAACGGCACGGTGCTGGAGGAGGGGGCTACCCAAGGCATGCCGCAGATCGAAACTGCGATCGATGCCGCCGAGGTGATCCTGATGCTGGCGCCCGAAACCAATGGCGAAGTGGCCGTCAAGGCGTGGGATGCGCTGTCGCAGAACACGGGGCGCGACCACAGGCATCTGGCGCTGCCCAAGGAAGAGGAGAAGATCCGCTTCCGCGACATTCAGGCGCAGCCGAGGAAGATCATCTCATCGCCCACCTGGTCCGGGATCGAAAGCGAGCATGTGTGCTACAACGCGGGCTACACCAATGTGCACGAACTGATCCCGTGGCGCACCCTGACCGGGCGGCAGCAGCTTTATCAGGATCACAAGTGGATGCGCGCCTTTGGCGAGGGCTTCTGCGTCTATCGCCCGCCGATCGACACCAAGGCGGTCAAGCCGATGCTCGATCAGGCGAAGGACGCGCCGCACGTGATCCTGAACTTCATCACCCCGCACCAGAAATGGGGCATCCATTCGACCTATACCGACAATCTGCTGATGCTCACTCTGTCGCGCGGCGGGCCGATTGTGTGGATGAGCGAGGTGGACGCGGCCAAGGCCGGCCTGGTCGATAATGACTGGGTCGAAACCTTCAATTCCAACGGTGCGCTGGTCGCCCGCGTGGTCGTCTCTCAGCGGATGAAGGAAGGCACGCTGTTCATGTATCACGCGCAGGAGAAGATCACCAACGTGCCCGGATCGCCGCTGACGGGCCAGCGCGGCGGCATCCACAACTCGGTCACGCGCGCGGTCCTCAAACCAACGCACATGATCGGCGGATATGTCCAGCAAAGCTATGGCTTCAATTATTACGGCACGGTCGGCTCCAACCGCGACGAATATGTCATCGTGCGCAAGCTCAGCAAGGTCGACTGGCTCGAAGGGGACTTGGCCGAAGGGGAGAACGCAGCATGAAAATCCGCGCGCAGATCGGCAAGGTTCTGAACCTCGACAAGTGCATCGGCTGCCACACCTGCTCGGTCACGTGCAAGAACGTGTGGACCAGCCGCGAGGGCATGGAATACGCCTGGTTCAACAATGTCGAGACCAAGCCCGGCATCGGCTATCCCAAGGACTGGGAGAACCAGAAACGCTGGAACGGCGGCTGGGTGCGCACCCCCGGCGGATCGATCCGGCCCAAGATGGGCGGCAAGTGGCGGGTGCTGGCGAAAATCTTCGCCAATCCCGACCTGCCCGAGATCGACGATTATTACGAGCCCTTCACCTTCGATTACGCCCATTTGCAGCAGGCAGGCGAAAGCAAGGCTTTCCCCACCGCGCGCCCGCGCAGCCTGATTTCCGGGCAGCGGATGGAGAAGATCGAATGGGGCCCCAACTGGGAGGAAATCCTGGGCGGTGAGTTTTCCAAGCGGTCGGAGGATTACAACTTCGAAGGGGTACAGAAAGAGATTTACGGCCAGTTCGAAAACACCTTCATGATGTATCTGCCCAGGCTGTGCGAGCACTGCCTCAACCCCACCTGTGTCGCCGCCTGTCCCTCTGGCGCGATCTACAAGCGCGAGGAAGACGGCATCGTCCTGATCGATCAGGAGACGTGCCGCGGCTGGCGCATGTGCGTATCGGGCTGCCCCTACAAGAAGATCTATTACAACTGGAAAACCGGCAAATCGGAAAAGTGCATCTTCTGCTATCCGCGCATCGAGGCGGGCCAGCCGACGGTATGCAGCGAAACCTGCGTCGGGCGCATCCGCTATCTGGGCGTGATGCTGTATGATGCGGACCGGATCGAGGAAGCCGCATCGGCCGAGAATGTCGAAGACCTGTATCAGGCGCAGCTCGACATTTTCCTTGATCCCAATGATCCGGAAGTGATTGAGCAGGCGCGGAAAGATGGCGTGCCCGAAGCATGGCTTGAAGCCGCGCGGCATTCGCCGGTGTGGAAAATGGCAATGGAATGGAAGGTCGCCTTCCCGCTCCACCCGGAATACCGCACTCTGCCGATGGTATGGTACGTGCCGCCGCTCTCGCCGATCAATGCGGCGGCGAGCGCCGGGCAAATTTCGGTCAATAACAACATGCCCGA
>LOET01000155.1 GCA_001515985.1 Sphingomonadales bacterium BRH_c3 | reverse complement strand
GCGCCTGAAAGCGCCGTGCCGCCGCGTGCGCTCGAGGGGCCGCTTCATGCCGCCGACTCGATCTGGGGCGAGGATACCATGGCCGCCGCACGCGAAGCCAACCGGCAGATGCATGGCGCGATGAGTACCGGCATGCTGCTGATCGAACGGCTCGAGGCGCGCCTTCCTGTCGAAGGTGGCGAAGAAGGCTATCTGTGGGACGCGCAGGGCTGGTACGGCAACGATATCGACAAGTTCGTGCTCAAGTCAGAGGGAGAGGGAGCATTCGGTGGCTCGGTGGAAGATGCCGAAATACAGGCGCTGTGGGGCCATGCGATCGGCCCTTACTTCGACCTGCAAGCGGGTGTGCGGCTTGATCTGGAACCGGAAACCCGCAGCCATCTGGCGCTGGGAGTGCAGGGCCTTGCCCCTTACATGTTTCATGTCGATCTGGCGGCCTTCCTGTCCGATCGCGGCGATGTGACCGCGCGGCTGGAAGGCGAATATGACCAGAAAATCACCCAGCGGCTGATCCTGCAACCGCGCGTTGAGCTGGAACTGGCCGCACAGGATATTCCCGAACGCGGGATCGGTGCGGGAATCACCAAGATCGAGCCGGGGCTGCGCCTGCGTTATGAGATCGTGCGCGAGTTCGCCCCCTACGTTGGCGTGGAATACGAGGCAAAGCTGGGTGAGACGGCGGACATTGCCCGCGCCGAAGGCGAGGATCCCAGCGGCTTCAAGTTCCTGATCGGGGTGCGCGCCTGGTTTTAGGGTCAGAACCCCGGGCGCCGAGCAGCGCGCTTGACTCATTATTGTTAACGTGAAATCTCCCGCAGATTGTAACAGGGTTGCCAAGCATATGCTTGTTCACACGCGTTCAAGGTGCGTGCGGATGGGGGCAGTGTGCAATGTCTACTTCGGGCCGCATAACCGACAGGAGACAATGATAATGAGTAATATCCTACGCATCAGCGCGCTCGCAATTTGCCTTGCCGTCCCGGGCATCGCCCATGCCGGCACCGCAACCTACACCACTAAAGGCGGTCCTGAAAAAACGGTCGGGACAGACCAGTACCAGGGCAGCTATCAGGACGGCACGTCAGTGGTGACCTTTTCGGATGGCTCCAGGGTCAGCGAGAACTGGACCTGCATCGGCGTGTCGCAGCCGCCCAACGCCAAGGTGTTCGACTTCCATTTCGCCTGCAACTCAAGCTCGGATGCGGGCAGCTATTCGATGATCTTTGGCTGCAACAATATTCCCGGCGGAAATGGAATGCAGGGCTGCGTCGGTGGCCTCAACGGGAAGACGGGCCGCTATGCCGGAAAGAGCGGCGCGACCACCTGGTCCGGCACCGGCGGCACCGGAACCGGCACAATGCAATGGACCGATTGAGCTGAACAGCGCATGGAGGGGCCGTCTGCCGACCGGCCCCTTCCTTCGCGCCTGCAACATGGCGCTTGCAACGCGGCGCGGCATGCGCAAGAGGCAGCGCGCATGAGCATGAACGATCTGATCGCCGCCGCACGCGTCAACAAGGCCTGGCCGTTTCAAGAGGCCCAGCGGCTGCTCAAACGCTATCCCGATGGCACCAGACCTGATGGCTCGCCGGTGCTGTTCGAAACCGGTTATGGCCCGTCAGGCCTTCCGCATATCGGCACCTTTCAGGAAGTGCTGCGCACCACGCTGGTGCGCCGCGCATTCGAAGCGATGATCGGTGCAAAGCCCGAGGACGGCAAGACGCGGCTGGTGGCCTTCAGCGACGATATGGACGGATTGCGCAAGGTTCCGGACAACATCCCCAACGCGCATGTGCTGGAAGAAAACCTGCACAAGCCGCTCAGCCGAATCCCTGATCCGTTCGAAAAGGGACATGAAAGTTTTGCGCATCACAACAATACCAAGCTGCGCGAATTCCTTGACCGGTTCGGCTTTGAATATGAATTCGTCGCATCGAACGACATGTACAATTCGGGCCGCTTCGATCCGGCGCTGAAGCAGGTGCTGCGCTGCAATCAGGCGATTCTCGACATCATGCTGCCGACCCTGCGTGAGGAACGGCGGCAAAGCTATTCGCCGGTGCTGCCAATATCACCCAGCACGGGCCGGGTTTTGCAGGTGCCGGTTGAAGTGGTCGATCCTGAGGCCGGGCTGATCCGTTTCGCGGATGAAGATGGCAGCCTGGTCGAACAGAGCGCGCTGGGCGGCATGTCCAAGCTGCAATGGAAGGTCGACTGGGCGATGCGCTGGTATGCGCTGGGCGTCGATTACGAGATGTATGGCAAGGACCTGACTGATAGCGGCGTTCAATCGGGCCGCATCGTCAATGTGCTGGGCGGCCGCAAGCCCGAAGGCCTGATCTACGAGCTGTTCCTTGACGAGAAGGGCGAGAAGATATCCAAGTCGAAGGGCAATGGCCTGACGATCGAACAATGGCTGACCTATGGCAGCGAAGAAAGCCTGGGCTTCTATATCTTTCCCAATCCCAAGAGCGCCAAGAGCTTGCACCCCGGCGTGATTCCGCGCGCGGTTGACGATTACTGGCAGTTCCGCGCTGCGCTGGGCGAGCAGGAGCTCGACAAGCAACTCGGCAATCCGGTGTGGCACCTGCTGCGCGCCAATGGCGGGTTTGAGGCAGAAGAAGCGCCGGGGGCAGGCGATTCCCTGCCGGTCACCTATGGTTTGCTGCTCAACCTTGTCGGCGTGCTGGGAGCCGAGGCCGATCGCGATTCCGTGTGGTCATATCTTGCCAATTACGTCGAGGATGCAGATCCGGCCAGGCACCCGGAACTGGATGTTCTGGTAGGCACAGCGCTTGCCTATAATCGCGATTTCGTCGCGCCAACGCTCATCAAGCGTGCTCCGGCCGAGAACGAACGCGACGCCTTGAAAGCGCTCGACTGCGCGCTGCAGGTGATGGCGTCCGACATGCCCGCTGAAGAGATCCAGACCATCATTTATGAAATCGGCAAGCGTGAGGAGTTTGGCTTCGGGAACCTGCGCGAATGGTTCAAGTGCCTCTATGAGACACTTCTCGGCAGCGAACAGGGCCCGCGCATGGGCAGCTTCATCGCGCTCTACGGAATCGAGAATTCGCGCAAGCTGATCGCTGAGGCGCTGGAGCGCAGCTAACGCCTCACTTCCATTTGCGCGTGCGATACCACTTGGTGATCACGTATTTGCTGCCTTTGATCACTGGCGTGCCAGCATGCATCGTATCTTCATTGGGCGTGCCGTCGGGCAGGGCGTTGTTCCATACCAGCAGCACACCCGGCTTGGGCTCGAACTTGATACCGACATGAGTGAAATGCGTTTCGCCGCCTTCCTCTACCTCGTTCAGGAATGCCATCGCGGTCCAGCAGCGCTGCCCGCCGCGCTTGCGCTCATACTGCCAGTACTTCTCGCTGGTGTAGAACCAGTCATTATGCGGCTGGAACTGTTGGCCAACCAGATAGCGCTGGCCCTGGATCGCCTCGCCGCATTCGGGGTTCATGCCCAGGAGATCGTCGATCCGGCGCGAGATACCCATCACGAAGGGATCATACGGGTCGAGGTCGCCCGAATATGAGGTGCGAAAGCCGCTGGCATAGTCCTGCTCGTGCAGCGTGGAAGGCTTGGCGGTGAGATCGATCATCAGGCACAACCGCTCGCATTCTGCCGCGGTGAGGAAATCGCCGAATGCGAAAATCTCCGCCAGCTCGGTATCGATCCTGTAGGCGCGCGGATCGGCTTCGATACGATTGCGCACCCGCGCGCCGACCCGCCGCAGTGCGTCTTTATCCGGAATCACCTGGTTTCTTGCCATACGGTCAATCTCTAGCGATCATGCCTGCTCTCGCAAGTGAATGGCTTGCCGAGCGGACGGTGCGTGTTAAACTTGCCGCTTAAATGGCTGGGGAGTGAATGCATGACCGAAGGTTCGCAGGCGCGCTATTCCATGGGCGCAATCATCCTGCACTGGCTGATCGCCGTGCTGGTAATCGTGAATTGGCGCATTGCCGAAGGTGCCGAACATCTTGAAGGCGCGGCAAAAGCAGCGGCGATCGCGCCGCACAAGGCGATAGGAATCACCATCCTGGTGCTTTCGATTTTGCGGTTGGTGTGGCGTTTCACGCACAAGACTCCGCCGCTGCCGGAACGGCTGGCTAATTGGGAAAAGCTGCTGGCGCGCACCGTCCATGTTATCTTCTATGTACTGTTGATCGGTTTGCCCATCGGTGGATGGCTGGCGAGTTCCTATGCCAGCCTGCCGATCGACTATTTCGGGCTCGTCACGATCCCGGCGCTGCCGGTTGAACAGAATTACGATACCGCAAAGGCGGTAATCGGATTGCACAAGGAGGGCGGCGAAATCCTGCTGCTGCTGATTGCGCTGCACATATTGGGCGCCTTGAAGCACAGCTTTTTCGATAAGGTGCCTAGCCTGTCTCGAATGTGGCCGGGCAAGGCCTGACCCATTCTGCATGGTAGAATCAAAACCCCGCCAGTCGCACTGACTGGCGGGGTTTTTGCTGGCCGGACCAATGAGGGGGAGGCCCGGCCAGCGTGACGGTGGGGTTACCAGAAGAAATCGTGGATCACGTCAACCACTTCGCCGCTGTAGATATCGACCAGCAGGGCGTCATCGTAATAGCGCACCCAGCGATACGGTCCGTAGGCTTCCGGCAGGCGATATTGCCAGGGATCATTGATCCAGTACCTTGAGCCGAAGAACAGGTGGTCGAGGTAGAAGCCGATGCTCACACGGCTGTAATAGTGGCTGCGATAGGGCGCATAATAGCGCCCCAGGCGGTATATGTTCCGGTGCGAGTGGCGATAATTGTACCAGTTGTAGCGGTGGTTGCTGCGCCAGCGCTTGCGATCCCAGCGGTGATAGTCGCCGCGGTATTTGCCGCGATCGTAATAACGCCGCTCGTGATAGACGTGGCGGTTTCCGTCGCGATATCCGTCGCGGTCGCGATAGCGATCACGATCACGATCACGATCACGATAGCGATCACGGTCACCGTCGCGATAGCTGGTGTTGCGGCTGCCGTCGCGATCGCCGTCGCGGTAAATCCGGCGATCCTCTACCCGGTCGCCCGTCCGCTCGTTGCGGCTGCCGTCACGAACGCCTTCGCGGCGCACGTCACGATAGCTGCGGTTGCGGTTCGGATCCGAATAGCTCTGGTTGCGGCGGGTATCGGCCCCGCGCTGCTCAGACCGGTCACTGCGGTTCCATTCGCGGGTCGAGCGAGTGTCGGCTATTTCCGCACGTCGGTCGCTGCGGTTCCATTCGCGGCCGCGGCGCTCGTCGCCCCGCTGCTCGGTCCGCTGTTCGACTCGTTGTTCGGGGCGCCGTTCGATCCGGCGATCCTGGCCCGGGTCACTGGCGACCTGGCGAGTAATGCGCGGTTCGGCGCGATCGCTGCGATTGACGCGGGCGTCACGC
>LOET01000154.1 GCA_001515985.1 Sphingomonadales bacterium BRH_c3 | reverse complement strand
GATCACAGCGGCGTCGAGGAACTGATGCCGCAAATGCGCGGCGACATGAGTGCTGCCGGCGTGATCTCGCGCGGTCATGATCGCGATGCCCAGGAAGATTCGCGCGAGATCCTAATGCGCGGCGGTTCCTATTTTGGTCTTGCGCAAGCGACAGATACCGGCGGAGCCTATCGTATCGATTATACAGTGGTCACGCGGCCCAATGCACCGGTCCGCCTGCGCGTCAGCACGGCCGATGGAAACGAGCAGGTAATCGATGTCACGCAGCAGTTCGACCACGCATTTGCCAAGGGTTGGCGCGAAATGGTCATCAGCGAAAGCTGTGTCGGCAGCCTGGGCCCGCGGATCGCTTTCGAGACCGAGGGTGACGTTACTCTCCGCATTTCCAGCATTCAGCGCGAGGAACTGCCGGAGGGAACCGAATGCGCGTTCTGAACGGTATAGACGGCGCGCATTCGTATACAGCTAGACCGGGATTGGCGCGCCGCTAATCTGCCGGGGTGAGAGAACCAGGCCGCAGGATGTCGGCCTGTTGGGGGAGGAAATACATGGCGTTGGTACCCGATGTGGCTTCCAGTTCGGACCCGGTTCCGATCGAGCACGAGGGCACGTCGATTGACGCGCCCGGCCTGAACTACTTCGTGTTTGGCCTGTTCTTCATCTTCGGTGGCATCACCTCGCTCAACGATGTGATCATCCCCAAGCTCAAGGAGCTGTTCACGCTCAGCTACACCGAGGCGATGCTGGTGCAGTTCTGCTTCTTCGCCGCTTACCTGATAATCGGGATTCCTGGCGCCAAGCTGGTGAAGAAGATCGGCTATATGCGCGGCGCCGTCGCGGGACTGTGCACGATGATCCTGGGCTGCCTGCTGTTCATCCCCGCCAGCCAGACAGCGACCTATGCGATTTTCCTGGGCGCCTTGTTCATCCTCGCCAGCGGCGTGGTGATCGTGCAAGTCGTGGCCAATCCGCTGATCAGCCTGCTTGGCCCGCCCAGGACCGCCCACAGCCGGCTGACATTTGCTCAGGCATTCAATTCACTGGGCACCACGGTTTTCCCGATCGTTGGTGCCGCCATCATCCTCGGCAGTCTCGCCGACGTTTCGGCAGACCAACTGGAGGGCGCTGCCCTGCAGGCATATCGCGCTGCCGAGAGCGAGGCGATCTGGCAGGGCTATCTCGGCGTCGCGGCGCTCATTGCGGTAGTGGCTGCGGCTGTCTGGATGTTCCGCAACCGGCTGCCGCATGACGCCAGGATCATGGGTGACGGCGAACTTGTTTCCAACAGCCGCTACCTGATCGGCCTCGCTCTTGCAGCCGCAGGCGTGTTCCTTGCGATCCAGGTCAACGGATGGCTGGGTGTACTGGTGATTATGCTCGCACCGGCGTTCTGGCTGTATGACAACGACCTGCTGAAGCGGTCCCGCTTCGGCTATGGCGCGCTGTGCATCTTTCTCTACGTCGGTGCCGAGGTTTCCATCGGATCGATCGTCATCAATTACCTCTTGCAAGAACATGTGATGGCAAACGGCGGCCCCATCACCGCCTTCCTGAACGGAATCTTCGGGGCAGAACCAAATGCCGTGGAATGGCTGATCGGTCTTTACTGGGGCGGTGCCATGGTTGGCCGTTTCATCGGCTCGTGGGCGTTGCGTATTTTCAGCCCGGGTAAAATCCTCGCGTTCAACGCGACGGGTGCAATCCTGCTCATCCTGATCTCGGCGAACAGTTCGGGGGAGCTCGCGGGTTACACGCTGCTGGCGGTGGGCCTGATGAATTCGATCATGTTCCCCACAATCTTCTCGCTCGCCTGCGAGAAGCTGGGGCCGCGCGCGGCGGACGGATCGGGTATCATCAACGTTGCCATCTTCGGTGGTGCCGTTGTCCCGCTGCTCTATGGCGTGATGGCTGATGCAACCGGTGGCAATCTGGCGCTGGCGATGGTGATTCCGGTGATTTGCTACGCAATTATCGCAGGCTTCGGGATTTTCGCCCGCCGGCCAGCCTGAACGGGCTCTCCCTGGCGATTCGAGAGGAGCGCTGGACAACTGACCGGGGTCGCCTTGGGCGGCCCCGGTTTCTTGTTGGTGCTAGCCCTGGCTCCAGCCCGATTCGAGGAATTCGAGCGCGCAGCCTGCCAGCATAGCCGTGCCCTTGGGCAAGGCCTTTTCGTCGACATGCATGCGGGGCGAGTGGATCGCGCAGCATTGCCGCCAGTCCTCACCCTCATTGGCCACCCCTAGGAAGAACATCGCGCCAGGCACTTTCTCGAGCAGATAGGCGAAGTCTTCCGCGCCCATGATGGGATCTGCCAGGTCGCGCCACCCGCCCTCGCCGCCCAGCTTCGTTGCGACCGCCTTGCCCAGTTCCACCGCGCGCGAGTCGCAAACCGTGACCGGGAAGCCCTGTTCGAACTGACATTGTGCAGTCAGGCCGTGTGCCGCGGCAGTCAACTCGGCGGTTTGCGCGATCAGTTCCTGCGCCTTGACACGGTGCTCGGGGCTCAGCGTGCGGATGGTGCCGCACAGCGTGGCCGAATCGGGCGTGACGTTGAAAGCGGTGCCGGTGTGGATCTGCGTCACGGTGACGACCACGGCGCTCGCCGCGTTGAAGCGCCGCGTGACCATGGCCTGCAGCGCGCTGACGATCGCTGCCGTGCCCGGAATCGGGTCGATACAATCATGCGGCATCGAGGCATGGCCGCCCTGGCCCTTGACGGTAATGGTAAACTGGTCAGCCGCCGCCATCAGCGGACCGGGCCGGCCGGCCAGCACGCCGAAGGGTGCATTGGGCATGATGTGCAGCGCGAAGGCCGCATCGGGCAGCGGATCGATCAGCCCGTCTTCGAGCATGAAGCGCGCACCGTGATGGCCCTCTTCGCCCGGCTGGAACATGAAATCCACCGTTCCTGCAATGTCGTCGCGCATCGCGCATAGCAGCCTTGCAGCGCCCACCAGCATGGCAGTGTGCGTGTCATGTCCGCAAGCATGCATGCGCCCGGGTATCGTTGAAGCGAATTCGAGATTGGTCTTCTCGTCCATCGGCAGCGCGTCCATATCGCCGCGCAGCAGCACGCGGCGCCCCGGTTTCGCGCCTTCAAGTGTAGCCACCGCGCCCGTGCAGGACGTGCCTTCGCGCCAGCTCAACGGCAGATCGGCCAGCGCCTCGCGCACCTTGGCAAGCGTCTTGGGGGTTTCCAGCCCCAACTCGGGCTCGGCGTGGATGGCGCGGCGCAGAGCAACGATCCCGTCGCTCAGGCTGTTGGCGGATGAAAGCAGGTGTTCTGTCAGCATTCCTGCAACCTAGCCGATTCGGCGCGCTACAAAAGCTGTTTTGTGGCGGCCCGCTGGTCAAACGCAACTCCACCTTTGCAGCCGGCAAAATTGGCTGCGACAAAGAAAATCCTAGTGAACGCTTATGGTTTGCCGCTAAGGCACAACCAGCAATGGCCAGTCCGATCCACGAATTCGACCATTCGCTGCACAAGCGAACTGAGGCAAGGTCCACGGCGCAGCGGGAAGGCGCAGCTGCCGTGCCCGTGCGTGCGCCTACCGTCGGATTGGTTTACAATCCGCTCAGCCACCGCAACCGGGGCAAGGATCTTGAGAGCCGCATTGCGCCCGATGTGATCGTGGTGCAGCCGAGCAATCGTGCACAATTACCCGAAGCGCTGGCGCGGCTGGCCGGGCGGGATATCGATCTGCTGGTGATCAATGGCGGCGATGGCACCGTGCGTGATGTGCTTACCTGCGGCGATGTGGTCTTTGGCGAGAATTGGCCCGCCATCGCGGTATTGCCCAAGGGCAAGACCAACGCGCTTGCAGTTGATCTTGAAGCGCCGGCTGACTGGACGCTGCAAGCCGCGATCGACGCATTCGGTAACGGAACACGGATCGTTCGCCGCCCCTTGGCGATTACGCGGCTTGAGCAGCCCGGTTCGCGCGTTCTGGGCTTCATTCTGGGCGCTGGCGCTTTCACCATCGGCACCCGCGCCGGGCAGAGCGCCCACAAGCTGGGGGCGTTCAACAGTCTTGCAGTTGGCGTTACCACGCTGTGGGGCGTGCTTCAGATACTGTTCGGGAGCCGCGCCAACCCGTGGCGCCGGGGCACCAAGATGGATATCCGGCTGGCGCCTGGTGGGGCACCAATGGCGCATAGCGGTGCGGGCGATCCGGAGCGGCGACAGCTGCTGCTGGTGTCGACGCTCGAGCGCTTTCCTGCGGGACTAAAGCCCTTCGGCACCTTGCGCAAAGGGCTCAAACTGGCGGTGCTTGACCAGGTTGCCCGGCGTATTGCGGCTCTGTTGCCGGCAGTGATGATGGGGTGGTCGCCCGCCAAGCTGCGCGAACGCGGCATCCACCAGTTGGTAGCGACCGCTTTCGAAATCGAGCTCGATGACCAGTTCATACTTGATGGCGAAGCCTTTCCTGCAGGGCGATACCGGATCGAGCCCGGGCCAGAACTCGAATTCGTGGCGCCCTGAGAGGGCTGCGAATGGCGGGACTGGTTGAGCGTATTGATGTGCAGGCGAGCGCATCGGTCGATCCTGCGATAAGCGAATTCGCCGCGCTTCTTGCCGAGGAAAGCGGAGCGCTGGCGGTGCTGTTTTATGGCTCCAACCTGCGTACGGGCGCGCTAGAAGGCGTGCTTGACTATTATGTATTATTGCCCGGCAATCAGCGTGACCGGATCTGGCCGCGCGTAAGTTATCGCGAATGGGAACACTGGGGGGCGGTGTTGCGCGCCAAGATCGCGACCATGTCACTTTCGACCTTTGCCGAGGCTGCGCGCGGGGAACTCCTCGACACCACCATCTGGGCGCGGTTCGTACAACCGAGTGCGCTGGTATGGCAGCGGGACGATGATGCGCGTCGGCAAACTCTCGCGGCGGTGGCCGGGGCAGCGCAGACTGCGGCGCGACTTGCGGTAGCGCTTGGGCCGGAGAGCGGCAGCGCCGATGACTATTGGCGCGCACTGTTCCGCGCGACCTATCAAGCGGAATTTCGCGTCGAGCGGCCCGGCCGTGAAGACAGCATTCTGGCGGTCAATGCCGCGCATTTCGACGGGTTGCTGCCGCTTGCGCTGGAGGCGCAGGGTATCGCATTCGAAAGCAGCGGCGCAACTATCGTGCCGCAGCTACCCGCCAGCGAACGTGGCAGGATACTGGGCTGGTGGCGCCGCCGACAGAGGATGGGCAAGCCGCTCAACATCCTGCGCCTTGTCAAGGCGAGCACCACATTCGATGGCGCCGCGCGCTATGCTGCATGGAAAATCGAACGCCATACCGGCGTTCCGGTGGAAGTGACGCCATGGCGCGAAAGGCATCCCGTGCTCGCAGCACCGGCAGTTCTTTGGCAGGTGTGGCGCGCGCAGCGAAAGCGCGGCCCACACGCCTGATCACATATATTTCATGTTGATCGTGATCGAAGTCACGCCCGTGCCGAATTCGATCGCGGTCTTGCTGTAACTCGGCTTGCCGAGGTTGAAGATATTGATCGAGGGGTTGTTGGACATACCCCCTCCATCGCGCGCGAAATCGGTTTTGCCATTGCCGTCGGCATCATGCCGCACCGCGATGCCATAAGAACCTGTCGCGGGCAGTGGCACACAGAATGTCATTGTGCCCTTGCGCGCGGGAACCTCGATCCGGTTGATCCATTTGCCCTGTTCGAGCCAATCGGACTTGGTGCCGCGATAGCTTTGTACCCGCACCGTGCCTTCGGCCGCCTTCACTCCGTTCACCGTCACGCGTGCGGCAGGCCCGGCACCCGGCGCGCATTTGCGCATGTCGTTCGCAATCTGTTGATGAAAGGGAAATGCACTTTCGGCCGCTTGTGCAAGGCTGGTGGTGCCAGCCGGGGCAAACACCACCGCAGCCAGCACCAGGCTTGTCTTCGGCAAGTTCGATCGCATTATCATATCCGTTCTGGCTTAGCTTGTTTGCGGCGTAGTATAGGTGTCGCCTTGATATCGCCAAGCCAATGTCGCTGGCGGGCTGAATTGGCGCTGAATTGGACGCAAACCGGCGCTTAATGTGCCAAGTGGGGGCATTGTGTGCCGGCGTGTGTGGAAAAGGCGCCGCCTGCTGCTTGTTCGAAGCACCTGCAGCGCATTACTGAGAATACTTGCGCGATCCGGAACACACCATGGCGGCACCGCTGATTTCTCCCTCGATCCTTTCGGCCGATTTTGCCCGGCTAGGCGAGGAAGTGCGCGCCATCGACGCTGCAGGCGCGGACTGGATCCATGTCGATGTCATGGACGGGCACTTTGTCCCCAATATCACCATCGGGCCAATGGTGGTGAAGGCGCTGCGTCCGCATAGCAGCAAGGTTTTTGACGTCCACCTGATGATCTCGCCGGTCGATTCCTATCTTGAGGAATTTGCCGAAGCGGGCGCCGACATCATCACCATCCATCCCGAAGCCGGGCCGCATGCGCACCGCACAGTTCAGGCGATCAAGGCGCTGGGCAAGAAAGCGGGCGTTTCGCTCAACCCCTCGACCCCGGTTGAAGTGCTTGATTACCTTATCCAGGATATCGATCTGGTATTGGTGATGAGCGTCAATCCCGGTTTCGGCGGGCAAAGCTTCATCCATTCCCAGCTCGACAAGATCCGCCGCATCCGTGCGCTGATCGATGCCAGCGGACGCGACATCCATCTCGAGGTTGATGGCGGGGTCAATACGGAAACCGCGCGGCTCTGCGTCGAGGCTGGTGCCGATGTGCTGGTCGCGGGCTCGGCCACCTTCAAGGGCGGGCCGGATCGCTATGCAGCCAACATCGCTGCGCTCAAGGGCGAAGGCTGATGGACGCGCTGCTTTCCGGCCAGAGCGACCGGCCCTCCGATCAGGGGCTGGAAGAAGACCTGTTCGGAGAAGTTCCTCAGCATCGCTCTGCGCTGCCACTAAAGCGCGCTGACAAACAGCCACTGGCAAACGTTGCAGATGCGGCGCCCATCGCACCGGCTACTGAGCCGCGCGCACTGGTGTTGAGCGATTTTGTACCGCCCAAATCCGATTTCAGTGCCCGATTGCTGCGTTTTGCCTATCGCCTGGGGGTGGGCGGTGCGACACTGTCGGCGCCGTTTCGCAAACCCGCGCGCCCGCGGCTGCTCGGCACAGTGGAAAGCCCGCTCATGGGCGATCGGGCAACGGGCATGGCGCTGCGTGCGGGGCATTTCCTCATCAGCGGGGCCAAGGCCCCGATCGCTGAGGTGGATTACGAATCCTCCTCGCGCCTTGCCCCGCCGTTCGAGCGGGTGATTCACGGCTTTGCCTGGCTGCGCGATCTCGCTGCTGCGGGCCAGCGCGAACAATGCGTCGAAACGGCCGAGCGGATTACGAAATTGTGGCTCGATGCCAATCCAAGGCCCGGAAAATGCGCCGCCTGGCAGGCCGAGCATGCTGCGCACCGCCTGATGGCGTGGCTCGTATATGCGCCGCTGGTGCTCTCGGGCCAGGACGGGAAACTGCGCCCGCGCATGCTCGCCGCGATTGACGAGACCGCGTGCTGGCTCGACCGCGAAGTGCGGCG
>LOET01000153.1 GCA_001515985.1 Sphingomonadales bacterium BRH_c3 | reverse complement strand
CGCAGGCGGCAAGCGCCAGCGCCGCCAGCGCCGTCAGCAGCAGCCTTGCGGCCCTAGGCAGCAAGCTTCCTGAGCACATAATGGAGGATGCCGCCATTGCGGTAATACTCCATCTCGTTGGCGGTATCGATCCGGGATTGCGCGGTGAAGGTGAAGCTGGTGCCATCGGCGCGGGTCACTTCCACTTCGACGTCCTGTTGCGGCGTCATGCTGGCAAGGCCCTTGATGGTGAAGCTGTCATCGCCGGTCAGGCCCAGCGTCTCGCGCGTGTCGCCATTCTTGAACTGCAGCGGGAGCACGCCCATGCCAACCAGGTTCGACCGGTGGATCCGCTCGAAGCTTTCGACGATCACCGCGCGAACGCCCAGCAGGATAGTGCCCTTGGCGGCCCAGTCACGGCTGGAACCGGTGCCGTACTCCTTGCCGCCGATCACCACCAGCGGGGTGCCGTCGGCCTTGTGCTTCATCGCCGCGTCGTAAATGGCCATCTGCTCGCCATTGTAGCTGGTGAAGCCGCCTTCGACGCCCGGTACCATTTCATTCTTGATACGGATATTGGCAAAGGTGCCGCGCATCATCACTTCGTGGTTGCCGCGGCGCGATCCGTAGGAGTTGAAATCCGCCTTCGAAACCTGGTTTTCCATCAGATAGCTGCCGGCCGGGCTGTCTTCCTTGATCGAACCAGCGGGGCTGATGTGATCGGTTGTTACGCTGTCACCCAGGATCGCCAGGGGCTTGGCATCGCGGATATCGGTCACCGGGGCGGGGGTCATTTCCATGCCCTCGAAATAGGGCGGGTTGGCGACATAGGTCGAGCCCGGGCGCCATTGGTAAGTGTCACTGGCTTCGACCTTGATCGCCTGCCAGTGCTCGTCGCCCAAGTAGACGTCGGCATAGCGTTTCTCGAACATTTCGCGGTCGATCGAGCTGGCGCGCAGGTCGGCCACCTCCAGGTTCGACGGCCAGATGTCTGCCAGCATCACGTCGTTACCGTGCTGGTCCTGCCCGATCGGGGAGGTGGTGATGTCTTCGGTCACCGTGCCCAGAAGCGCATAGGCCACCACCAGCGGCGGTGAAGCGAGGAAGTTGGCGCGCACGTCGGGCGACACGCGGCCTTCGAAATTGCGGTTGCCCGACAGCACCGAGGCGGCGACAATGTCATTGCCATTGATTGCCTTGCTGATCGGCGGTGCGAGCGGGCCGGAATTGCCGATGCAGGTGGTGCAGCCGTAACCGACCAGATCGAATCCGATCGCATCCAGATGGTCCTGCAAGCCGGACTTCACGAGATAGTCGGTCACCACCTGCGACCCGGGTGCGAGCGAGGTCTTGACCCAGGGCTTGGGCTTGAGCCCGCGCTCATTGGCCTTCTTGGCAACCAGGCCGGCGGCAATCATCACATCGGGATTCGAGGTGTTGGTGCAGCTGGTGATCGCGGCGATGACAACGTCGCCATCGCCGATGTCGTGATCCTTGCCTTCGACCGGCACGCGCGCGGGCGCGGACTTGCCATAGAGTTTCGAAAGGTCAGAATTGAACAGCTCGTCCACTTCGGGAAGAATGACCTTGTCCTGCGGGCGCTTGGGCCCGGCGAGCGAGGGCACAACTGCCGACATGTCGAGCGACAGCGTGCTGGAGAAGACCGGCTCGTTGGCCGGATCGAACCACATGCCCTGCTCCTTCGAATAGGCTTCGACCAGCGCGATCTGCTCTTCGCTCCGGCCAGTGAGGCGCAGGTAATCAAGCGTCTTGTCGTCCACACCGAAGAAGCCGCAGGTTGCGCCATATTCGGGCGCCATATTGGCGATGGTCGCGCGGTCGGCCAGGCTGAGGTTGGACACGCCCGGGCCGTAGAATTCGACGAAGCGGCCGACCACGCCATGCGCACGCAGCATCTGCACGCAGGTGAGCACGAGGTCGGTCGCGGTCACGCCTTCGCCCAGCGCGCCATCCAGCCGGAAACCAGCGACTTCTGGGATCAGCATGGAAACCGGCTGCCCCAGCATGGCCGCTTCGGCTTCGATGCCGCCCACACCCCAGCCCAGCACACCCAGGCCGTTGATCATGGTGGTGTGGCTGTCAGTGCCCACGCAAGTGTCGGGATAGGCAACGAGCTCGCCATTTTCGTCTTCGCTCGACCACACGCCCTTGCCGATGTGCTCAAGGTTCACCTGGTGGCAGATGCCGGTACCAGGGGGGACAGCGGAGAAGTTCTGGAAGCTCTTCGAGCCCCATTTGAGGAAGTCGTAACGCTCGGCATTGCGGGCATATTCCAGCTCGACGTTCTTTGCGAAGGCCTTGGGGTGTCCGAATTCGTCGACCATCACCGAATGGTCGATAACCAGGTTGACTGGCACCAGCGGATTGATCTTGGCGGTGTCGCCACCCAGTTTGGCGATCGCATCGCGCATCGCGGCCAGGTCAACCACGCAAGGCACGCCGGTGAAATCCTGCAACAGCACGCGCGCCGGGCGGTACTGGATCTCGCTGCCGGTGACGGGGTTCTTCTGCCAGTCGGCGATGGCCTGGATATCGTCTGTGCCCACGGTAAAGCCGCCATCCTCGAACCGCAGCATGTTTTCCAGCAGCACCTTCATCGAGATCGGCAGGCGCGAAATGTCGCCGATCGTCTCAGAAGCCTTGGCAAATGAGTAATAGGCGTATTCCTTCCCGCCTACCTTCAGGGTTGAGCGGGTTGCGAGCGTGTCCTTGCCGATCTGGGTCATGCGATCGTCCTTTCTTAGAGATTTTGATCAGCCTCGCCTGGAGAGCCGGCGGGCCGGATATTTCTGCCGCGCACCTGCTCTACACGGCGCGTTTGGTCAAGGGGGCGCCGGGAGGTAAAATCCGCTTAGACAGCGCTTTGTTCCAGGCGGGCGCGGGTCGCGATCCAGCAGCCAATCACGATCAGCAGCGCTCCAGCGACTGTGCTGGCGGTCACCCGTTCGGCGAAGAACAGCCATCCAAACAGCGCCGCCCACAGGAAGCCGGTGTATTCGATCGGCACCAGGGCCTGGGCCTCGGCGCGGCGGTATGCCCAGGTAAGGAACAGCGCTGCGCCAACCGCCAGGACTGCGCTTGCGGAAATCTCCAGCCATACGCGCTGGCTGCCCGGCCATTGCAGCAACACGGGGCTGCCGCCAAGGAGTACCAGCCCGGCGATGCCGTTCTGGAAGGTGCTTGCCTCGCTGGGGCTTGCCAGCAAGGCTTGCTGGCGTTGCAGAACCAGGCTCCAAGCATAGAGTACAGCCGAAAGCAGCAGCGCGACAAGCCCCGTCATTGCCTCGTCGCTCATCCGCTCGCGACCAATGCGCCCGCCAATGATCACGATAACTCCGGCGAGCCCTAGCAACGCGGCAATGATAGCCTTGCGCTTGATCCTTTCGCCCAGCAGAACAGTGGCAAGATAAAGCGCCAGCAGCGGGGCGATAAATGACAGCGCGATCGCTTCGGCAAGCGGTAGTCTGGTAAGAGCGAAGAAGAAGGTCCAGCCCATGAAGGCGACCACTACTCCGCGCTTGAGATGCACCTTCAGCGCGTCGCGCCGGGGCCATCGGCGTGCCTGCCACCACCAGACCGGTGCGATCATGGAAAAGCCGATCGCGCAGCGCAGGAAATAGGCGCTGTAAGCCCCAATCGCCAGCGAGGCGCTTTTCATCACCGCGTCCATCGCCGAAAACAACGCGATTCCGGCCAGACAGGCGAGAAATGGCAGGATTGAATGGCGCGGCGAGCTCACCCTTGCGCTATAGGCACCAAGCTGCATTGCATTCAAATCCTTCCTTAACTGACGAGCCAATTCAGGCGAGTGAAAGGCGCGGTGATTGATAGACGCTCGCACGTACAGTATTGTGCCCAGCACACCGGAATCGCGCCGTTAGCGGCGCTTAGGAGCTTGAATCGAAATGACATGTCGAGTGCGCGATTGGTTGATGGCATCGGCCGTACTAGTGCTGGCGGGCGGGGCTGCTTTCGCGCAAGAAAGCACGCCTGAGGCTTTGCTGGCGCAGGCTGCGCAGGATGAAGCGGACGAGCGCGCGCCCCAAAGCATGGAAGAAGCTTTTCCGCGCATGGTCTCCGATCCGATGGTGCAGGGCGAATACGGGGCCGAGGTGGTCCCGCTGGTCCAGCCATGGACGCCGCAACAGGCATCGGCCCTGGCCATGGTCATGCGCGGGATCGAAGCGGAAGGATTGAACCGTTCCGATTATGAACTCGCAGGCCTGTTGGCGGAGATCGGCCGCGGAGCCTCGGATGCATTGAATGAAATTGCCAGCCGCAATTTTGTGTGGCTGGTGGAGGACTTGCGCGACGGGCGCACGCCAATGTCGGCCCGCAAGCAGTGGTTCGTGATCGATCCCGACCGTGACCTCTACCGCAGCGGTGAATTGATGCGCGCGGCGCTGGAGAGCGGTGACATCGCGGGCACGCTGATGCAGCTCAATCCGAGCCATCCCGATTATGCCCGTCTGCGGCAGGCTTTGGCGGATACGCCGCAGGATGAAGTCGAGAAGCGCAAGCTGATCCGCGCCAATATGGACCGCTGGCGCTGGCTCGCGCGCGACCTGGGCAGCCAGTATCTGATCACCAATGTGCCCGAATACCAGCTGCGCCTGACCGTGAATGACAAGATTATCAGCACCTATCGCACCATCGTGGGCAAGCCGGGCCGCACCGCGACCCCTCAGCTGGCCGAAATGGTCGAAGGGGTGGTGTTCAACCCCACGTGGACCGTGCCGCAGTCGATCGTCGTCGGTGAAGGACTGGGCCAGAAAGTGCTCAGCAACCCGGCCTGGGCGCGCGCCAATGGCTATAAGGCAACAAAGGGCGAAGGCGGCTGGATCACTGTGGTGCAGCAGCCTGGCCCGGGCAATTCGCTCGGCCGGATGAAGCTCGAAATGCCCAATGAGCACGCGATCTTTCTGCATGACACGCCTTCGCGGCATCTCTTCGCTACCGACGACCGCGCGCTCAGCCATGGCTGCATCCGCACCGAGCGCGCGCTGGAACTGGCGATCACCATGGCGATACTGGGCAAGGGGGCGAGCAAGGAGGAGGCGGTCGAGATCGCAACCTCGGGCGAATACACGCTGGTGCCGATCGAGAAGCGCTTGCCCGTCTATATCACCTATTTCACCATGGCGAGCGACATCGATGGCGAACTGGCGACCTTCAAGGATATATATGAGCGCGATGCGCCGTTGCTTGCCAGCCTCGACCAGCCGCGGGTCCAGAATCGCGCACGCACCAGCGACGAGGAAGTGATCGTGATCGAAAACGACCCTCGCGCTGCGGGCTGACCCTGGGCGTTATTCCTCAGCGAAAATCGCGACTTCATTGATGCCGCTGCTGGATGCGCGGCCGCGATACATGCCCGATGTGTTGAAGCTGAACAGCGCGTCGCCTTCGGGCGTGACCAGGATGACACCGCCATCGCCGCCCAGTTCAGCCACTTCACTCATCACCGCATCGGCAATTGCCTGCGCATGTTGGGCTTCTCGCGCGCGGCGTGCTTCGCGGTCGCGCTGGCCTGTCAGTGAACGCAGCACACCGCGCACGCTGCGGCTCTCGCTTTCCTTCCCTATCCTTAACCGGGTGCAAATTTCGTGGGCTACCCCAACGCGGATAAAGAATTCGCCCCAGCCGGTGGTGGAAATGGCGCAGCTGCGATTGTCGGCATAGGTCCCCGCCCCGATCACTGGCGCGTCGCCGATCCGGCCCCAACGCTTGCCGGTCATGCCGCCGGTCGAGGTGCCTGCGGCAAGGTTGCCCGACTGGTCGAGCGCCACCGCGCCAACGGTTCCGAATTTCAGGTCGACATCGAGGGCAGAGAGATTGTTCGCCTTCATCCTATCGAGCGCGTTGCGGCGTGCTTCGGTCGCAAACCATTCGGGCGGGGCGGTTTCGATGCCTCGCTGTGCCGCGAATTCCTCTGCCCCCGCGCCGCTCAGGAACACATGGCGCCCGTCGTGCCGCACGGCGTCGGCCAGCAGGATCGGATTCTTGATGGTCTTGACGCCGGTCACGGCCCCCGCGCTACGGTCACGCCCGTCCATGATCGCTGCATCGAGCTCGTTTTCGCCTTCCCAGGTAAACACCGCCCCGCGCCCCGCGTTGAAGCGAGGTTCATTTTCAAGCACCACAATAGCCGACCGAACCGCTTCGACGGCGCTGCCGCCGTTGCGCAGGATCGTTTCGCCGGCATCGAGCGCACGCTGCAAGGCTGCCCGGTATTCGGCCTCCATCTCTGGTGTCATCTTGTCGCGGTCGAGCGTTCCCGCCCCGCCATGAATGGCGATTGACCAGTCCTGCGCCACGGATGGTGAAGCGAACAGGATTGCGAAGGCGGCGAGCAGCGGTCTGAAAATCGTCATGCTGCCTATCTATCATAGGCTTGGCTAGGCGCCAGCGCTTAACAACCGGGCTGAGGCAGGATAAGAGCCGCGCAATGATCCTGCGGCCTGCCACCCTTGAGGACGTTCCCGAACTCGCAAGGCTCGGGCGCGACAGTTTCTGCGCCAGTTTCGCGCATCTCTATCGGCCACAGGATCTCTCCGCCTTTCTCGAGCAGGTCTATTCGCAGCATTCTGTCGCGGAGGAGGTGACCGGCGCGGAATGCCGCCACGCGCTGGCGGAGGAGGGCGGGGAACTGGTGGGCTATTGCAAGCTGCGCTATCCCAGCTGTTTTACCGCCCGTTCCGACGCGCAGAACCCGATCGAGCTAGGGCAGCTCTATACCGCGCCCGGCCAAACCGGGCGAGGCATTGGCGCGGCGTTGATGGATTGGGCATTCGCACAAGCCCGCTCGCTGGGCTGCGACGCGATCCAGCTTTCCGTCTATGCCGAAAACTTCGGCGCCCAGCGGTTCTATCAGCGCTATGGTTTCGCCAAGATCGCGGATATCACCTTCACCGTCGGCGATCATGTCGACCCGGAATTCCTCTACGAATTACGCCTCGAAAGGAGAGCAAGACCATGAGCCAGTTCAATGCACAATCGACCACCGACGAGGTGCTGGCCGGGCATGATCTTTCCGGCAATATCGTGTTCATCACGGGCGGGGCTTCCGGCCTGGGCCTGGAAACCGCGCGGGCAATGGCCGCGAAAGGCGCGCATGTCATCCTGGCGGCGCGCGACCAGGACAAGCTCGATCAGGCCAGGGAAGAGATCGAGCGCGAGGTGGAGGGGGCAATTGTCGAGACGATCGTGGTGGATCTCGCTGCGCTCGCCAGCGTGCGGAATTGCGGCAAGGAAGCGAACCAGCGTTTCGACAGGATCGACCTGCTGATCAACAATGCCGGGGTCATGGCGTGTCCGTTCAGCCATACCGCCGATGGGTTCGAGATGCAGTTCGGCACCAATCATCTGGGGCATTTCTTGCTCACAAAATACCTTCTGCCATTGGTCGAGAAAGGCGCTGGCAAGCGGATCGTCAACCTTTCGAGCCGGGGGCACCACATGGACAAGGTGCATCTCGACGATCCCAATTTCGAGCATCGCGAATACGAAAAATGGGCCAGTTACGGCCAGTCGAAAACCGCCAATGTGCTGTTCACCGTGGCGCTGGACAAACGCCTCAAGGGCAAGGGGATCGATGTGTTTGCGGTGCATCCGGGCGGGATCGTGACCAATCTTGGCCGCCATCTGACTGAGCAGGATCGCGCCGCACTGCTCGCTAGAGTGACAGAGGCGGACCAGAACTTCGCCTGGAAAACGGTAGAGCAGGGCGCGGCGACAACTTGCTGGGCGGCAAGTGCGCCCGAGCTTGCGGGCAAGGGCGGGGTTTATTGCGAGGACTGCCATGTCGCCGAGGCCGATGACACTTCCGGCGAACGCGGGGTACGCAGCTATGCACTCGATCCCGCCACGGCCGAACGGTTGTGGAGCCTGAGTGAGCGATTGGTGGGTGAAGACTTCGAGATCTAACGCCTGGTTGCAAACCCTGGCCCGCCGTGAAGTCGCCCTCCGGCGCGGCGAGATTACAGACCGGTCATGTGCCTTCAGGTTCTGAGCGCAGCAATCAGGCCTTCGTTGAGCCAGCGCCCGAGCAATGCGCCCGCGCGCATCGCCGCCTGCTGCGCCTCATCGGCCGTCGCTTCCTCGCCTGCCAGCATCATGCACATCTCGCCATAGGGCATGCCGCCCTGGAGCGCGGCAAAGGCACGTGCTTCCTCAACGCTTCCCATCATGAATGTCGCGCGTTCGCCTTCGCGCCAGACCAGCACCGATTGCGGTGTGTCAAGCGCAGTTGCCACATGCACCAGCTCGTCTTCGCCAAGCGCGTTCCAGATCGCCCGCATATTGTGCGAGACTTGGCGCGATGCGGCCCCCGGCAGGAATTCGAGCCGTAGATTGGTCCATTCCTCTTCCCCGAAGCCGCTCGTCTGCCAGGTAAAACCGTCAGCATCGAGCGATGCGACATCGGCCGAAGTGAATGCCTGAAACATGGCCCATTCCAGCCAGGCAAGCTCTGCCACTTCGGGGTCGTTGCGGAACAGCTCGGCGCAGGTTGCGTCAAACCCTGCGCCCGCATCGTCAAGCGTCCAGCTGGTTGGCGGATTGGTGATCACGTGATGCGCGGCGGCGCGGCGAAAGGCATCTTCACCAACCCAGCGCTCGGTCTTTTCATAAGTGCTTTTGAGCGCCTCGATGAGCGAAGATCGATAGTTGCCGCGATAAACCTCGATCCCCGCTGCGTGGCGATCATTCCAGCCCTGCGGCAGCGGGGCCTCATCAAACAGCACTTGTGCCATGAAGGCGGCCTGCCGCTCGGCAAGGGATGGTGTATCGTTCATGCCGCAACACCCGGCCGGGCCGAGGCGGCAAGCTTGCGCGCCTGATCCAGCTCGTCAAGCAGCTCGCCCAGCGGCGGAATTTTATCGTCGCGCTCGATCATGGTGGCGACCGGCTGCTCGATCTTCGCCACCGCATGGGCATAGAGCGCCCAGACCTCGTCACACACTTCGCGGTCATGCGTGTCGATGATGATCTGGCCAGGGGTATGCCCGGCAAGGTGAATTTGGCGCACGCGCTCCATCGGCAGACCGGCAATATAATCACCCGCGCTGAACCCGTGGTTGCGCGCGCTGACATAGATATTGTTGACGTCCAGCAGCAGGTAGCAACCTGTGCGGCGTGCCATCTCGTTGATGAATTCCCATTCGGTGAACTCGTCTTCGGGAAATGTCAGGTAACTCGAGGGATTTTCGAACAGCATCGCGCGTCCGAGATGATCCTGCGCGCGCTGGATATTGGCGCAGACCACGCCCAACGCTTCCTCGGTCAGCGGGAGCGGCAATAAATCGTGGCTGTTATGCGCGCTGGTGCGGGTCCAGCACAAATGGTCCGATACCCACAGCGGATTGATGCGGCGTTCGAGCCGCTTGAGCTTGTCGAGATATTGGCGATCGAGCCCGCTGGCAGAACCGATTGACATCGACACGCCGTGAATGATCACGGGATGTTTCTCGCGCACCTGTTCGAGAATTCGCAGCGGACGGCCGCCATCAAGCATGTAATTCTCGCTGATAACCTCGACGAAATCGACTGCGACGTCGCTATCAAGGAAATCGGCGTAATGCGTGCGGCGCAGGCCAAGCCCGAATCCGCCGAATGGTTCGATCTGATTCATATCCATTCAAGATACATCAAAAAGTGATGGCCCGGCACCCTACAGGGATTCAGGGGTTGGGATTGCGGGCGCCGGGCCATCTAGCCGGAGAGGCTAGCCGATCAGCCTAGATCGCCGATCGTGCCGCCCTTCGTCAGGCATTCGCCTGCCTTCATCTCCGTGAAGCCGTGGCCCTTGCATTCGTTCTGGCCCTTGCAAGCATTTTCGCTGGTAGCGCAGTCAGCCTGGCCCTTGCACGCATGCACACCATAACAATGCACCGCATCATCGGCGTTTAGCGCGCCGCCGCTGCTGCCAGCGGGGGGCTCTGCAGCGAAAGCGGCGACCGAGGAAAGCGCCATCGCGCCGGCAAGGGCTGCAAATGCGGTTTTGCGGGTTTCAATCTTCATCAAGCACTCCATTTCCCACCATGACCGGAACGGGGGCGTCCGTGTGTGGATACAGGTGAGTTCGTCTATTGAAGGCGGGAGGTTACTTGGGGGTTGGATTTTTTTGCTGTAACCAGATGCGAATAATCGCCGAACCAGCCGATAGTTGCGACCTAAACAGCAGGTTCGCTTGCAACACTCGCATATCTGGAGAAGAATTATGACGACCAAATCAATCACCAATTTCGTAGGGTTCGCGATTGCCGCCGGCGTTGCTGCAGGCCTTGCCGCTACTCCGGCAGTGGCCCAGAAGCAGCCGATGGAAAAATGCTATGGCGTTGCCAAGGCTGGCAAGAATGATTGCGCGGCCGGGCCGGGCACGAGCTGCGCCGGAACTTCGACCCGCGATTACCAGGGCAATGCCTGGAAGATGGTGCCCAAGGGCAGCTGCACCGGCATTGAGACTCCCAAGGGCAACGGTTCCTTGGCGCCTGTCGAACGTTGATTAAGACGGTATCCGAACAGGAGAAGTGAAGTATGAGCAGCCTGGTCTCAATCTACGAACGCCTTGTGAAAATCGCTTCCGGTACGTTTGTCGAGGGGCTGGCGCTGCTCTTCACTCGTGTTGCGCTCGCCGGGATTTTCTGGCGATCCTACCAGACCAAGGTGGAAGAAGGCACCTGGCTCCAGATCAAAGATGTACAATACATGATCTTTGAGATGGAGTTTTCGGGCCTTCCTCTGCCGACCGATCTGGCCGTGCCAATGGCAACCTATGCGGAATTTGCTTTCCCCATATTGCTGGTTGTCGGCCTCGCCACGCGTTTTTCGGCGCTGGCGCTGATGATTATGGCGCTGGTCATCCAGGTGTTCGTTTTCCCCACCTCGGAGCACTTTTTTGGTTGGGCCATCGGCGTAATAGCCTTGGCAGCTATCCTGATCGTGCGGGGCGGCGGGGTGCTCTCTGCTGACGCCCTGATCGCCAAAGCGCGCGGAAAATGATAGCTGACGAAGCCACACTCGCCCGCCTCATGGCGGCGGCACAAAAAGGCGACAAGCCTGCCTATAATGTGCTGCTGTCAGAGGCGGGAATGTGGCTGGAGCGTTATTTCCGTCGGCGCGTTCCTCCCCACCAGCTCGACGATCTGGTGCAGGACGTGCTGATGGCGCTGCACGCAAAGCGCAACACTTATGATAGGTCGCGTCCCTTTCTGCCGTGGCTGGCCGCGATCGCCCGCTATCGCTGGGTCGATCATCTGCGCAAGGTCTACAAGCATGAAAGCGATCTGCTGGAAGACAATGACGCCTATGTCGACAGCGACGAGGACGTGATCGAAGCGCGGGTCAGCCTGGAGCGGCTGTTCGTGCACTTGCCTTCCAGCCAGGCCGAGGCAATCGAGCTGGTCAAGATCGAAGGACTTTCGATCCACGAAGCCTCCCAAAAGACTGGCCAGAGCGAAAGCCTGGTCAAAGTCAATATCCATCGCGGACTCAAGAAATTGTCCGCACTCGTTGAGAAAGCATAAGAGCGATGAACAAGTATCGCGATAATCTGATTTCCGGACTGACGAACGAATTGGCACCGGTTCGCACATTTGCGATGCGTGACGGGGCCGCACTGGTAGCAGCGGCTTCGGTTGTTACGCTGGCCGCAGTCATGCTGGTCGAAGGCTTGGGCGCGCGAGTGTTCCAGGGCCAGGCTGCGCCTTTCTTCTGGATCACCAATGGATTGCTCCTGCTGCTGGGGCTTGCAAGCGCCGGTGCCGCCATCGCGCTGGCTTCGCCAGGCGTGGGCAGTCGTCACGATGCGCCCAAATGGGCGGCTGCGATGCTTGGCGTGTTGCCGCTCGCGGCACTGATCAGTGTGTTTTCGCGCGTCGGCACAGGCGAGATAGTGTTCGATCTTTCGGCGCTGCACTGCTTTGTCGCATCGCTGGCATCGGCACTGTTTACCGGCGGCGCACTGATCCTTTGGCTCAGGCGCGGGGCACCAGTATCGCTGGAGTCGGCAGGCTGGTTTACCGGGATCGCCGCAGGGGCATTGGGCACGTTGATCTATGGCATGTCCTGCCCGATCGACAACCTGACCCATATGGGCATCTGGCACGTCGCGCCGGTTGCCGTGGCGGCGCTGATCGGGCGTCTGGCCGTGCCCAGCCTCATCCGCTGGTAGATATCAGCCGGGGCTGCTCCGTAAAAGGGAGCAGCCCGTCATTGCTCCTTCATCGGCGCATGGCTATATCCCCGCCATGTCCTCAGTCAGACCTTGGCGCGACATCATGCGTCGCAAAAGCCGCCAGATCATGGTCGGCAATGTTCCTGTAGGCGGCGATGCGCCGATTACGGTGCAGACCATGACCAATACCCCCACCGAAGATGCCGTGGCGACGATCGACCAGATCCGCCGGTGCGAGGAGGCGGGCGCGGACATAATTCGCGTTTCCTGCCCCACCGAAGAGGCAACCGCAGCTTTCAGCAAGATCACCAGGGCGGCGCGGGTACCGATCGTCGCGGACATCCATTTCCACTACAAGCGCGCGCTTGAGGCGGCAGACGCAGGCGCGGCATGCCTCAGGATCAACCCGGGCAACATAGGTTCGTCGCAGCGCGTTGCCGAAGTCGTCCGCGCGGCCAAGGCCAATGGCTGCGCCATCCGCATCGGCGTCAATGCCGGCAGTCTCGAAAAGGATTTGCTGGAGAAATATGGCGAGCCCTGCCCCGAAGCGCTGATCGAAAGCGCGCTCGACCATATCAAGCTGCTGCAGGACCATGACTTCCACGAATATAAGGTGGCGGTGAAGGCCAGTGACGTTTTCCTGGCCGTGGCGGCCTATCATGGCCTGGCTGAGACGGTCGATTGCCCGCTGCACCTGGGGATCACCGAGGCCGGAGGGTTGATCGGCGGCACGGTGAAAAGCTCGATCGGGATCGGATCGCTGCTTTGGGCCGGGATCGGAGATACGATCCGGGTCAGCCTTTCGGCGGAGCCGGAGCAGGAAGTGAAGGTCGGTTTCGAAATTCTCAAATCGCTCGGGCTGCGGACCCGCGGCGTTCGGGTGGTCTCTTGCCCCAGCTGTTCGCGCCAGGGCTTCGATGTGATCCGCACAGTGGAAGCGCTCGAAAAGCGGCTCGAACACATCAAAACGCCGATGAGCCTTTCGGTGCTCGGCTGCGTGGTCAACGGCCCCGGAGAAGCGCGCGAAACCGATATCGGCCTTACCGGCGGCGGCAAGGGCAAGCACATGGTCTATCTGCGCGGAGTTACCGACCACCATGTTGCGAGCGAGGACATGCTCGACCATATCGTGTCGCTGGTGGAAGCCAAGGCGGCAGAGATCGAAGCGGGAGAAGCGGCGGCATTCGATCCTCATGCCGCGCATGCAGTCGCCGCCGAATAGCCAGGCAAGAAGGCAGCAATGATCGCCGCCCTGATCCTGGCGCTTGCGCTGGCCATGGATGCTTTCGCTGTGGCGCTGACGCAAGGCGCACGATTTCGCCCCCATGCACTTGGCGCGGTGCAAATCGCACTTGCATTCGGCGTAGCGCAGGGCGTGATGCCGCTGATCGGCTGGGTGATCGGCGCCTATGCCTTGCAGTTTGTTGCGGCTTGGGATCACTGGATCGCCTTTGCCCTGCTCGCCTTTCTCGGCCTGCGCATGATCTTTGCAGGCGAGCATCAGGACGAAGCCTTGAAGCTTTCCGGCGCGGCGTTGTTCATGGCCTCCATTGCGACCAGCGTGGACGCGCTGGCGGCGGGCATTACCTTGCCCACGCTGGATATCGCGCCGCTGCCCGCAGCCGCACTGATAGCAGGTGTGACCTTCGCGCTTTCGCTGGTCGGCGTCGTCCTGGGTCGCCGCGCGGGTGACCGCTTCGGGCGTACTGCCGAGATTGCGGGCGGTGTGATCCTGATTGCGCTGGGGTGCAAGATCCTGGTTGAGCACACCGGAATCGTGTGAAAATGCGTGCTCTCACCCGCGCAAAAAATTGTCTGTTCACCAGATAGCCAGAATTGCGCTATAGTGTGATGCGATGAACAGGCGCGATCTCGTCAAGTCTGGACTTGCTGCGGGTGCGGCACTTGCCGTCCCTGCGCGCGCTTTTGCCATGCCGCAAAAGGGATCAGCCCGCGATCGTGAACTATTCGAATTGGCCAAGCGCGAGCTTGACCGCGCCGGCGATGCGATCTGGAAACGCGACATTGTGGGTATTGCCGATTTCGGCCTCCATTCGGCCGAGCGCCGGTTCCACTTCGTCAATCTCGAGCGCGAGGAAGTGCAAAGCTACCATGTCAGCCACGGCACCGGATCCGACCCCGAGCATGACGGTTTCCTGAAGCGTTATTCCAATACTGAAGGTTCGAACGCGACTAGCCGCGGCGCCTATGTCACCTGGGAATGGTATGTCGGGCGCTATGGCACTTCAGTCCGGCTGGGCGGGATCGATCCGACCAATGAAGCAGCCTTTCGCCGTGCGATCGTGATGCACCGCGCCAATTATGCTGAGCCGGAACATATTGATCGCTGGGGACGGTTGGGCCGTTCCAACGGCTGCTTCGCCATGGGCGAGGAACAGTTCCGCATCGCGCTCATGAATCTTTCGGGCGGGCGGTTGCTGTTCGCTGACAGCCTGGGCCTTGCCAATGAAGGCGAAAGGCTTGCTGTCAATGAAATAGAATTGCTGCAACCCGTCCGTCCACTTGCAAGCCAGCGCTACAACCCGGCGATCTATTGAGCCGCTGGCTACTGAGCGCGGGATAGGGCAAACTCGGCCAGCACACCGCCGACCTGCGCCAGCACTGCCTCAGCAGCAGGGTCCATCTCGTTATGTGTTCGTGCTGCACGGTAGTACGTAGCAAAAGTGTAGCGCGCGCCGCCCGGCACATGGGCAAAGCCGATGTCGACGTAGATCGCGTCCGCGCCGGGCCAAATCGACGTACCGGTCTTGTCGCCGCTTTGCCAATCCTGCGGCAAGCCTGCCCGCACGCGCCGCGCTCCGGTGCGGGTTTCGCTCATCCACTGCATCAACAAGGCGGCGTTTGCGGGGTTCAACACGTCGCCATGCAGGATTTGTTCCAGCGTACGCGCCATCGCCAGCGGGCTGGTGGTGTCGCGCACTTCACCGGGGGGGACTTGGTTCAGATCAGGCTCGTAGCGGTCAAGCCGGCTGACCGGATCGCCCAGCGTGCGCCAGAATTCGGTCAAGGCCTGGGGTCCGCCCAGCCGCTTGAGCAGGATATTGGCCGCGGCGTTGTCGCCCAAGGTCTGGGTCGCCCTGGCAAGCTCGAGCAGCGTGGCCCCTTCTTCCAGCCTGCGTTTGGTGAAGGGCGAAACGGACATCAGCTCCTGCGCGGACCAGCGCACATGCTCGCCCGCGTCGATCTTGCCAGCTTCGTCGTGATGGAGCAGCATGGCCGCGAGCGATAGCTTGAATGATGAGCAGTGTGCGAACAGCTCATCTCCGCGATGGGCCAGCGTTCGCCCGCTGCCGCTCTCATACAGCGCCACACCCAGCGTGCCACCAGCCGCTGCCTCGATGATCCGTAAGCGGGCCGCCAGTCTGCCGCTCGGCGAGGTATCGATCGGCACGCAGGCCGCCGCACCGAGCGAGGCAAGCCCAGCCAGCGCACTACGCCGGGAAATCGGGAAAAGCCGGGTCATGAGTATTTATCCCTTTTGCGTTTGCCAAAGCGCATATCGCCTTCCAGCTTGGCCCTGAGTTGGGCGTAGAATGCCGTAAGGAAAGCGCGTTCGTCACCCGACCCTGGCTCCCAGCCGATTTTGCGGCAAATCGCGGCATGGACTGCAGCGAGAGCATTTTCCTCGCCACCGCGCAAGACGCGCTCGAGCGTCTGCAATTCCTCCTCGCCATAGACCGAAAGCTCGGCCTCGCCGAAACTGTAGCGCGCGCCGGTAACCTGGCTGGTGCCATCCGCAGCACTCTGGGTCGAAAGCGTTTGCGCCAGATTCGCACGCGGGGTTTCCACCACCCAGGTTCCCGCAATAATATCGCCCGCGCGCATGGCGTCACGGTTGAAGAAGGGGAAACCCATGAAGATAAGGAACCAGATCATGCCCGCGATCCCCGCGCTGCCCATGGCGCCAGTGGGGGCGACCTGCAGGAACACCAGCGGCAGGAACAGCTCGATGTCGCGCAGCAGGTTGCGCGCGATCACCGCTTCTGCTCTCAGCTGCCCACCATCGCGTGCGGCAACCCTGATTCCCACGATCCGCTTGCCCGGCGTCGCCCCGCGCGGACCCAGTTCAAAGCCGAGGAAATAGCCATAGCGCGCCAGGAAGCTGAACAGGATCAGGATCACGCCGATCAGTTCCGCTGCGCCGCCGATCTCATCTTCGATACCAGCCATGAGCTGTTCGATCAGGTCGCCCAGTGTCCAGAACAGCACCAGGGTCACGGCCAGCATACCGGCTGCGATAATCACGAAATCGAGCACCAGCGCACCCACCCGCGCTCCGCGCGAAGCAATCGTGAGCGGCAAGGCAATGCCTTCGGGCGTCAGCATGTAACGCTGCCGCTTGGCCAGCGTGGCCGGTACAAAGCCGGTGCGATGACTGTTCATGCTTCGCTCTGTCCCGTGCCGCGCGGGCGATAAGCGAAGAAATAGGCCAGCCACAGTGCCAGCATTGTGGCGCCGATCAGCAAGCGGTCCGTGCTCGCTGCGAGGAGCTGCCGCGGAAAGGCTTCGAGGAAGGCAGCGACAACCATCATCAGCACCACGCCGACCATCACCACTGCGGCGCGGCGCCCGCTTTCCTGCGCGGCAACAAGCACTGAACGCTCACCCGGAAAGGCCATAGACCGACCGATGTGCAGGCCGGCCGCTCCCGCCAGCAGGATCGCGAACAGCTCGGTCGTGCCGTGCACGCTCAGCCAGGCGAGGAAGTTGAAAGTCAGGTCCTGGCTCGCGAATACCCACAGCATTGCGCCCATCAGGGCCATGTTGTGCAGCAGCAGCATCAGAGAGGGGATACCAAAGGCAAAGCCCAATGCGAAGGCCAGGATCGCCACGCCCGCATTGTTGCTGAATAGCGAGGCGGCAAAGATCGAAAGCCCGTCGGCGCCGTTTTCGGTGGCCAAAGTATCGAGCAATTGCTCGCGGCTGGCCCCTGGCACGCGCCCGCCCGCCATTGCGCCCGGTACCAGCGCGTAGAACCACTCGCTATCGCGCGCGACCAGCAGCCAACCGACCACGCCGCCCGCTACCATCACCGCCAGCGCAATACACAGGTCGAGCCAGATTTCGCGCACCGCGCGGCTCCACCCGCCCTTCAGGAACCCGCGCAGCCAGCCCCACAACCCGGTTTGCGGGCCATAGACCTGGAACCAGGCGCGTTGCACCAGCGCCTCGAGATAACCCAGAGTTGCCGCGTCGAGAGAAGTCTCGCGCGCCACGGCCAGGCTTGAGGCGGCGGTGCGATAGAGAGTCGGCAGAGCCAGCAAGTCGGCATCGTTAACCCGCCGGATCGAGCCCTTCTCCATCCGCGCAACGATTTCCTCGAGTCGCCGCCAATCGGTTTCGCGCTCGAGCCGGAAGCGGTCCGAACGCAGTGCTGCGCTGGCCGCGTCGGGCGGTGCCTCGATTTCGCCTGGAGCGAACCATTTGGCGATGCCTGGCGGCTTCATCCGATCGCCTCGTGCCGTTTCACTTCGAAATAACGATCGATCAGTTGCGGGCCGATCTTGCGCCACGGCGCTTCGATCACGTCAATGCCGAGCTGCCGCAAGCGTTCGAGCACCAGCGCGCGTTGGCGCGCCAGCGTGTCGGCGGTAACGCTGCGAGCCAGCGTGGTGAGATCGGTAGGCGCAGCCTCGACGAATGCCTCGATCTCGCTATCGGCGATGGTCACGAACAGCACCAGATGGTGACGCACCAGTCGCCCCAGGCTCTCCACCATCAGCTCGGCAGCGGTGGGATCGGTGAAGTCGGAAAAGAGCACGATCATCGAACGGCGTTTGAGCTTGCCGGTCAGATGCGCCATGGCCAGCGTGAAATTGGGCTCTGCGGAATGGTAATCGAGACTGGCAGCGGCGCGCTGCAAGCGCGGGAACGCGCGGGTCTCCGCGATGAAGGGGGTCATCGGACCCGGCCGCTGGGCAAAGCCGAACAGCGCCACCCGGTCACCGCCCTTGAGCGCGACATAAGCGCAGGTGAGCGCGGCTGAAACCGCCCGATCGATGCGCGGCAGGCCGTCAACCGGCTCGCACATTGCCTGGCCGCAATCGAAGGCGAAGACGATCTGGTTGTTGCGTTCAGCTTCGTTTTCGCGGGCATAGAGCCTGGTGTGCCGGGCGCTTGCTTTCCAGTCGATCCAGCGCCGATCCATGCCGGGTTGGTATTCGCTCAGCGCTTCGAACTGGCTGCCTTCGCCGCGCAGGCGGCGGGCGATCAGGCCATACTGGGCATTGCGCAGGAAAGTTTGCAGGTCGCGGCTGCGCACCGGGCTGAGATCGGGCCAGATCCGCACTTCCTGGTCGAGTTCGCGCTGCGTCTGGCGCGCGCCAAGGCCGAGCGGCCCGACCCAGCGCATCCAGCCCCGGAACAGC
>LOET01000152.1 GCA_001515985.1 Sphingomonadales bacterium BRH_c3 | reverse complement strand
CGGCAGGGCTGGCCAGCACCGGGTTGCGGCTGAGGCCGGCATCGGGCGCGCAGGTCATCGCACCGGCAGAGGGGCGGGTCGCCTTTGCCGGCCCCTATCGCGGGTTTGGCCGCATCGTCATCATCGAACATGGCAATGGTTTCACCAGCCTGGTTACAGGCCTTGCGCGAAGCAATATTGCTGCGGGGGACCAGGTGATTGGGGGCAGCCCGATCGGCACGGCATCCGTGCGCGAGCCAATGGTAACATTTGAGCTGCGGCGGGATGGAAATCCGGTTAACCCGCTCGATTACATGTAGGTTTCATGCATCTTCGGCAGGCTGCGTGCCCGTTGACCGGCGGCGGAATGGGAAAACATTTGTCAAAGGAACCGTATCGCTTCGGGTCGCGATCGCGCTCTCATCTGGCGTTAAGGCGGTTTGCGCGATAGAACTCCGGCAGAACAGGAGCCCAATTGCCTATGCGAATCGCCGATCTGATGCGCAGCGCCGCGCTTGTCACCGCTGTGGCGCTTATCCCGGCCACCACCGCCGGCATGGCGCAAGTGGATGGCCGGGCGGGCCCGCAATTCGCCAAGCTGTTCGCAGCGTATCAGCAGATCAAGGCCAATTATGTCGAGCCAGTTGAAGATGACGTTCTGATTCGCGGCGCGATTGACGGCATGCTCGGTGCGCTCGATCCGCATTCGGCCTATGTCGATGGCCCCGCGCTGCAACGTCTCACCACGCTGATTGATGGCAATTATTCGGGGCTTGGACTGTCAGTGGTGATGGATTCCGGCGCGGTCAAGGTGATCTCTCCCTTCCGCGGCAGCCCGGCAGAAAAGGCCGGGGTCAAGGCGGGTGATTTTATCACCCATCTTGATGGCGAGCTGATCTATGGCGGCGATCTTGACGAAGCCGTGGCACGCATGCGCGGGCCGGAAGGCACTTCGATTCAGCTTACAGTGTTCCGTCCTGGGCGCGACGAACCGCTGGAATTGAAAGTCACCCGCGGCGTGATCGAGCTTGAGCCGGTCACGCACAAGCTGGAGTCCGGCAAGATCGGTGTGATCACGGTCAATGAATTCTCGACCAATGTCGGGCGCGACGTGCACCTGGCCTGGCAGGCGCTCCGCACAGAGGCTGCGGGCCGGATGAACGGCCTGGTGCTCGATCTGCGATCCAATCCGGGCGGCTCGCTCGACGAGGCAATCGCGCTGTCGGATCTGTTCCTGAAGGAGGGGCGGATCGTGTCGCAGCGGGGCCGCGCGCGCGGCGAGAACGCCCAGTATAACGCTGATGACATCACCAATTACCGCCATCTGCCGCGACAGGATGCGCAGCGCTTCATGGGCGCAATTGCTGAGGGCATTCCGCTGATCGTGCTGATCGATGCCGGTTCGGCCTCGGCCTCCGAAATCGTCGCCGGTGCACTGCAGGATCATCGCCGGGCGCTGATTATGGGCGATCGCAGCTTCGGCAAGGGCAGTGTTCAGTCACTGCTGCCGCTGGGCCGCGATGCTGCGCTCAAGCTCACGACGGCGCGCTATTACACGCCCGCCGGGCATTCGGTGCAGGAAGGCGGCATCAAGCCCGATATCGAAGTCCCCCAGCTATCCGACCCGGACCTTGAGAAGCGCAACAAATATGTCATGCGTGAAAGTGACCTGCGCGGGCATCTGATCAACGAACTGGGGCTTGAGGATGAAGCGCTGGAGGTGGACAAGCAGGTCGACCCAAGGTTCCGCCTGACTTCGGCCCAACTCGAGGAGCAGGGGGTTGAGGATTTCCAGCTGCACTATGCGCTCGAAACCTTGCGCCGGACAACGCGGGCAACGATGGCGCTGCGCCAGTAAATCGGCTAGCTGCGCATGATGAATAAGACACCGGGCGGACGCCCCGCCGATTTGTTGGCACAACATCTTGCCTTGAGCGTACCGGCTTTGCTGCTGGGCGGTGCCTATCTGGCGCAATATGGCTTTGGCCTTTACCCATGCGAAATGTGCTGGTGGCAGCGCTATCCGCATTTCGCCGCGCTGGCGCTGGCCATGCTTTCATTCGTCGCACCGCTGCGGCAGTTTTGGATTGCCTTGGCTGGCCTGGCGATTTTCGTGTCCGGCGCGATCGGCGGCTTCCATGCCGGGGTCGAATATGGCTGGTGGGAGGGCCTGACCGCCTGTTCGACCGGCGTTCCCACAACCGGGGATGCGCTGGATGCGATTATGAACGCGCCGCTGGTCCGCTGCGACGTTGCGCCGTGGGACCTGCTGGGAATCTCGCTCGCGGGATGGAATTTCCTCATTTCCTGCGCCGCCGGTATCGGGATATGGGAACTTCTGAGGCGCAGCGCCAGACCGGCTTGAGAGGTGGAAGATGAGCACGCAAGGCATCACCCGCGACGAACTCCACAGTATGATCCGCGTCGATCAGGCGGGCGAATATGGCGCTACACGGATATATGCGGGACAGCTTGCCGTATTGGGCAATCGCGGCCCGCACGCGCAGGAAATCGTCCATATGGCCGAGCAGGAAGAAGGCCATCTTGCGCGGTTTGATGCAATGATTGCCGCGCGCGGGGTGCGCCCTACTGCGCTGCAGCCCTTCTGGTCGGTCGCGGGTTATGCGCTGGGTGCGGCAACCGCGCTGATCGGCCCGGAGGCGGCGATGGCTTGTACCGCAGCGGTCGAGGAAGAGATCGATCGGCATTATTCGCAGCAGCTTGATCGGTTGCGGCAAAGCGGGGCCGAACCGGAACTTGCGGACATGATCCATGAGTTCCGCGAAGATGAGCGCGCGCATCGTGACACAGCGCTGGCAGCCGGGGCGGAAAGGGCGCCTGCCTATCCGCTGTTGGCGGGGGCGATCAGGCTGGGTTGCCGCGCTGCGATCAAACTTGCCGAACGAATATGAGCAGGATTAAACCGCGCGTGAAGGCGCTTCATATGCTATTCAACTCGCCTGCGCTCTAATATGCGCATTGTCCCTGACTTGCTCGAGGTATCGTGATGACCCGCCGCATTCTTGCCCTTTCCCTGATCGCCGCCGCGCCGTTTTGGGCCGCCACACCGGCCGCCGCGCAGGATGACGCTGGCGACAAGGTCAATATGGTGATCGTCTATGGGGCTGATGAATGCCCGGCACCGGCGGAAGGCGAGATCACGGTCTGCGCGCGCAAGGCCGAGGATGAGCGTTTTCGCATTCCCGAAAACCTGCGATTGAGCGACAGTCCGCAGAACATTGCCTGGGCCGAGCGTGTCGAACGTTTCGAGATGATCGGTGATTTCGGCACCATGTCGTGCGATCCGGCGGGGGCGGGCGGCTGGACTGGTTGCACCCAGCAGATGATCAATGCGGCCTATGCCGACAAGCGCGAAGGCTCCGACATACGCTTTAGCCAGTTGATCGAAGCCGCACGGGCTGAGCGTCTTTCAACCATTGATGCTGATGCCGCAGCCGAACAGGCGCGGGTCGAGCAGATCGAGCGGGAATATATGGAGCGGCTTGAACGCGAACGGCAGCAGGGCTTGCCGGACGAGGGAGCGCCGCCTGCGGTAATGCCTGAAGGCGGTGAAGCCCCTGATGCCGCCGCCAAGCCTGACGGCGAATAACCTGCCGCAGCAACCGTCTGCAAAATGTCGCCAATGGCGGTTTTGCCGGACAGACACCCCTGCTAGTGGGAAACCGCAGCCAATTCGGCTTGCGTGCCAGGTTGCATGACCCCTTCCTGCTTCACGATGCGCGGTTGCGGAGCTTCGCATGACTTAATTTCGATGTCGCGCGCGATGACATCGGATTCGTAGCCCACTGTAATCGTGCCGAAATCCAGCGGGCACAGATTCAGGCGCCCGGCCTGCGCGGGATCGATGGAGAGGCGGTAACTCCCCGGCATGACCCGTTCAAAAAAGTAATAGCCATCGAGCTCTGTCTTGACGATTCCCACGATCTTCCCGTTTTCCTCGGACAGAGTCAGTCTGACGCCGGAGACGCCCTTGGCCACCCCGTTGGAAACAAAGCTGGCTGTTCCTTCAATCTCGCTGAGCGCCACGACAGGATAATCGATGGCGTGGAGCCGGCCCGCTCTGGGAACCACCTCCACGCCGGGCTTTGCCGGCGCAAGTGTGATGTCCGGAAGGCTGGCTGGATCGATCTGAATACCCACTTCCCGCCCGGTACCCAGCCCACCGATTCTGGCGATACCGGCCTCGTTGGTGGAGGCTGTCTTGTTGAATACGACGAAATCGACTTCAGGCAGCAGCCGGTCTGTAGGGCCATAGGTGCCGTCGCCATTCAGGTCCTGGAAGGCGCGCAGCGTTGCTCCGCCTGACGTGGCTTGCCCGGGGCGCGCCGCAAAAACGCGCTTGCTCATGGGATCGCGACCGAGGCTTAAACCAAGGCGCAGGCCGACATAATAGGAATCGTTCGAGAACGAGTAATTGCTGTCAAAGGCCAGGCTGAAACGGTCAAAATCGCGCACTGCCGAAAGGCTGAAGAAGGGGGAGTGGCTTGAAAAGTCATAATTGGCAGAAGCGCGCAGTGCGGTGCGGTCATCAAGCGTGTGATTGATTTCGGCGCCTGCATTTGTGATGTCGAGCTGCGGATGGACCTGGTAGCCAAGCGAAAACCGCGCCCTTGTGTTGGATCGGCCAAGCGTAGCAAGGTCGAAATTGCCGAACAGCTGGGCGTTGTTCTGGAAATCGGGGGAGCTTGTGCGCGAGTAATCCAGTGTGTTTGAAAGCAGCAGGCCGGATGTGCGGGTTGAAGCTCTCATCCCGGCCTGGAATGTGCTGCGCCCGTTTACGTCCTGAAAATTGCGCACCCGTGCGCTCAGCGGAATGACCAGGCCGGTAACAGGGTTGCCCAGTTCCACGGTCGTGTTGAAATCGAGCTCGGTGGCGCGGCGCAGAAACTGCAGCCCAGGCGCCTTGGTTTCGTCGGGGAAAAGCCCGCTGTATTCGGTATGGCTAAGCGTTATGGCAGAGCGGCCAATGCGCCCGCCGATGCCGCCCTCGAATGCCAGCGCCCCTCCATCGGCAAACCCCGCATCCAGCTTCACCGCTGCGCCGCCCAGGCTGGTCCGCATACCAGCAGAGGAAACCCAGTGGTCGCCGTCGCGTTCGAACCAGGCACCACTCAGCACCGCTGTCAGGTCTGAACTCACGCCATAGGCAAGCTGCCCGCTTGCGCGCCAGTTGCCGAATTCGCGTGAAGGCACGAAGTTTGGCGGCGTCACCCCCAGCAGGTTCTGGTCCCTTTGTGCGGCGCCGAAATTGTAGACCAGCTGCCCTTCGGAGACGCGCCCGTCACCAACAGAGATGCGGCGCACACTTTCGCTGCGCTGCCCTTGCGGACCGAAGAATACCAGGCGGAAAACATTTAGCCCGAAATCGACCGGCACCTGAAGAAACTCGAACTGGCCGTTGACCGTTTCACGTGTCGATCCGATCAGGATGTCATTCCGGTAAAGTTCGACTTCGTAGCCGTCGGGCAGGATGCCGCGCAAATCCACACGGTCGAAAACAGAGGTTGTTTGCGTCGCCGCATTGGTAACCGCGAAGCCGCGGCCCGAAACGCTGCGCAAACCCAGCGGCATCGATTCGGTGGCAATATCGCCGACAGAAAAGGCGGTGGCGGAAAGCGGGCCCAACAGATCGCCATCGGGGTCGACCCGGCCAAGCTCCAGCAACGACGCTGTCAGGCCGTTTTCGGTCTCGCCGCTCAGATAGGCCTCGGCTGTAAGAAAGCCCAGATCACCAGCCAGCCGTAAATCGCCTTCCAGGCGCGGGCCGAAAATGCTGTCGGAAACGGCGCGAAGCTCGACGTCCGCCGCAGGAACCGAAAGTGCCTGCCACGGCAGGTCCACCCGCTCGAAATCGCGCGCTTCCCGGCCGCCCTGACGCGCTTCCATTCTTTTCCTGTTTGCCTCACGCTCTGCCCGCAGCTGGAAGGGGAAGGGTTGCAGCGTTTCGATTTCGACCGACATCGATCGCAGGTCCGCCGCGATCCTGATCGGCAGGAACTCGGCAAACTGTTCGATCTGCAGGTACATTTCGCCTTCGAAAGCCACCGCCTGCGAGCCCTTGAGCGGGCGCTGGGCTGTTTCGAACTCAACCAGCTTCTGGCGCAGGTCGATGGCCAGTATGCGATCCTCGTCCAGGATCCAGCCATGCGCATAGTTGCCGTCATCACTCACCGTGATGGCGAGATCAAGGATCCGCGCCATGGCGCCAAGCGGCAGATAGATGCCGCTGCGCGTGCCATAGGCAATGATCGTATCGGTTGCGTCTATGCCCTTTATCTTGACTTCGAGGATGAGCTCATCCTGTGGGCCAAGCACGGGCGCTTCAGCAGAATAGGCGGGGGAACTTGCCTGCCCTGTTGCGCGCGGTGGCGGCACCAGTTGTGTCAGGTCTGATGAAACAGTATCTGTCTGGAGCAATGCAGCAGAACCGGCAAGCGGCTCACCGGTGCGAAAGTCCCACACGCGCGCTCCGGTCTGCGGCTGCGTTGAAACGCCGGGCCTGTCCCCGGTTGGTGTGAGGGCCTCGCCCCGTGCTTCGCTCTGTGCTTCGACCTGTCCTTCGGCCTGAGTCTTGACCGGCTCATTGGGTGGTGTTTCGACATGGGCACCGGCCATAGCCGCTTCATTGTCTTGCCAGTTTGGCGGGGCTGAAACTTTTACCTCTGCGGCGGCAACATCCGCCATGCTGTCAAGCGGAGCGATCGGCTTTCCGGTTGCGAAATCCCATACCCGCGCCGCAGATGCCGCACTGGCTGTGGTTCCGGGTGCCTCCGCGGTTTCTGCACCCGTATCCGCATCGGCGCCTGCATCCACCAGCGCAACGCTTTGGGGCGCAGCAATCTCTGTCACGGCCAAACCGTCGGGCGCGGATTTTTCAACGCTCACTTGCGCGCGTTCCTGCACCTTTTCCGCAGCGGCTGGCTGAGCGGGCTCGGGGGAGGGCGCAGGCACCGCCAACGGTGTCGATGCGGCATCCGCGGCTGGGTCCGCTGCCGGGCTGTCATCACTGACCTGGTCAGGCACGACGGCCAGATCGCTGGCCTCAGCTGGTGCCGCTTCTTCGCCGGCTACAGGGCCATTGTCATTGCTTTCGAGTGCCTTGTGCACGGGATCAACCGGAGTGAGCGGTATTCCGGTGGCAAAATCCCAGATTCGCACTTTCGATCTATCGGCCAGGGAGCCGGCTGGTTCGCCCAGCGGCACGAACTCCGCGAAAGCTGTGTCGAACTCGCCTGCGGTTTGCTGTGCCAATGGCTCAAGGTTTCCGGCCAGAACGATCGGCGGCGCGGCAACGGCTGGCGTCTCGACCGCAGATTTTACCATCACTCCGCCGACATTTGGTGCGGTGCTGGCGTCCGGATCGTTCAGGCCGGAATCAGGCAGTGCTTTGGGCTCTGCGGGTTCACCGGCGGGCGCTGCGGTGGCTGGCTCGCGATCTTCTGCAGGTCTGGTTTGCCGGGTGCCTTGGCCGTCGATCCTGTCTGTATGATCGGTGTCGTTGGCAATACTTACTGCCCGGCCAGGAGTTGGGGCCGGGGCCGGACGCGCCGGGGCGTCATCCCCGAACGAGGGCCTGGGTATGTCGGCCGCAGCGATGTCGCGCGCTTTCTTGCCACTATGCTCCTGCGGCGAAGGCATAGGCATGCGCTTTGTGCCGCTTTCCCTGTTCTGGGGAAGCGAACAAAGCGCCAATGCGACCGCCCCCAAACTGACGGCGCTGACGTTCCGGATGAGTTTCCGGCGGTTCAAGGAACCACGAATTCCTGTTCGGCAAGTTTGGCGCCAGGTTTGAAGTCATCATCGATGAACTCGATTCTCAGGCGGGTCCCCGCGGACACAAAGCGTGGGTCAAGCTCGGGGTTGACCGGGATAGTCACCTGCCTGCTGTCGACTTCGGGATAGACGCCGATGCCTTTGGAAATCGCGACAGGCTGGTCCGCGCCCTTTGCGGTGACTACCACATCGCCAAATGCAGAGCGCGTTCCCGCGCGAGTCACGGTGAAGCGGATGGCGCGGTTTCCATCCTGCGAGGTGAGCAGGCTGATGTCCTCAATGCCCACGTCCAGCGTCGTTTCGCCGATCCGCACGATTACCGGGATCGAGATGCCAAAGCGCGGGCGGATGGTGACGCCGATGCCTTCGGTGCTCGTTCCGCCCGCAGCGTTTTCAATGGAGAGGCCACTATCGATCGGCGGAACGGAAGTGACAACGAAGTGCGAACGGTATTCACCGTCGGGAATGTCGGCAGCGGCCCGGGCCATGACGCGAACCAACTGGGATTCGCTGCCCCGCAATGCGACCCTGCGTGGCGAGTGCCGCAATAGCCCGCTGGCCGTTTGCACGCGCGCCCTTGTCGCTTCGTCAATCTCCTTGTCGAGAGCGAGCAAGCGCCCATCCGGGGTCATTGCCATGTCGACCAGGCGGATTTCGTAATCGCCCGGATTGACGGTTTTATTGTAGAGCCCGATCGATGCGATTTCACGGCGTCCGTTGATCACCACCCGCTTCGGGAACAGGTTTATATCGCCCATCGCGCCAACCGAACCCTCAGGCGGAGGTGGCGGAGCAGTCTGGGGCGTTGTTGGCTCGATATCCTGCGCCAGCGAGCCCGCCGGGCCCAGGGCGAGGATAGTAGCCAGAGCGCCTGCCAGAAGGGTTGTCGGTGTGGCGCGGTATGCGGCAGATTTGTATGCGGAACTCATATCAGGCGACCCCCGTTTGTGTCGCCCGGTCTATGGATCAAATATGGTTAATTGCGCGTAAACGCCTAAGGGTTCTACCTTAGTTCAAAGATAGAAAACGGTAACTTCGAACACCCCGGAATAATCGCCGGGCTGCTGGTTGGCCTGCACATTCAATGTGCCGCCGATATAAAGGATGAAGAACCCGTTCGCATCAAGGCGATTGATCGGGCTTGCAGAGGAGCGATTGAACGCCAGATTGCTCACGGTCATGCTTGCCCCGTTAGCATTCGAGATCACTGTGCTGTTGGAATGCGAAGTGATGAAGCGGCGGTTGGCATCGCCCAGGACCAGGAATTGGGCCGGCCCCCTGACGCTTGGCCACGCGGGAAGAGCGAACGAACTGGTCACACTGCCCGCCGGTGTAATCGTAACTGTACCAGCAACTGGTGGAGCCAGGATCTGGCCAAAGCGGAGGTCTTCAACCGGCAGGATTTGAGGCGGACTGGCCACCTCCACCTGGGCCTTGCCCTGCGCAAAATCGGTTTGGCCGGGCGCGGCATGGGCGGCCACTGCCAGGCAGGCTGTGCAGACAGCGCTAAGTCCTTTCAGGCCTTGGATCAGTTTCTGATGGATCATCGTGCTGGTCCTCTGGCTGGCCGGCCGCCAATCTCACTCGGAGTGGCGGCCGGTCTCGTCAGGACATCAGTTGTAGCTGACCGTCACGTCATAGGTACCATTATAGGTGCCGGCGGCCTGATTGGCGGCCACTGTCAAAGTGCCCCCAACAGAAACAGTGGCAAGGCCCGATGCGTCGAGGCTTCCTGTGGTCGCGACGTCCGTGGTGAAGGACATGCCAGCCATTACCTCATTACCTGCAACAATGTTGAAGTCGCGGTTGGCATCGCCCGTAACCGTGAAGGTATCTTCCGAATTGGTCGAGGTGGGCACGAATGTCACGTCGCCAGTAACTGAACCCACGCCAGCGGTGGTCACGACCACGGTACCGCCAGTGGTCCCCGGAACGATCGTGCCGAAATCCAGCGCACCCCCATCATGCACGATCGAAATCGGCGCAACGATTACCGCAGTAGCTACACCTTGGGCGGTGTCAGTGTCGCCGGGCGCAGCGGCAGCCGGGATAGCGAAGGCGGCCCCAAAGGCTGCCAGAACGAACTTCTTCATTACGTAGTCTCCAAATGTTTTGGTTCGCCCGGCGGTTGCCGGTGCTTACATAGGTATAACTACGTGCCCCTTAAAAAATCCTTTTTGCCATAAAAACACATAAATACAGTATGTTATGCTTACCATTAAACTGGCATCAATCATAGGAAACAACTATATTCAACGTGGCCCTGTATCTCCCGGCAGCAGTTCCGCCGGGAACTTCCAGCGTGCCCCCAACACGGAAACCGTCCGCCCCTTCCGCGCTCAATTGGCCGCGCGCTCCCTGGGAAGAAAGGTTGTCGGTCGCGACAGTGATCTGCTTGACCAGCAGAGCTGGCGCAGATGAGCTGACCGGGCTCGCATATGTCTGATCGGGATATTCGATCCGGTAATATCGGCCCGGCTGCCCGCGCACGGCGAATCGGGCGGGTGAAGCATCGCACAGCGCGGCGGCGCTGCAGGCAGCCCTCAGCGAACCTGTGTAGACCGGGGCGCCGCCGGCTGGGTCAACGCTGATCGAGCCGCTGTCGCTTGGCGAAACCGCCAGCGTGCCGAACTCCAGCGGGGCAACCGCTTCGAACGTCAGGGGGGCGATCACTTCGGCGCTGGCGTTGCCGGAGGCGGTTGCCTCATTCCCCGGTGCCGCCAGCGAGGGCGCGGGCAACGCGGCCAGCCCAAAAGTGGCAACGATAGCCATGGTTTCTTTGGAGATCATGCTTGCCTCCTCAGGATTTGGACATCCTAGGAAGAAGCTCGCAGGAAAATCTCAGCCTACAATCAGGTAATTACACTTATGTGCCAGAATGGCGCACCTGGATTGCCGGAAACTAACGCACCGATACGAGCACTGCATCGACGGGAATGGGGATCGCGATCGGCCCTCCGCCAAAGATCCTCTCGACATCCAGCCGCCCGCCAACATTGAAAGACCTTGAGCAGACACGCTGGACGCAATTGAGCATCTCGATCCGGATGACCTGTCCGGGCTCGATAAAGCTGTAACCGGGCAGATCGGTCTGATAACGGCTGAGCCGGGCCGTCAGGCCGCCACTGCCAAAAGCCGGGGGCGCCGACATCACCAGCTCGATCTCAAGATCCATCCGCCTGCGGCCATTGTTGCCCCGATCATATTCCACGGTGAAGCGCGCCGGGCCCGTGCCAGTGTCGCTGAGCACGAACACACCGGCGCTGGTCACGGCGCCCGATGCCGAAACCTCCCTGAAACCGCGCGTTGGCACGGCAAAGGTTCCGAAACGAAGTTCTGAATTGCTGATGATGCGAAGGGCTGACTGGTTGGCGATCGCTGCTGGCGAAGCAAACAGGGTGAGCCAACTGAAGGCCGCAAGCGCGCTGGCCGTGCGCCAGCGGAAACGCCGCGTTCCTATCTGGCTTCGCCTGGCTTGTGCGGGATGGAAATTGGATTTCAAGACGTGCCGCGACCCGGGAATAAATTCGACGAGAAACGCGAGTATAGCTCCACAGGCGCATATTGCCAGCCGCGCGTGTCAAAGCAGGGCTTATACTGCGTAATAATCGCGGTACCATGCGACAAAGCGTGCCATGCCATCACGCACAGAGGTTTGCGGTGCGTAACCGGTTAGCGCGCGCAGCAAGCTGTTGTCAGCCCAGGTTGCCGAAACATCGCCCTGCTGCATGGGCAGCAGGTTCCTGATCGCCTCGCGGCCGCAGGCCTCCTCGATCGCTTCGATGAAATCGAGCAACCTGACCTTCTCGCCATTGCCGATATTCACCACGCGAAAAGGTGCGGCGGGCGAAAGGCTGTCTTGCTTGATCGGCTCGCCGCGCGCATCGACGGCGGGCGGCGGGACATCGACAAGCAACCGGACACCGCGAACCAAATCGGTTACATATGTGAAGTCCCTATACATATCGCCGTGATTATATACGTCGATCGGCGTGCCCTCGAGAACCCCTTTGGTAAATTTAAACGGTGCCATATCGGGCCTGCCCCAGGGGCCATAGACGGTGAAGAAACGGAACATCGTGGTGGGGATGCCCCATAAATGGGCATAGCTATGGCCCATTGCCTCGGTTGCCTTCTTCGTCGCGGCATAAAGCGTCAACGGCGTGTCGCAGGCATCTGTCTCAGTAAAGGGCATCGCGGTATTGGCGCCATAGACCGAGCTGGTTGATGCCATCAGCAGATGGGCGACTTTCAACTCGCGCGCGACTTCCATCACATTGAACGTGCCGACCAGATTGGCATCGACATAGGCGCGCGGGTTCTCGAGGCTGTATCGCACGCCTGCCTGTGCGGCGAGGTGGATGATGATGTCGGGGCGGGATTCGAGCGCGATGGTGCGCAAATGCTCGAAATCCTCAAGCATCCCAACCTCTGCGCGGAAATGCCGGTTTTGCAGCAGCATCTGGTGGCGCCGCTCTTTCAGCCGGACATCGTAATAATCGGTCATCCCGTCATAGCCGGTGACGGCAAACCCCTCGTCCAACAGCAGCTGGGCCAGGTGATAGCCGATGAAGCCGGCGGAGCCGGTGATGAGGGCGGAGCGCATGGGCATTGGTTAGCGCTTGCGCGGCCACTTGGCGAGCCTGATCCTGCGCCACGTCGCACTGCGATCCGTGCCAATCGCATCGGGCTTGGTCGCCGAAGGCCGAAGACGGGAGGGCAGGACACCAGGCATCATCATATCACCGCGCGTTTGCGTTATCGGGTATTCGGGGCGGCGCGAGCGCAGCTGGTCGCGGCACTGATTTGCCTGTTTGGCAGGGAATTAACAGGGTAAATCGCTCATTTCGGGCGCGAAACAGGCCTTTTAGGGTGATTCCGCCCAATCCGCCGATAAATTACTCAAGCGATTACAGATAGTTATGGGATAGGAATCACCGCTTCCCTGTTCTTCGCCAGAACAGGGTAATTAATCGCGATAACAGGCAGCGATATCGCGCATAACAGGCGCAAACTATCCCGCCGGCCGGCTCGGCTAACTGCTCCTGTGGAACTGGAAGACCGAAACGCCGGCGAGGTGCAACGACCGGACGGCTAGGGGATGGCAGAGCCCTGTGGCAGCGATCTCCTAACTGAAGCTGGATCCCTCAAGGTACGGTCAGCTTGATTGAATCAATCGACAGATCCGCGCCGCGATTGCCCACCCTGGGCATGCCGCCGATAAACAACTCAGGGTAGTCGCAGGCCGAGCCGCTTTCGGCCGCGTAGAAGGCCGAACGGCGATCCATCCCCGGGTTTGCCGCCGAACCCGCGGCCTTGCGCACAAACAGCACCTCGCGCGCGCCGGGACAGATCAGCGTGAAGCGCAGCGAATCGAGGCCGCGAAGCTGGCTGCCCGCACTCAGCGTCACCTCCAGCTCCGGTCTCTGGCCTTCGGTGAGAAAGGTCATGGTCCGCGCGATGATCGGGGCGCCCCGGCCGTTCCAGCGCAGCACCAGGCGGCTGCTCCATTCTTCGGCAATTATTTGCGCGGAGATCCCGGATCGGTTGGTGAGTCGCCAGTCCTGCGGCGCTGTGGCCCAACGAATTTCAGGAGGTTCTCCCAGCCATTGATCGAAGTCAGGATCGTACAGTAATTGCGACTTCTTTTCGGCGGGAAGCTGGGCCCTGACCATCTCGGCTATCGCGTCCTTGCGGCCGGCATTGAACAGCGCATAAAGCGCCGCGCGCATTTCCACGCGATCGACCGGCATGTCGTGTTCGGCCATGTAATCAAACAGCCGCAAGCGCGCGTCGAGGATCTTCGGGTTGGCCAAGGGCTCGGCTAGGAGGAAATAGCGCTTACGCCAGACGGGATTGTTCGCAAGGCGTTCGGCCATCAACCTTGTTCCGATTGGATCGACCTCCAATTGCGCAAGGAGAGGCATGATCTGTTCGGCCAGCTTGTCACGCCGAAGCAGCGCATCCATGTGGTCGAGCGCTGCCTCGAGGTCATTGCGCCGGGCTGCTTCGAACAGGAGGTTTTGCTGTGTGGCGGTGTCACGCCAGCCCAGCTTGCCGAGGGTCGACACATAGGCGCGCCGCTGGGTCTCATCGAGTCCTCCTCGCACTTCGCTGGCGTAAATGGCGTTGAGCAGCGGCTGATCGAGCGGCTGACGCGCGAGAGCTCTTTTGGCCGAGGCAAGTTGCGCCGGGCTCATCGCCTCGCCTTCGGCATTGACCAGGCTGGCGCCGGAGCGGTCTACTGCGTCCGCGCTCTGCTGCTGGTAAGTCACAAACAACGCGAAAGCGATGATCGCCAGCGCTTGGCCGGCGAGGCCCATTGCCTTCAGCTTCACGCTTCGATCCGTCCAGGATGGCCCGTCGTTAACAGTTTCGCCAGAGCCCGAACGTTTGCGGTGGAGCGCGAACAGAAAGCCGCATGCTACAGCAAAGATAACCGCGTGGCTCTGGGTGCGGAGCGGATAGTCGACAATCGAATGCAGGCCTACCAGCACAATGCTTACAGCGGACGGCAGAGCAAAGGCGCCCAGTTCCTCGCTGCCGCGCCAACCACTCCAGATGCGTTTGCCAAAAAGGAAGATGAACAGCAGGAGGACGATCAGGCCGGGCAGGCCAAACTCGATCAGGAGTTCAAGATATTCGTTGTGCACCCTGTTGAAATAGAGCGGGTTGATATCCTCGAGCCGTTCGATCACCGGATAGACGGTGGTGAAGCTGCCCAGGCCGGCGCCCCATGGCAGGTATTGTTCGATCAGCGGCGAGCTCTTCTGCCAAATTTCGAGGCGACCATTCTCCTCGATCTGCGAGAAGCGATCGAGTGCCGCCTGGACAGTCGAGCTGAAGGTCACGAAATACAACGAGGCAAATGCCGCTACCGCTCCGCCCACAATGAACTGCCAACGCAGCTTGCCGTGGACAAAACAGGCATAGAAAGTCGCCGCCAATCCGGCTGTGGTCAGGCCAATACCCGCGCGAGATAGCGTGCCAACCGCAGCAATGAAGAAGACCATAGCCGCAAGCACGGCGACTGCCATCGCAAGCCGCGGGTTGCGCAGGCGATCCTTGATGGCTGCGATCGCGAAAGCTCCACCGATGGCCATAAGCAGCCCCTGGTGATTGCGGTTGGCGAAGAAGCCGAGGAAGCTGCCGCGATGGCGAGAATCGTAAAGATCAAGCGTCGAGCCCGTCGTGCCGAACTGAATGAGGCCGACCAGCAACGCGAGAATAGTGACAGCAATGAGCACCCATACGACGCGCCTGCGCCCAGCCCGATCCAGTGTCAGCGATGCAAGGAAGGCTGCTGCTGCCGGCAAGAGCATCAGGAAACCGAACAGCGTGTCGCGCGGCACCAGCGAGAGCCCGCGCCACGCCCCTGCGGTCCCCAACAAGCCGAAGACTTCACCAGCGAGCTCGCGGCCCGGCAGGGCCTGCCAGATGCCCGGCGGGAGCGGTATCAATTGCAGCAAGGGTAGCGCGACGATAGCGATTGCGGCGGCCTTCAGAGCCATCGGCAATGACGCAAATTTCCTGGCTGCGCCGGCCGCAATGGCAACCGGAAGCAGGCAGGCGGCAACCAGGCAAATCACCAGGATCTGCCAGTTTGCGCTGCTTGGCGCTCCGCCCAGAATGATTGAGGCCGTGACCAGTGCGTAGAGGAGATATTCTACTACGGTTTGCCACAGGCTTCCGAAGCCAGCTCGGATTTGCTTTTCAGTTTTCAACTAATCTCCCCACGGGCAATCCCGGCATCTACATCTTGCCACCTGCAGTAGTGTTCAATTTTCGAACGGTGGCACATTTACGTATATGGTTGGTAGCCGTCTACCTCATGAGGGCTGATTGCACAGATACCTCGAATTCCATATGACCGGATCGATTATTTCCTCGTTTTCTGCGATATGCATCGAACTCGCGACTGACGATTGCGGGCTTGCTATGGGACTCGTAGCGATACTATTGTGTCAGGCTATTCGCCTTTTTGACTTGCCGCTCGGCTATCAGGATCAAGCGCTCTCAGGCGCCGCGCTAGCAGCAGGTCGTGGATCGAGTTGAAAGAGCATCGCAGCATTGGACGTCGACGAACCAAGACTCGAGGGTGAAGAAGTGGCGCTTTCGGAAGTGCATAGATACGATCCAGTAAGCAGTGAGAACCTGTTCCTTGCGGAGCTTAAGGCGAAGCGTGGTCATCGACACCGCGTAAGTGCAGCGGCGATCGTGCTCGACATAGGTGCCATCACAACCGCCTATGTTGTCGCCAGCCTCGCCTATCTTTCCCAGATCGATATCGAGCTTATTTCTCGTACACTCGCGTCGATCCTTCCAATATATTTCCTCTTCGGATTGGCTGTGCAGAGCTATCCCGCAAACGTACTTGCAGATGGGTTTCGTAGCACCTGGCGCGCCGGCGCGGCGCTCGCCTGGGCATCATTGCTGATGTTCCTCATCTTCTTCTTTCTCAAAATCAGCGAGGAATTCTCGCGAGCGGTACTCGGTTTGGGAACAATCCTTGCCGTGATTCTTGTCGGCATCGCTCGAATGAGCGTTGCTGGGCTGACGCGGCGGGCGCTTGGCTCAGACCCGTTCGCCCACCTCCATCTTTATGACGAAATACCCATACCAACATCCCCCACGTCGGAGGCGCTGAATGTGAGCGACATCGGATTGCAGCCTGTCCCTGACAATCCGGCCATGCTCGATTTGCTTGGGCAACTGGCTCTCGGCCTTGATGGCGTGGTGGTCCATTGTCGCCCGAAAAAGCGGGGGCAATGGGCCTTCATGTTGAAGTCGCTGGACGTTCGAACCGAAATCGTGATGCCGGAACTGAGCGCGCTACGCCCGCTAGCAATTCGTGAGCGATCCGGTGAGACAAGCCTGGTCCTGGGTAGCGGGCAGCTTTCCTGGAGCCAGCGCTTTCTCAAGCGAGGGTTCGATCTGGTTTTTACATTCGCCCTGATGCCTATCATTGCTCCATTGCTCGCGTTTATTGCGGTGCTCGTCAAATTGGATAGCCGCGGGCCAGTATTGTTCCAGCAGGACCGGATCGGCCTTGGTAATCGCAAATTCAAGATCCTGAAATTCAGAACGATGCGGATTGAAATGCAAGATGATGAAGCAAAGAAGACGACTTCGCGGAGTGACCCAAGGGTTACCCGAGTCGGTAACTTTCTGCGCCGCACCAGCCTTGACGAGCTACCTCAATTCATCAACGTGCTTGTAGGCGACATGAGCATCGTTGGGCCACGACCGCATGCCGAGCGCACCGCTGTTGGGTCAACCATGCTTTGGGAGATCGATGGGGCGTATTGGCATCGCCATGTCGTAAAGCCTGGAATCACTGGACTGGCACAAGTGCGTGGCCATCGGGGCAGTCTGTTAGAAGAAAGGCAGCTGACCGAGCGTCTGAATGCCGATCTTGAGTATGTTTCGAATTGGTCAATGGCAAATGACCTGATCATAATTCTGCGCACAGCAAGTGTGCTCGTCCATCGAAACGCCTTCTGACGCATCTCCACATTTCCGCCCCGCTCCAAGTGGCCGGCAGTACAAATAATTCAAGCTGGATGCACACTCATTCTCATCTTGGTGGACGACGAAGCCAAAGCGTGGCGACGACGATCTGTATCCTGTTGACGATTGTAGACGCTGACGGTCGCAAACAAAGAGAGCCAAACGCCGATTGCTTCCTTCATATAAACTCCGAAGATGACTTCTGAGCTTGCGACGACACAAAGCGCAATCAAGATTTTGCCAATCGCTCGCCATCCCGGTGCGTCTCTGCTTTGGCTGCGCGAATTGCGCATTGCATGATAGATCGCTAGCCAAATCATTGTACACCAAAGGAGCAATCCGAGGAGCCCCGTATCCATTACGATTTGCAGATAGCTGTTGTGAAGGTGCATAAAGCTCTGTGCTTCGCTTCCCCAGCCGCCAAACAACCTGCCATAAGTTTTGGACACCCCTGAAATGGCGTGTCCATATATACCGTGGCCGAAGAACAACGGACTGGCGTCAATATTGCCCATATAGCGCCAAAATTGGTTCCATATGTATTCGCGGCCACTGAACATGCCAAACTTGCCTGATCGCATGGTGGCGACACCTGTAAGAAACGGTAAGATCTCTCTAATTATTAAAGGCATCGCAACAAAAATTCCGGGCAGCATCGCTGCACCAGTTGCTGCTGCCCATGCAGGCACACGCCTTAGTGTCAGAATTGCTGCGACAATTATAGCCAGCAGGAATTGGCGGGCATCAAGAAACAGCAGCGGAAGAAGCCCGATCAGAAAAAATGCATATTCTCGCCAGGGAGCGCCTCTATGTATTCTTGTAAGTGCTATAATTGAAGCGGTGAGAGGCGCGATCGCACCTGCTTGGAATCCTGACGCTAACGGCAGAATTACTCGCCCGAGATCGATCCCCAAAAGACTGAGCGTAATGGCTTCTGTTCCCACTTGGGGCGCACTCCCAGCCAACGGATTCTCGACCCCTAAACCGAGAAGCGCCAATTGCGCTCCGCATACACCAACGCATGCGACGTATAGAGAATTCATCATGATCTTTATACTGGAGTGCCTGCCAAATGTCAGCGATGCCAAACCGCAAGCCGCCGAACAATAAAGCGCAAGTGAATAAAATCCAATCGCATTGATAGACTTCTCGGCAATATATCCGCCCCGAAGATAAGCCGGTATTAATGCACCAAATGTAACGATGATTGTAGCAACCAATAGCAAGAGCACGGGGCGATTGGGAGAGAACTCTCTTTGCCGCGAGAGGAAAAAACGGAACAAAAGAAGCGTCGGCATAGCAAGAACAAGTATGGCGACGTTGGTATTGGTAAATTCCCATGCCGAAGAAAGCGAGGGAGCTATGATGATAATAGCCAAGCTGGCAGCAATAACCCATGAAAAATAGGTGCGATTGTCTGATTGACTCCCAAGGTTGAATCTAAATGCCATTTAAAAGTTCTTAGCCAATTAGTTTGCGGTTAGAAAAAATAAAAAATCATTTCACTTTTGCTGACGTTGTGCGCTTCAGCTTTGTCAGCAGATCAATCTCTTGTCACGCACAGAAATAGAAGGCAATTAGAAGCGCTGGTTTTTGCATTTCCCTCCTTAAAGTGTCATGTCGCTAGTCTCTAGTCGCAAGCCCCCTCTCTCGCCATGCAGTTAAAGAAACGGCAGATTAATCACATTCGCCAGTCCAAGCATGACCAACAGAGAAACTAGTGGTGTCGTAACAGTGCGAAGATCGGTCGCCGGCCATCGCATGTCGAACCTCTTTACGGCCATTCGTGTCGGCACCCATAGGTATACCGGAATCATGCTGACGAGATAGGCCAACGCTGCGCCTTTGGCGCCAATGGCAGGGATCAGGAAAATGCACGTCGTAATATTGACTGCTCCCCCTATGCCATCAAGCCAGTGCCAGACTACGTGATTTGTGATTGTGTAGTGCTGAAGATGGGCAGCGGCATATCGTTGAATAAAAAGGCCAAGGGCAAGCATCGACCAGACGACTTGGTCGACAAAAGCATAACCAAAGCCAAGCCAATCCAGTACCGGTACGGCCAGCGCGGTGCCACCTGCCAAGACAGAGACGGTCCACAAAGACTTGGATCTTGCTTGCTCGGCGAGTGCTATATGGCTGGCCGTTTGTCTTTGTGCATACAAAGCGGCCAATTTGTGAATCACAGACTGCATCGGCGCAGCGCTAAGCATCATGATGACCGAGACGACATTCTGCGCCAGGAGATATCCGGCGGCAACAGCGGGAGAAGCCAACTGAGCAAGCGCGATGCCGCCACCTTGGCGCGATCCCGTACTCAGCAGTGCGCCAAGGCCAGCCCTCCACGAGGGCGCCCAGACAGCCCGCCCGACCTTCGACAAATGCTGCTCCCGTCTTAGGTGAAGTGCATCAGTCCACCCGGCGCGGTTGGCCATTCTACCCAGAAAAAGCGCCGAGATTATGATTGGCAATTGCGCTGCTACTGCCATAGCGCTCAATGACTCGGTAACAATAATGGTTGCGGCCGACAGGATACCGCTAACAGCCCAAGCGATGCCGTCCGCCAGTCGCGGAGCCGCTATCTCTCCAACGCCATTGAGAAATGTCAGCCGAGTCAGGATCACAATACGCATTGGTGTACTCAAGGCGAGCACTAACCAGGCTGCCCACGCATCAAAGTGATCGTCGGTTTGGCCTACTAGATTGGCAATCGCGGCGGTTCCTGCGGTGAGCATCAGCAATGTTATGACAACGCTTGCCACTGTAAGGATCAACCTCATTAGCCTCGCCAGGTCTCCGACCGAGTATTGGCCCTCAATTCTACTGGACTTGTTGTTGGCTACCGCCAGCATGCGGACTAGAATCTGCGGAGCGCCCAAAAAGACAAGATTTTGAAGGCTGACAATGGTGGTTGCCAATAGCCAGAAAGCCGCCGCGGCGGTGCTAAGATTGTATAGAAAAGGAACCGGTAAAAGATAGCTGCTTGCGCGTGAAAGGTTCGAGAATGCGAGCATTCCCGACGGATTAGAAATGAATCTTTGGAATAAGTGTAGCGCTCGCTTCCGCGACTGTTCCTGCGTAGTTCGCTTAGCCATCCAGCATGACCTGCAGTGTCATGCCTTGCATCCCGTCCTGTTTGGTTCCGAATGCGGCGCTGGTGACATAAAGAATGCTCTCTGACCTGAATGAAACGCTTGTCGGTCGAATAACAGGCAGATCGACGCGCCGCGTTACAACGCCTCTGTCATTAAGGGCTCTCAGACAACCTCCATCCCAAAAAGCGATCCATAGCAATCCATCCGGACCAATCTCCATGCCATCCGGGCACCCCTCTTCGGAATTGAAGCAACGCCACTTGATCAGTTCCCTGATGCCTCTCTCTGGATCGAACGTCGCACGATAGATGCATCTCGCCACGCTGTCGGTCAGGTAAACCAGTCGATTCTTGGCATCAAAGGCCGGGCCATTAGTAACTGTGAAGCCGGGCGTGTCTAAAACGTCAACTTGACCATCCATTCCGAGACGCATCCATTTGCCTACCGGCTCGTCTTCACTCATGGGCATCGTGCCAGCCCAGTATTCTCCCTGCGGATCCAAGGCTCCATCGTTAAACCGAGTTTCGCCGTGATCAAGCGAGTAAATTGGTTCAATCTCGAGGCGGGTGTTGACGGCGTTGATTCGACAAAAACTATTCGACAGCGTTCCAATCAAGTGACCGTCTCTGCCAGTAGGAATGACTCTGGTTATCCATTCCGGAGTGGGCCAAGATCTCAGTTTGGGAACCTCAACATCGAATCTGAACAACGCATTGCCTTTGATGTCGACCCACCACAGGCAGCCGCTCGTTTTGTCCCACAAAGCTCCTTCACCCAGAATGTTTGGGGCGCTTCCTGGAATTGTCTCAATCTTCGCGGGCATTATTCAGGGTCGTGAAGGCGAGAGAGGACGCCGCCATCAAGGTAGAAAGTGCTGCCAGTCGCAAAATAGGCTTCGGTTGCAAGCATCAGCGCAAAGCGGGCAATTTCACTTGGCTCCGCTAGGCGATTGAGTGGATGCATCGATTCAAGTTCCGCAAACTTATCAGGCTTACCCTCAAAGCCGGCCATTAGCATATCTGTTCGGACGGCTGCAGGCGCGAGACAAAGAACGCGACATCGCGGGCCGAAATCGACTGCCATTGCGCGCGTAAGCCCATGAAGCGCCGCCTTGCTTGTCGCATAGCCGACAAAGCCAGGCTTTGTAGCGACAGCATGGACGGAGCCGATATTCAGAACGCAACCCTTATCAGCAATGTGCTCAAGGCATATCTGAGCAATTCGGAATGGTGCGACCAAATTGACGTCGATGGTTCGGCGGAAATCCGCCAGCCTAACCTCTGGCATGTGGCCCAGTATTTGGACGGCAGCATTGTTTATTAAAAGTGACAACTGCTTACCGACAAGTGCGTCACGCAGTTGAGCAGAGAAGGCACGACCGTAACCCTCGTCTATTGCTAATCTGGCAAGGTCACATGTCAGAAAGGCATCAAGCGCACCATCGCATTCGGCAACGTCGGTCCCAATAACGCGATAGCCGGCCTCCTTGAACTGGCTAACGAGCGCCCTGCCGATGCCACCTGCACAACCTGTAATGAGAACCGAATTGCTCATTTAGCTACTTTCAAGAACCTAAATAGCAGATCTATAGCTTGATTGCTTACGCGCCGAACAGCGTCGATCGTATTCGAAGCATTGTGAGATCCGAAAATATTGAACGGATGGTTTCGCAGCGGGCTATCGGTGGGCAAAGGCTCAATTTCGAACACATCGAGCGCGACTGAATGCACAATGCCTTCTTCAATTGCCCTGATAAGCGCCTCTTCATGGATTACCTGACCGCGCCCCACATTAACGACTCGTACCCCTCTTTTCAGTTTCGATAGGATATCTGCATTAAACATGTGATGAGTCATTGGGAGGAGCGGACAAGTAAAAATCAGGAAATCTGCTTGGTTCAGGGCCTCAGGCCAAACCCTAGGGGTCAGATATTCGCTGGCTTCATCGGCAAATGCTGGATCATAGATATTTAGTCGCATGTCAGCGGCTAATAGCCTCTTGGCTGTATTTCGTCCGATGTCGCCATAGCCAACGAGTGCCACAGTTTTGCCAGCGAGCGATATGCCGGCGGGCTTCGGCCAGGCATCACCTTTGCGAATCTCCCGGTCGATGAAGAATGTGTGGCGTGCAAGACCAGACACGTAATTCATGGCCAGATCCGCGACTTCGCGGCCAAACACACTTGGCGTGTTGCATGCTTTTAAGCCCATCGCCTTCGCCGCTTCCAAGTCGACATTGTCAACCCCAACGCCCCATTTGACAATTGCCTTCAATCTACCACTTACGCCTGCTCCCAAGACCCGCGCGGATGCAATGTCATCGCCAATTATCCAGCCATCGAACCCCGGCAGGATCCGCTCCAATTCGTCCTCCTCCATGACTTGGACTACTTGAGCTGCGACCAGTTCCACGTTTGCTGCTTCGAACTTCGGCCTGAATTCATCGATCATGCCGAGCATGGGCGGGCAGGTAACGAGCACTCTCATGAGGGCATCTCACTTTTAATACGATAGGCCGCGAGCGCGGAAGCCAGTTCCCATTGCGCCGGAGTATCGATGTCCATGGATTCGAGAGCGGGTGTCTCGTACATAAGCGGCCATGCACCAATTCGTGCATCAGTGCTGTCAAAGCTATCACGATTAAAGATGTAGAGGTTTGAATTCTCTTCGAACCAAGGTTCAAGGTCCTGTGTTCGCAAAAGCACTTTCGGATCGTGGTTTATTGCGCTTCCATCACCGCGATAGAATCGGGTCTGGATCTTGTTGACCGAAAAAAGCGAGTCAGCATCACCATTGGCCAGCGCCTGGCGATAGGCTTGCAGGGCCGCAGATATAGTAGCGGAAGACAAGAACGGATTGGTTGTGTGTGTCATGAGATAGGCCTCTGCATCAATCGCATTGATGTCATCGGAGATGATGTCGTTCATCGGCACGAAGTCTCCGCAGAGTTCCGGTTTCCGGTCGCGGATCAATACTCTGCCGAAACCATAACCGTCGTCCAGACCGTTCTCAAGCAAGACATCGCGAGCATCTGTATTGATAACAACTTGTTCGATCTCCCCTATCGAAAGAAGGGTATCGAGTATCCATCGAAAGAGAGGTTTGTTACCTAGTACCTTGAAATTTTTGCCTGACACCCTGGCGCTGTGTGCTTTCATTGGAAGCAGAGACACTAGTCTTTTCACCTCAGAACCCCTATTGAATGCGTTGAATTATCGGCGCACAGATTATCATCGCGGATAAAAGTATCGCTCTTTGGTTTCACGCGAAATTTGTCGATGGAGATGGTTGCCTTTGTAGGTTCCGACGTATTGCATAGTGCGGAAAAGGATGATTTCCATAACAGTCCGGTGCAGCCTGCGGTCCCTAACGGCAGCAGCAGCATCAAGTAGAACGCCAGCAGTGATGTATCGCAAGCAATCACGTTTCCCAAGAGTTACCTCAGGCATGATGTCGCGTAATGCGAGTGCCTCGCGCTCATACCGCCGCCGAACTTGCGCCCAACTTTCCTCGTGAATATGCTCAACCGCAGCTTCGGCCACATAACCAATTTTGTGGCCCATCTGATAGATCCGCTTAGCCAGTTCCATGTCTTCCAGCCCAGTCAGTTCTTCGTCAAATTTATGCTGGGACCACAGGCTCTTGCTGAGCGCAGAATTGGCATTGTTACAGAAAAAACCTTCTTGCGGGACAGAACTAGTTTGAGGGAAATATTTTGCGAAGAGCTGGCCTTCCGAGAACTTTGTTATCGGCTCGCGTCCGATTTGCCGACCATATGTGTAGCTGCATGTCCCATTTCGCAATGGGGCTATCAAATCCGTCAACCAACGCTTGCTCGCCGGGATGCAATGGCCGCTAACGAATACGAGCCACCGACCATTTGCAGCTTCACAACCGTAATTCAGCGAGCGCCCGAATGTGAAATCGACCTTGGCAATTCTCACCATCTTGCAATTTCGTTTGGCACCAATTTCGTACGTTCCATCACTTGAGCCTGAATCGACGATCACTACTTCGACAGCCATGCCGCCGGTTTCTTGTCTATCTATCGCGTCGAGCAATTGCGGCAGCCATTTGGCCTCATTCAGCGTCCGGATAACTACGCTGACATCACTTGAAGCCGACATCTCAATCTTTCTCCAAAGCTTTAAATTTCGGTTTCAATAAACACGGGAAGTGGTGGCCGACGGCGCATTGTTTACGGCGCGGATTTAATTGTCGGCCAACAGGTCCGTATTGATGAAAATGCCGTCCAGTTCGTAGAGTAACGGGAAGTGCCCTCTGTTGTTGGCGAAAAAGGCATTGGGCACAAAGCCGGCAACCTCGAGATCTGCAATCATCTGGCGATAATCAGTCGCGTGCTCATAAATCATCCTGACAGCAAGCTCTGTTTGAATCCCAAGAAATCTATGGAGGCATTTGCCGGCACCCATCGTGACCTGGCGATCATGCCCCTGGGTATCGAGTTTGAGATAGGGGCGCTTGAACCCGAACTGGTCTGCGAACTCATTGAATAGGCCGTCGAGTCGACGCAACTGGACATCAACGGTCTCCACCACCCTGTTTATCTCTGAAAACGGCTCAGGCATTTCCAGGGCGGGCGCATTGAGCGAACTACATTGGTCACCGGCCATGATATGGAACGGTGCGGTTCCATCGGAATCCGAAAGCGCCATGTGGAACGCATACCAATCGCGGTCATGTTCAGTACCTTTCATCAACGGCTGAAAGACTTGCGGTGCGGGCTCAAATGATAGGATCAGGCCCTTGTAGCCCACATCTCGGCGCAGCATCCTTGCATACTGACCATGGTTGGCGCCCACATCAAAGACGCAATCGACCTCGAAGGTCTTGAGGAAGGCTCGCAGGGCGCGAACTTCCTGATATTGGTGCACGCGACCTTTCAGAGCGAGCCGGGCAGCGAGCGCCAATTCTCGAATATATATTCCGCCATAATAGGGGAGGTTCTTCAAGATCTTCTCAACGTCTGACATTTCTCTTTCCCCGTTGACGGATGAGTGCTTGGTTTCGCGGACCAGTCTGCCGGTGCATCAGTGTGGCGTATTGTGTTTGACTAAGGTCTAGCCAAAGCCTCGTGCAATGGGATTTTCTCGAAAACGGTGCAGGCGCCGTCAACGGTTGCATCGATTATTCGGCGACCATGTTTCTCGTATTGATTCCGAGCTTGCTTGTAAGCGAGTTCCGATCGGATGAGATCCGGCAATTCCCATTTCATTCCTTTTGGAAAATAATTCGGATGGGCGTGGTCTTCATCGACTTCATTATGCCGGATCTCAGCTGCCGAAGGAACGCCTCTCGCTTTAAAGCGATGATCCATGCCAATTATGATGACCTTGCTAAAACCGAGGAAAAAAGCGATCTGGAGAGTGGCAAATGTAACCGTTCCCCCGCTACTTATCGGTCTTTGCAGGTCGCCCTCGAACCTATCGGCGAGCCTTGGCGGGAGCCGGAAATATCTCGTGTCATCTTCAGGCCTGAGTAGTTCTCGATAGGCGAAATCCGTGAATTTGGGCATTGCCAGTGCCCTGATATCGTCGAGAAACTGCCGCAAGACCAACTCATTGGTCAGCGTGAAATAAGTCGGTGTAAAACCCCATTCCTCGAACATCAGGTAGGACCGGTTCATGCAAAAGCTTGTTTCGCGTTCCACCAATGACATGTCGGTTTTTTTGAGTGACGGCCCATTGCAGATGATGATTGCGCGCTCGCCCGCATGTTTGTTTTTTAGGGCTGCTAGAGTTTCGCGGTTGGTGCGTCCAAACTCGGATGCATACCAGTTTCGCAAACTGTCCAGATACGCAATGCGTCGTTTCAGGTGACCGCTAACCCGTTCAAAGGTTATCTCTGACATGGAAAATCTTTTGAACATAACCCGCCATATCAAGTTGGATGGAGAATGAAGATTCCGCGCCCACGGCCAGCGGTATTTGCGCGCCGTTCTTCAGAGAACACCAGCCGCTTTATCTACCTTTGGAGAACGCAACACGCCAGACAAAACGGGGCGCAAGCACGAGATAGCGTCGCCACAGCCTTCTAGGTTCCGAAAGAAACCTATGAAGCCATTCTAGCCCCATTTGCTGCATCCATCTGGGAGCACGTTTGACGCGTCCCGTGACAAAATCATAAACTGCGCCGATTCCAAGAGCAGTCGCGCTGATGTGGGGTTTGAGTTGGTGCATGAGGATTTCTTGCTTGGGTGTCGATAATCCAATCCAGACGACATCCGCTTTGGTTCGGCGGATCTCATCGACCAGCGCTTGAAATTCATCCGACGTCAAAGGCCTGAAAGGCGGAGTGCCGAAACCGACAATATCGATTCCCGGGTAGCTATCACGAAGTATCGCAACCATTTCTTCTGCAACACCGTTGTTTCCGCCGTAAAAGTAATGCTTCAAGCCTGATCGCATCGAATCTTCCATCATGCGTTCCAGCAAATTCGCGCCGCATGTCTGTTCAACGTCGACCCCGCGCCACTTCCCTATCAGGGCCAATGGCGTGCCATCAGGGCTGAGCATATCTGCAGCTAGGTGGATGTCGAATAGGTCCTTGTCATCAAGGGCGCGCATGATCCCGTGCACGTCTCTCAGGCAGACCATTCGACCTTTGTCATCCTCTGCCCAGCAGTGGATTATCTTAGAAGCCCTTGCGGGAGTGACGGCGGCGATTGGCAGGCCAAGTACATCGAATGTCTCAAACAAGGGCTGCTGAGGTGGTGGTTGGAGCTTGGTCATGCAGTACCACCTGCCCAAACTTCACGCAGGTACCAGTCATACGCATCGCGCAGCCCTTCTTCGAGACCGATCTTGGGTGCCCACCTGAGGGCACGAAGTTTGTCGCTGTTCATAAGTTTCCTCGCAGTACCGTCTGGCTTGGACTTGTCGCATTCAACCTTTCCTTCAAATCCGACAGTTCGACAAACTGCTTCGGCAAGCTCGAGAATTGTCCAGTCCACACCCGACCCAATGTTGATATGGCCCTTGCCTGAATAGTTTTTTAGCACATGAAGCATCGCCTCGGCTCCATCATCAACATGCAGCATTTCGCGCATGGGCGTACCTGTTCCCCAGATGGTGATGCTGTCCGCTCCATTGATCTTGGCGTGGTGAATTCGCTGGATCAGGCCCGGGATCACATGACTGGTCTCAGGATCAAAGTTATCGCCTGGGCCATACATATTGGTGGGCATCACTGAGATAAAGTCATGGCCGTATTGCTGCCTGTAGAGCTCAGCCAATTTGAGGCCTGTTATCTTGGCGATGGCATAGCCTTCGTTGGTCGGTTCCAGCGGTCCAGAAAGAAGTGAATCTTCGTTGATCGGTATTTCAGCGAACTTCGGGTAGATGCAGGAGGACCCAAGATATAGAAGCTTTTCAACCTTGTGCTGGTGTGCCGCATGGATGATATTCATTGCGACGACAAGATTGTTGTAGAGATGGTCCGCAGGGTAGAGCTGATTACCAATGATTCCGCTAACCTGTGCGGCGGCTACAATCACGGTATCGGGTTTGTTATCTCCAATCCATTCGAATGTAGCTTTGTAATCTGCCAAGTCGAGCTCCTGGCGCGTACGAACCAGTACAGTTGCGTCTTCTTTCTGTAATTGGCGCGCAAGAGCACGGCCCACCATCCCGCCGTGCCCTGCCAACCAGATCCTTTTTCCTTCCAATGGGTAGATCATCATGCATTCTGCTCGAATTTTTTGGTGAACTGATCAAGATCCGCTCGCACCATTTCGCGTGCGAGTTCGCGGGCACTCGTTTCATGCCTCCAGCCCAGCTTCTGATGCGCCTTGCTCGGATCGCCGAGCAACAATTCGACCTCGGTCGGGCGGAAATAGCGTGGATCGACTTCGACCAGCAAACGGCCGTCACCGAGCGCATAGCCTTTTTCTTCAGCGCCTTCGCCGCGGAACTCGAGTGGCAATCCAACTTCATCGAAGGCCCAGCGTACAAAATTGCGCACTTCCGTGGTCTCGCCAGTCGCCAGCACGTAATCGTCCGGCTCGTCCTGCTGCAGCATCATCCACATGCCGCGTACATATTCTCGCGCATGGCCCCAGTCGCGCTTGGCATCAAGGTTGCCCAGATACAGCCGATCCTGACGCCCAAGTGCAATCGCGGCTGCTGCTCGAGTGATCTTCCGCGTAACGAAAGTTTCGCCGCGAAGCGGACTTTCATGATTGAACAAAATGCCATTTGACGCGTGCATGCCATAGGCCTCGCGGTAATTGACCGTGATCCAATAGGCATAGAGCTTGGCCGCCCCGTAAGGCGAACGCGGATAGAACGGGGTCGTCTCGCGCTGGGGCACTTCCTGCACCAGCCCGTAGAGCTCCGAAGTCGAGGCCTGGTAGAAACGCGCACTCTTTTCCATTCCCAGTATGCGCATTGCCTCGAGCAGCCGCAGCGTACCGACTGCATCGGCATTGGCCGTGTATTCGGGCGTCTCGAAGGAAACCGCAACATGGCTTTGCGCGGCGAGGTTGTAGATCTCGCTTGGCTGTACCTCTTGCATGATGCGGATGAGGTTGGTCGAATCCGTCATGTCGCCATAATGCAGGTGGAATCTGGCATCCGGGACGTGCGGGTCTTGATAAATGTCCTCGATCCTGCCGGTGTTGAAGGATGAGGAACGGCGCTTGATCCCGTGCACCTCATAGCCCTTCTCGAGCAACAATTGCGCGAGATAGGCGCCGTCTTGCCCGGTTACGCCAGTAATGAGCGCCGTTCTATTCTTATGAGTCATTTTCTCTGATCTGCGTCATTTAACATTGAGCCTCTGGAACATAACAGGAGTCTGTATCAGTGTGCGTTGAGATGAAACACACTTCTCCGCCTTACGCTACAGGTTAAATCGAGGCGGATCGCCTAGCATACCGCGCGATCAATGCGCTTGGCATCTTATCTCGGAAAGCAATGATGTTCCCCCATGAATCCGGACCCGTCTCCACCATAGAGTTCCTAAAGCCCTTCCAGCGATGTCTTGCGCCATAAGCTTCGATTGGGAACCATTCGGATACCACGATCTGGTAGCCCTGATCAGATAGGTAATCTGCCATTTCTTTCCTGTCGTATCCGCGTGGCAGCGTCTTCTTGTCCTCGAACTCGCACAAGATGACGTCAGTGCAGATCTTGGCTAAATCGAGTCCTCTTAGGACTATCAGATCATGGCCCTCGGTATCGATCTTCAGAAAATCAATACGGTCGATACCGTTACTGAAACAGTAATCATCTAACCTGACCAACGGCACCTTTTGTGATGAGGTATGACTGGTGTCGAAGGCATTAAGGCCCGAAATTCCAGTACTTACTTCGCTTGTAAAGAATTCGGCTTCGCCCCCCGAAGTGTCGGACGCTGCAGAACTGTTTATGGTAAGATTCTTTCGGTAGCCATGCCTAATTTCGAGAACTGCGCGATTGTGATCGTCAGGCTCGAACGCGTGCACGTTCCAGCCATCGGCGGCAAATCTGCCAAGGGAAGTGCCGTAGTGCGCACCAACGTCGACCATGAGCCGATCTGCTTCGACAGCCTCTGAGCGGAAATAGTCATAGACCAAGTCCACTTCTTCGATCTGCCGCTTTGAGAGAAGCGACTGGAGTTTCCGGACGTGGTGTGGCCCTAGGAGTCGAAATATATGCGATTTACCTTTCGTTTTTCGGCTGATTTTGCGCAAAGTACTCATGCTATGGCCTGCAATCCAACTTTAAATTTTGACTATCCATGGTTGCACGAGCCCCCTCTCTGAAGACATAGTTTTACTAAAGATTTATAATTTGTTCTGATTACCCGTTCTTGTAATCATAGCTGTAGCCATAGCTATAAGAGTAACCTGCCGATTTCGCGTCAAACTTGGTCATCAATACACCAAGGACTTTTGCCCCCCCGCCTTGCAGTCGGCTGATCGAGCCCCGTACATTGTTGGCACGATTACGCCCCGCTTCGGTCACAAACAGGCAGCCTTCGGTAACGCTTGCAATCTCGATGGCGTCAGCGAGGCCAAGTGTCGGTGGGCTGTCGACCAGCACGATGTCATATTGCGTGTTAAGGTCTTGCAGGACTGTGCGCAGCGCCGGGCTTGCCAGCATGTCAGTTGGATTCGGCGGGATGCCGCCGCTGGGAATAAAGAATATACCTTCATGCTCGGTCGCATGCGTTACTTCAGCCGCCTGTTTGTTTCCGGTCAACAGGTCCGACATGCCTTCGCCATTCTTGATCCCGAACAGGTTGTGCTGATTAGGGCGACGCAAATCGAGGTCAATCACCAACACGCGTTTGCCAATCCGGCTGAGAGCCACGGCAGTTGCGTAGCAGCTCGAGGATTTACCCTCACCCTGTACCGCGCTGGTAAAGGCGAGGCTTTTCGGCAGTCCGTGAGAGGTCGCTAGGACAAGCGAAGAACGTAGGCTTGCGTAATGTTCGGATACTTCGGTCTTGGGATCAAGGATAAGTTCTTGAACACTTTGGCCTTCATCCGCCTTGGGGCTGGCGCCAAGCAGTGGTAAGCTCAATTTGCGGGCTACATCATCCGGTGTGCGGAGCATGTCGAAGAACTGCTCCCGTCCGAATACGAACAGCCCGGCTAGGCCGATCCCGCCCAATAGCGCCAGTGCGAGGTTGAGCGGGATATTTGGACTGACGGGTTCGACCGGGCGCGTGGCGCGGTCAACAATCGAGACGTTGTTCGCCTGGACGCCAGCCTCTGCATTGAGCGCGTTGAACCGGGTCAGAAGCAAGTCGTACAGCTGGCGGTCATTGGCTGTCTGGCGTTGCAGGATCCCCAGCTGGACGCCAAGTTCCTGCTCATCGAGAGTTTCGGTTTTCAGCTGCACAATCTGGCTCTCGAGCGCGCGCTCTTGTTCCAGCGCAATCTCATAACTCGCCTTGATCGTCTGCTGGATGCTCGTGGCGATAGTGTTGATCTGGCGGTCTAACTCATCCAGCCGAGCCTTGGCCTGTTTGACGCTGGGGAATTCCTCCTTCCGCCGTTGCAGTTCCTGCTCGTACTCGGCTTGCACCTTGGCGCGTTCTTCCAAGAGATTTTGTACGGCGAGATTGTTGAGCGCTTGGGGTAGATTGATCGGGTCCTGCGCTCGCGCCGTTTCCCAGGCTTGTTGCGCTGCGATGCGGCGGGAAAGCGCAGCGGAATAGTCGCTATTCAATTGCACCAGTGTTGCTGTAACGAGCGAACGCGGATTGGCCGTTGAATACCGTGACGCATCCGCCGCGTTTGAAGCATCAATCACACGCGTTCTGCGGGCGTATTCGAGTGCCGCGCGCTCAGATTCGGCAAGTCGGATGGCGGCTTCCTGCAGTTGCTCCTGCAGAAACTCACGCGCGTATGAAGAGGTGTCGAACTTCCGCTGGAGATTGTTGCGAATGTAGTTCTCGGCAAAGCTGTTGGCAATGCGAGCAGCCAGGCTACCGTCGGGGCTATTAAAAGCAATCGACGCGATACGAGAATCGAGTGGAAGACTCACGCTCAAGTTCTCATCAAGCGTTTCAATCACCAGCTCGCGTTGCGCTTCCTCAGGAGGAAGGACGCTAGCTTCTACGGAGCCAGCATCGACATTCATCTGTTCGAGAAAGCGCGGGTTGTCGAACAGTTGCAGGTCTTCCGCCACAGCTTGTGCCAATGATCGGCTACGTATCACATCCAGTTGCGTTTGCAGAAAGCGGTCCGAATCAAAGATCGATGCGGTCGCGTCAGCATCTTCAGTACCCAAAACCTTCGCTGCTTCCTGATCAATCTGCACCGTCGCAATGGCGCGAAAGATCGGCGTCGAAAGGATTGTGATGACGACCCCAAGCAAAAGGCATCCCAATACGATGCCCGCGATCCAGAAGCGCGAACGGTAGATTGCAGCCCATATAGCCTCAAGATCGATCGAAATCAGGCCGCTGCGTTCGTAATCGGCATCATATCGATCGTCGAAAGTTGCCGCGACACGGCCGTTCCCGCCCATGGTTTCGATATGGCTTTCTGCGCGGTTCATCTTTTTGAAGTTTCCACCCTTAAAACCTAGCGGCCATCAAGCCGCACAAAGACAGTAGCCAGCAGCGGCGAGAGCTGCAGGAAATCGCGGAACAGCGCCTTGGCGAAAGAATTGCCGACTACCACGATATCACCCGCCAAAATTTGCGGATTATCGGCCTGACCCTTGCGAATGTCGTCAAGGTTGAACTGTGCAGCGTACAGTCCATCTTCCTTGCGCCGGAACACGATCACCTCGCCCAGCTTGGCGGTTTGCGTTGGACCTTCCGCGAGCGCCATGGCCTGAATCAGGTTTGCCTGGCCCTGGATTTCGAAAATGCCCGGCTTCTTGACCGCGCCTTCGACTGTTATGTTCTGCGATGCCGATTGCGACACGATGATCGAAACCTGGGGGTCGATCAGATATCGTTCCCCCAAGCGCCCAGCGATCGCGGTGGACAATTCTGTTCCGGTTTTCCCTGCTGCCTCTACGAGTCCGATCAGTGGCAGTAACACGTCTCCGCTGGCATCGACCGGCACTTCTTCAAGGGAAAGATCCGGTTCCTGGAAAACGGTAATCTTGAGCACATCGAGTGGGCCAATCTTGTACTCGCTGGGGCGCGTTTCGCCGGTTGGGGCCGGGAACATGGCATAGGCCTGTTCTCCGCGAGGCAGATTGGTGGAAGAACATGCGGTGAGCGCCACGGCGATCAGCCCGCAAATACTGGCCCTTAACAAGACAAGAAACTCCTTCGGGGGCTAAACACGTCAGTGTTGCTGCGCACCATCAGGTACGACGGATATGCCACTAGCCGATCAAATCACTCAAAGAAACCATTCATGACAGGAAATTTTCGACGAAAGAGTATCCGTGTGCGACCGGTTCTTGCAACTCGCCCCCTTTTGGGCTGATGGCTTCGGACCTGATTTCATTGAAATTCTCGAGCGGGGCTAGCACCATTTGCCAGATCATTGCCAGACATTTTGCTCAGCCTTTTCGAGATAACGGGCAAGCACATTCACGGATTTCCATCCTCCCGCACGCATGATGGCGGCTGTGTCAAACCCACGTGTCAAAAGGTCTTGGGCAGCGCCAACGCGCATCGAATGGCCGCTGAATGACGCAATCTGTGCGGCGCAGAGCCCGCTCCGCTGCGCAGCCTCCTTGATCACTCGCCGCACCGTGGTCGCCTCGAGGCATCGATCGATCACTTTTCCTTGATAGATCGGGCAAAACAGCCACTCGATTTCTGGTCCGCGGTAAGCAAGCCATTCACGCAGGAGATCTGCAGTGCGTTTCGATGTAAATGCAATGCGACCCTGACCGAACTGGTCTGCCTTGCTGCGGCGGATAAGGACCCGCAAGGTACCATCCTCGCGCGCGGTAAGGTCATCGTTTCGCAGAGCGATGAGTTCCGAGCGCCGCGTCAGCAACTCATAGCCCAGGGCAAGCATGGCGCGGTTGCGAAGACCCCAAGGGGTTTCGGGCTCACTGGCCAGAAACTGGTCGAGATAGGCACGCGTCATTCCCTTGGCCTGTCGTGGTCGGATCGCTCGAGCCCGACGAACCTTGCGCAGGGCGAGGTTGATATCCTCATCATAGGTGGGGTCGGGCAGCCTTAGCAGGCGATGCACCTTGCGGATGGCATAAAGCCGGCGCTGAACCGTTGCTGGCGCCTTGGACTGCCCCTGATCTACAAGAAAGCGGCATACTGCTTCTACGGTTGCGGGGAACGCCCTGTCTATCTTATTCTCCACGCACCAGTTTTCAAAAGCCTCGACATCAGCGCGGTAACTGAGCATTGTTGACGGAGCATAGGCGCCCTCGAGGCGCTGGAATTGAGAACGCCACTCGCGATCAAACTTAAGAGCATTCATACTTCTTATATGATAGAAAAGTAATCATAATGCAAGGCGAAGGATTGACCGCGCAGCAAATAAAGGCAGCTCGCGGAGCCCTTGGATGGTCTGTCAAGGATCTGGCTGATCGAACTGGCGTAGGTACCGCCACGATTTCACGATATGAACTTGCTGCTTCGGTCCCAAGATCGCGCATGGACAATCTGGCGAAGATACGTTCGGCCTTCGAGGCTGCCGGCATCGAATTCATCGGCACGCCAGAAGATCGGCCCGGAATCAGGATCGGAATGTCGCCGAAGCTTTGAAGTCAGAGCTTGAGGGGGAAAATCTTGTGCTTGGCCAATCATTCGATCACTTGCAGACCAATGTGCGCGCAGATCTGCCTGTCGCCGTCTCGCAAGATTTTAGGGCACAGGCTCATGGGAAGGGCTGGGTTTTCGCATGAATGGTTAATACGCTCGCGCTAGTAGTTTACGCTAATTCGACTTGATTTTGTGGGGCGGCAAAGTGATCCAGACAAGCAATTGGCTCTTGAGCCGGACAGCGGGCCTTTTTGCGCTGCTCGCCTTTACGCTTCTTGTTTTTGTCCCAGCTTTCCCCGGCCCCCCTCACCACTATTTCCGAACGCAGGATCTCCCGGCGACACTATTGATCCTTCCGGCCATTGGGGTGGCGGCGTTCTGGTGGCCGAGTGTTCGCTTACCGGATCGGATGCCGTCAGCCGTTTCTGTCCTGACACTGGCGGGGCTGCTTGCTCTATCGCTTTGGGCTGGCACGCATTGGTTGATGCTCGACTATCCGTTGACGCGCGACGAGCACATGGCCCTCTTCGATGCGCAGATCTTCGCTTCAGGCCAACTCGCACAGCCGCTGGCTCCGGAGTGGCAGGGTTATGCTCAGGCTTTAGCACCAGATTGGTTGCTACAAGTACCAGGCAACGCCCTTATGGTCTCTCATTACCTGCCTGGCAATTCGATAATGCGCCAAGGCTTTGCGGCGATTACCGATCCGGCGCTCATGAACCCAGTCTTGTGCGCGATTGGCTTTGTCGCGCTTTATGACATTGCGCGCAGGCTCTTCGCTGACGCACCGACGGCAGTTTGGGTAGTCCTTGCGACCTACCTCCTTTCGGCACAGGTCTTGGTGAACGCCATGACGAGTTACGCAATGACCGCGCATCTGGCGCTCGATCTTGTCTGGCTTGCACTTTTTCTGCGCGGGAGATGGTGGCAGCACGGACTTGCCATGGCCATCGGCGCATGGACCATCGGATTACATCAAGTGTCATATCACCCTCTCTTTGCGGGTCCGTTCATCCTGATGCTTTTGCACCAGAGACGCTGGTCCCTCTTCGTGACTTACGCGTTCGTCTATGCTGTCGCGCTCCTGGTTTGGCTCTCCTACCCTTCAAGTATTGTGTCATCTTTCGGAATCGAGGCCAGCAGCGGACGCAGCGCCGGGCTCATCGGTTTCCTCAATCAGTCGATTTGGCCGCACTTTGCTGCAATAGATCTATCTCGGGCTGTGCTCATGGAATTCAACATCCTGCGCTTCATGGTCTGGTCGCCGCTTTTCCTATTGCCCTTCCTGGCTCTTGCCTGGTCCGACATCCGCCGCCTTGACGGCGTCGCATTTCCCCTTTTTCTCGGAATCGTTCTGATGTTGCTAATGAGGACAGTGCTGCTTCCCTATCAAGGGCACGGCTGGGGCTATCGCTCACTTCACGGCCTGATCGGGAACTTTGCCCTCCTGGCTGGTTATGGCTATCTGCATTGGGCCAAGAGTGACCGCGCCAGGGTTGACGGCACAGTGGTCCTTTTCGGCGGAGCAACAGCCTTTGTTCTCCTGCCGCTCCTGCTCTGGTCCGCGCACCAATTCACCATTCCTTACGCCAGGCTTTCGGCAGCCATCGAACGGCAGCCGACCGATTTTGTTATCGTGGATACGCAATCATCGTGGGCCGCGATCGACCAGGTTCGAAATCGCGCCGACCTAACCAATCGTCCACTGGTGCTGGCCAGCAATCGCCTAACCAATGCGCAGCTGACGGAATTGTGCATGAAAGGCAGCGTAACCTGGTTGGGGACCTCGGATATAGCCGCAGCGAAATTGCCAATGCAGGCAGGACCCAGACCATGGGATCAAACGCAATTGAATCCCGAACTTTTCAAGGATTGCCTGCAGCCCTTCGCCCCCTCGCTGCGTTGACTGCGATCGCCCGAATGGCGACCGACGACGTACGCCAGCCTGGTTTCTAGGCAAACTCCTGTTAGCGGCTACTCCCATTCCCGTCAGATTCCCGTTAGAACGGAAAAAGCACGGTCGAACCGGTCCGCGCTTGCCTAGGGAAATCAGCAACCTGGCCAGTAGGCGCAGCGCGGCCGCTCAAACACCCGATAACGCACCTTACAACCGATGGCCGCGGCCAAAGCCCGGCCACCCACCATCCTCACCCCAGCGCGATATCGGGCGCGTCCTCCTGCTTCATCCCCACCACGTGATAGCCGCCGTCGACATGGTGCACTTCGCCGGTCACGCCCGATGAGAGGCCGGAGAGAAAATAGAGCCCTGCCCCGCCGACATCCTCGATCGTGACATTGCGCCGCAGCGGCGAGTTATACTCGTTCCATTTGAGGATATAGCGAAAGTCGCCGATCCCGCTCGCCGCCAGCGTCTTGATCGGCCCGGCGCTGATCGCGTTGACGCGGATATTGCGCGGCCCCAGATCGTTGGCGAGATATTTCACGCTGGTTTCCAGCGCAGCCTTGGCCACCCCCATCACATTGTAATGCGGGATGACCTTTTCCGCACCGTAATAGGTCAGCGTCAGGATCGATCCGCCGCCGTTCCCGTTTTCGTCAACCGGCGGCATCATCTCGGCGGCGCGCCGTGCCACCGCCACCAGCGAATAGGCCGAGATGTTCATCGTCATGAGGAAATTCTCGAGGCTGGTGTCGACATATTTGCCGCGCAGCTCGTTCTTGTCCGAATAGCCGATCGCATGGACCACGAAATCGAGCGTGCTCCAGCGCGCCTTCAGCTCGTCAAAGGCGGCGTCGAGCGCGGCCATGTCTGACACGTCGCATTCGATCAGGAAATCGCTGCCCAGCTGCTCGGCCAGCGGGCCCACCCGCTTCTTCAGCGCTTCGCCCTGATAGGAAAAAGCCAGCTCGGCACCCTGTTCGCGCAGCTGCCGGGCGATCCCCCAGGCCAGCGACTTGTCATTGGCAAGCCCCATGATGAGGCCGCGTTTGCCGTTCATCAATCCGGGCATCGATCCGCTCATGCGGTGTTCTCCTCTTGAGGCTCCTGCGTCCCGGCAAACGCCTCTTCCTCTTCAGGCGTCACCGTCAGCGCTGCGTTGAGTTCGGCGCCGATAACCATCCCTAGCCCAATCAGCCAGAAAAAGAACAGCGCGACCATGATACCGGCCAGGCTGCCATAGGTGAGGCTATAGGCAAAGAAAATGCTTAGCACCGGCGGCAGTGCGGCGCTCACCGCGATCGACCACAGCGTGACAAAGGCAACGCCGGGCCATTTGGGATAGCGCCGCGCGCGATACGCCATCGGGGTGAGCGTGTAGAACAGCATGTAAAGCGATCCGAACAGCACCAGCGCGGGGATCACGCGCGAAAGCCTGAGCCCGGCAAGCGAACCGGCAAGCTGGGGAAAGCGTGCTTCGATCACCTGCTCCGCTGCGCCGATCGCGACCTGCGCGAACAGCGAGGTGACCAACAGCACCACCGCGCCCAGTGTGAAACTGGCTGAGATCAGGCGGTATTTCCAGAAAGCGCGGGTCGATTTTGTGCCATAGGCACGGCGCAATATGTCGCGGACCGTCTCGACCAGGCTCGACACCGTCCACAGCGCCACCAGCGCGCCCGCCCACAGCAGCCACCCGTGGCGCGCTTCCACCACGTCGCGCGCGACCGGCTCGATGGTGCGCTCTACCGTGGGCGGGAAAGCGTTGACGATGGCCTCGATCAGCGCGGTCTTCTCGCCCGTCTCGCCGATGAGCGCGAACAGCGCCGCGCCCAGGATAAAGAACGGAAAGATCGCCAGCATGGCCAGATAGGCGAGGTTGCCGGCATGGATGAAACCATCGTTGAAAGTGCCGATCACGGTGCGTTTGGCGACTTCGAAAGCACGGGTTCCGGGCCCCAGATGCCTGATCACCTCGCCGCGCAGGGTCTTGGCGTCCCTGCGCCGCGTTTCCGGCGAAAGCGAGTGGATCTCGCGTTCTATCGGATCGGGCAATTTACCCAGCTTCAATGTCACATACCCAGTTTGGTGCGCGGGTTGCTCTCGTCTTTCCAGCCTTCGAGCCGCTTGGCAAGCTCGGTGGTATCCTCAGGCATCTGGATTTCCAGCGTCACCAGCTGGTCGCCGCGCCCGCCCGCCTTGGTGCTCCAGCCCTTGCCCTTGAGCCGCATCACTGTGCCGCCATCGGTGCCGGGCTTGATGGTCAGCATCACCGGCCCTTCCACGGTCGGGCATTTGATCTTTGCCCCGTTCAATGCCTCGTCCAGCGTGATCGGCAGATCCATGCGCACATGATCGCCATCGCGCCGGAAGAAGGCGTGACCGCCAACCGAGACAGTGACGATGCCGTCGCCTGCCCCGCCCGGGCCCTGCTGGCCCTTGCCCTTCAGCCGCATTTGCGTGCCATCCTCGACCCCGGCGGGCAGCTTGAGGTCGATCGTCTTTCCGTCGGACAGGGTGATCCGCTGGTCCTTGCGCGCGGCCGCATCGATAAAGGGGACCGCCAGCCGGTAATGGATGTCGGCGCCCTTTTGCGGCGGAGGCGGGCGCCGCTGGCTGCCGAAACCGCCGCCCATCCCTGACGGGCGCCGTCCGCCGCCGCCGCCGAACAGCCCTTCGAAAATGTCGCCCAGATCCATCTCGCCATTGCCGAAGCCCTGGAAATCCTCGGCCCGGTAGCTGCGCTGGCCACCCCCGCCGCCGAAACCGCCGCCCATCCCGGCAAAGGGATTGGCCGGATTGCCCTCGGCATCGATTTCGCCGCGGTCGAACCGGGCGCGCTTTTCCTTGTCGGAGAGCAGGTCATAGGCCCTGGTCACGTCGGAAAAGCGCTCTGCCGCGTTCGGCTTGTCCTTGTTGCGATCGGGATGCAGCTCCTTCGCCAGCTTGCGATAGGCGCTTTTGATCTCCGCTTCGGTGGCCGTGCGCGCAACGCCAAGGGTGGAATAGGGATCGCTCATAGCGTGTTAGCTAGGTGTAACAGTGCGGCGGTGCAAGCGCGGAAGCTTTCCTACCCGCACTGGCGGCATTATCGCGGCGGGATGGCTGTTCATGTCCTTCCTGCGACTTTCTCGCAATGCCCTTCAATCCATTGGGCAATCCATGGGGTGAAGTGGCGCGATTTTTCTTTATATGACTGTGTTCCATGTGTTCCATGTGCTTATTGGATCCTGACCCTCGTAGGAATTGATCGTGCCCACTCCCACGCCTGACCAGCTTGTCCGCCTTGCCGCCAGCGAGATTCCCGATGGCGATCCCATGGCGCTGTTCGATGCCTGGTTTGCAGAGGCGCGCGCGGCAGAACCCAACGATCCCAACGCCATGGCGCTCGCTACCGCCACGCCCGATGGCGCGCCTTCGGTTCGCATGGTGCTCTTGAAGGGGCACGGGCCGGAGGGTTTTACCTTTTACACCAATGCCCACAGCCGCAAGGGCGGCGAAATCCGCGCCAATATGCAGGCGGCACTGCTGTTCCACTGGAAAAGCCTGCGCCGCCAGATCCGCATCGAAGGCCTTGTGCATGAGGTGGATCCGGCGCTGGCCGATGAATATTTTGCCAGCCGCAGCCGCGATTCGCAGCTGGGCGCGCTTGCGTCGGACCAGTCGCGCCCGCTCGCGTCGCGAAGTGAGTTTCTGTCCCGAATTGCGAAGGTGACTGCGCGCCATCTGGTCGGCTCGGTGCCGCGCCCGCCGCATTGGACGGGATTTTGCCTCGATCCACAAAGGATGGAATTCTGGATGGATCGCCCGTTCCGGCTGCATGACCGGCGCCAGTTTACCCGCATTGGAGGCGGCTGGAGCAGCACGCTGCTTTATCCGTGAAACAGGCATTGCTCACCCGCAGCGCGGCCCTTGCCTCGATCGCGACCGCGCTGTTCCTGGTCGGGCTGAAGCTGTGGGCCAGCTGGCGCACCGGCTCCACTGCCATGCTCGGCAGCCTGGCCGATACCGCGCTAGATCTGGTCGCCAGCATTGCGACGCTGATCGGCGTGTGGGTCGCGTCACACCCGGCAGACGAGAACCACCGCTTCGGGCACGGCAAGGCCGAAGCGCTGGCGGCAATTTTCCAGGTCATGCTGATCACGCTTTCTGCCGGCGGAATCGCCTTGCGCGCAATCACGCAGTTGGCGGAAGGCGGTCAGACCGCGGCGGCGCAAGAGGGCATTGCCGTATCGCTGATCGCGATTGCGGCGACCTTTGCTCTTCTGGCGTGGCAGCGGCATGTGATCGCCAGGACCAGTTCGGTCGCCATCAAGACCGATCATCTGCATTACCAGTCCGACATTTTGCTCAACCTCGCGGTGATCGCGGCGCTGGTGCTCGACCAGTATCTCGGCTTCGGCATTGCCGATCCGCTGTTCGGGCTGGGGATCGCCGCCTGGCTGGCCTGGGGCGCATGGCGCGCGGGCGGCGAGGCGATAAACCATTTGATGGACAAGGAATGGCCCGACCAGCGGCGCGAGGAATTCCTCGAAGTCCTGGCCCGCCATCCCGATATCCGCGGGGTGCATGATTTGCGCACGCGCACCAGCGGCGCGGATGATTTCGTCCAGTTCCACATGGCGGTCGAGCCGCATCTGACCATTGTCGAGGTGCACGATCTGATGGACGAGGTCGAGGCGCGGATCGCGCGCGAGTTCCCCGGGGTCGAAGTGCTGATCCATCCCGATCCGCAGGGCCTCGTCAATGAGGAAGGGGTTGCGGCAGAGGAACTGCTGCCCGACCGCGCCGAGTGATCCGCCCGCCGGTCAATGTCGATGCCTTCGTGG
>LOET01000151.1 GCA_001515985.1 Sphingomonadales bacterium BRH_c3 | reverse complement strand
CGGATTTCCTCGTCGCGGCCGATCACCGGATCGAGCTTGCCGTCGCGCGCTGCCTGGGTCAGGTCGCGGGCGAATTTCTTCATCGCATCATAGGCGCTTTCGGCATTGGCGCTGTCCGCCGTCTTGCCCTTGCGCAATTCGGAAATAGCCGCCTCAAGCGCCTTGGGGTCGATCCCGGCCGCCTTGAGCGCCTGCCCCGCCCTGGTGGTGCTTGCCAGCGCCAGCGCGACCAGCAGCCGCTCCACCGTGACATAGCTGTCGCCTGACTTCTCCGCGATCTGCTCAGCCTGGTCGAGCACGCGCACCGCATCATTGTCGAGCCCGGGCGTAGACTGTGCCCCGCTGCCCGATACCGCCGGGATCTTGCCCAATTCGGTATCGATCTCGGTAATCGCGACACCGGGATTGCCGCCCGCACGCTGGATCAGCCCTGCGGCCATGCCTTCATTATCTTCGAGTAGCGCCTTCAGCAGGTGCGTGGGTGTGATCCGCTGATGGTTCATGCGGATGGCAACGGTCTGCGCGCTCTGGAGGAAGCCCTTTGCGCGATCGGTGAATTTTTCCAGGTTCATGAGCGGATTACCTCTTGGCCCTCATTTCAAGACCCTATTGATGTAGTGTTGCATTATGGCAACACAAGTACCCGTGTTGGAATTCTTCGCGGGTGTATTATTCAAATATAGGACCACTTCGATTGCGAGTAAGGGGCCACGCGCAAATTTTTGCATCTCACCGGGAAATCAACAGCTTCACCCGCATCACCAGAGCGGCTAGAGATGGCAGCCAAGGAGAGAGCGAATGCGGAGATGGACCGCGCGTGGCGGCTGGGCGCTGCTTGTCCTGCTGATTGTGACTTTTGTCGTCCTGGCAAGCTGGGAACCGTTCTTCGCACAGCGGGGCGAAGCACCGGACACAGGCCGCCAATACCGCGCCGAAATCATCCGCGACCAATATGGTGTGCCCCATATCTATGGCAAAACCGATGCCGACGTCGCCTTTGGTGTAGCCGTGGCTCAGGCAGAGGACGATTTTGCAACCCTGCAGGATGTCGTGGCGATGGCGCGCGGGCGCTATGGCGCGATCGCGGGCGAAGATGGCGCAGCGATTGACTATGCCTATCACCTGCTCGATGCGCGCGGCACCGCGCAGCGCCATTATGGCAGCCTGCCCGCAGATACCCGGGCGCTGTTCGAAGCCTATGCCGTTGGCCTCAACCAATATGCGCGCGCACACCCGGGCGAACTGAAACTGGCCAATCTGTTCCCCGTGAATGGTGAAGACATTGCCGCCGGTTTCGCGCTGCGCCAGCCGTTTTTCTTCGGGCTGGGCAATGTGATCGAGCCATTGGTGAACGGTGGCCCTTTGCGGCGTGAATTCGGGCCAGACATTCCCGGCTTTCCGCGCGGCGACAGCACGCCTGACGCGCCAGCGATCATGGATGGCGAGGCACAGCAAACAGCCGCCGCATTCCCGCTGCCCTGGGGCAAGGAGGCGGCGCTGTCAGGCTCCAACGCCTTTGCCGTCGCACCTGAGAAATCGGGCGGGCCAACCACGCTGATTTCGAACAGTCACCAGCCGCTGCGTGGCGGTGTCGCCTGGTACGAACTCGTGGTCGAGAGCGAGGAAGGCTGGCATTATGCGGGCGCGAATTTCCCCGGTTCACCCTTCCCGTTTCTGGGCCATAATGAGCATCTTGGCTGGACCAACACCGTCAACCGGCCCGATATGGTTGATATCTACAAGCTGGAAATGGACGAGAGCGGCACGCGCTACAGGCTCGACGGCGAATGGCGCGAGCTGGAAAGCGAAACGGTAACCTTGCCGGTCAAGCTCGGCCCGATTGTGCTGCCGATCCGCCGCACGGTGCATCGCAGCGTCCACGGTCCGGTAATCTTCAACCACACCGGGGTTTATGCAGTCCGGTACGGCGGGATTGACCGGATTGACCAGCTTGACGCCTATTACCGGCTCAACAAGGCAACCAGCCTGGAGGAGTGGCAGGCGCAAATCGCACGGATGGCAATCCCCAGCACCAACTTCATCTATGCCGACAAGGATGGCAACATCGCCTATGTCTATAACGCCGCGATCCCTGACCGGCCCAGGGATGTAGAGGCCAACTGGCGCGGCATCCTGCCCGGCGACCGCAGCGATCTGATCTGGCATGGCGCGGTCGACTATGCCGAGATTCCCAAGCTGATCAATCCGTCCTCCGGCTGGCTCTACAATTCGAACAACGAGCCCTATACAGCCGCGGGCGAGGCGGACGATCTTGATCCGGCGGATGTCTCGCCTGTGCTGGGGGTTGAACTCAAGCAGACCAACCGTTCGCGCCGGGCATGGAAATTGCTGAGCGAAGCAGGCACGCTTGACCGCGAAGCCCTGCGGCGGATCAAATATGACACCGTCTATGAGCGCGAGGGCTATGTCGCCGAATTGTGGGACGCGCTGGAACAGCTCGACCTGTCAGGCGATGCCGGGCTGGCGAAGGCGCGCGACCTGCTGCTGGGATGGGACTTCAATGCAGACGGGCAAGGCGCGGCTGACAGCCTGGCCCTGCTGATGATCAAGGATTTCATGTCGGCCGAATACCAGAACAAGCCCTACCCTGACGTGAAGCAGCACCTGCGCGACAAGGTCGACCATCTGAATACGCATTTTGGCCGGATCGATCCGCCGATGGGCGAATTGCTCAGGCTGCGACAGGGGAAGGTCGATCTGCCGCTGGATGGGGGTTCGGACACTTTGCGAGCCTCCACCACCTGGCAGGTGGATGATGACGGGCGGTTGAGGCTGGTCCATGGCGACAGCTTCATCCAGTGGGTCGAATGGCGATCCGGCGAGCGTGTGCGTTCACAATCGGTCCAGCCGTTTGGCGCGGCGATCTCGCGGCCCGGCAGCCCGCACCACACCGACCAGATGGAACTATTCGTGCAGCACAAGCTCAAACCGGTGCATTTCTGGCGCGAGGACGCGCTGGCCAATGCCAAACAGCGATATGTGGTTGAGTCCAACTGACACGCGTGTAAACAATATCATATGCCCCGCCCGGAGGCGTTTGCCGGGCAACCAGTTTATAGGAGAACCCCATGTCCGTAGCCGGAACTTACAATACCACCGTCAAAAGCCCGATGGGCGACCAGAGCGGAACGCTGACCGTCAATGACAATGGCGATGGCACTTTCAGCGGCAATATGGCCGGCGCAATGGGCAGCATGGACATTGAGAATGGCACGGTCGATGGCAACACCATCTCCTGGAAGATGCAGATGGTGGTACCCATGCCGATGACGCTTGACTGCACCGCAACGATCGATGGCGATGCGCTGACCGGCAGCGTCAATGCCGGCGCATTCGGCGCGATGCCCCTCACGGGCACGCGCGCTTAAACTCGATCATATTCGGAGCAAGCAAAGGCCGCCGGGGTTAGCGCTCCGGCGGCTTTTCGTATCCGGGTCCGGCCCGCCCTGTTCCTAATGGGGTAAATGATTGCGCAGCGCCTGATAGGCCGCCGCCGCCACAGTATTGGCCAAATTGAGCGAGCGCACCTTGTCAGAGCGCATTGGCAGGCTCACCATCTGCGCGCGGTGTACCTCCACGATCTCTGGCGGGATGCCCTTGGTCTCGCGCCCGAACACCAGATAGGCGTCCGCCGGATATTCGGGTTCGTAGAATGTGCGCGGGGCATATTCCTCGAACAGGAACAGCTGGTTTTCGCGTGGCTTTCGTTCCGCGATGAACGCATCCCAGCTGGCGAACTCCACCAGCCTTATGTGCGGCCAGTAATCGAGGCCCGAACGCTTCACCCGCTTGTCCGAAATATCGAAACCGAGCGGGTGGATCAGCACAAGCTCCATATCCAGCGCCACGCATGTGCGCCCGATTGCCCCGGTGTTGCCGGGGATTTCCGGCTGGATCAGGACGATGGAGGTCACGGCTGGATCAGCCGAGCTTGTCCTTCAGGATCTGGTTCACCACCGCCGGATTGGCCTTGCCCTGCATCGCCTTCATCGTCTGGCCGACGAAGAAGCCGAACAGCTTGTCCTTGCCGCCGCGATATTCCTCGACCTTGTCCATGTTGGCGGCGATGATGCCGTCAATCGCGGCTTCGATCGCGCCGGTATCGCTGACCTGCTTCAGGCCCTCGGTATCGGCGATTTCGGCCGGATCGCGCCCTTCCCTTAGCACGATCTCGAAGATTTCCTTGGCCTGGCCGCCCGAAATCTCGCCCGCATCCTGCAGCTTGAGGATTGCAGCCTGGCGCGCGGCGGTAGCATGGGCCAGATCAGCCTCGTCGCCCAGCGCATTGATCACGCCCGGAGCGACCGAGAGCGCCCAATTGGCGACCTGAGTGGCGACTGCTGCCTCACCCTTGCCGATGGCGCTGGCGGTTGCGCTAAGCAGCGTTTCGAAGCGGGCGAAGGTTTCGACTTCGGCGGTCAATTCGCGTGCATTATATTCGCTCAGCCCCAGCTCGTTGACATAGCGGCGGCGCTTGGCATCGGGCAGTTCGGGCAGCGAGGCACGGCATTCCTCAAGAAAACCCTGCTCGAGTTCGAGCGGCAGCAGGTCCGGATCGGGGAAATAGCGATAGTCATGCGCATCTTCCTTGCTGCGCATGGTCCGCGTGGTGCCGCTTGCCACGTCAAACAGGCGGGTTTCCTGTTCCACCTTGCCGCCGCTTTCGATCAAATCGACCTGGCGGTTCGCCTCATATTCGATCACCTGCATCACGAAGCGCACCGAGTTGACGTTCTTCGTCTCGGTCCGCGTGCCGAATTCTTCGCCCGGGCGGCGCACGGAAACGTTGACGTCCGCGCGCATGCTGCCTTCTTCCATATTGCCGTCGCAGCTGCCGACATAGCGCAGGATGCTGCGCAGCTTGCGCACGTAAGCGCCCGCCTCGGCAGGAGAGCGCATGTCGGGCTTGGAGACGATTTCCATCAGCGCCACGCCGCAGCGGTTGAGATCGACGTAAGACATGGTCGGGTGCTGGTCATGCATCAGCTTGCCCGCATCCTGCTCCACATGGATACGCTCGATCCCGATCACCTTGTCAGTGGCGATCCCCGCCTTCTCGTCCGCTTCGATCAGCAGCTGCCCTTCGCCCACCAGCGGGTGATAGAGCTGGCTGATCTGGTAGCCCTGCGGCAGATCGGCATAGAAGTAGTTCTTGCGGTCGAACCGGCTCCACTTGTTGATCTGCGCCTCGATCGCCATGCCGGTGCGCACGGCCTGGCGGATGCATTCGCGGTTGGGCACAGGCAGCATGCCGGGCATGGCCGCGTCGACCAGGCTCACCTGGCTGTTCGGCTCCGCCCCGAATTCGGTCGAGGCCCCGCTGAACAGCTTGGAGTGCGATGTCACCTGCGCGTGGACCTCAAGGCCGATCACGACCTCCCATTCGCCGGTTGCGCCCTGGATGCGGTAATTAGTCATTTTCTAGCCCCAACAAATACTCTTCAACGGCCTTTTGCTCGGTCCTGCAGATCACCGACCATTTTTTGGTACCGGAAATTGACAGTTCTTCGAGATAGAGCAAGCTCGTGTCCTTGTATTCAGGATAGTGCTTCATCTCTCGAAGATAGATTTGCAGTGCAGGCCCATTGAATGTCCCTGTGCCATCACTGTGTATGAGGTCATCTATGGCGACCATCAGCTTTGTGTAATCATGAACCTTTATTGGTCGAGACGGTGGCTTGGTCATTTTGCGGGTTTGATCAGCGACAATTAAAGTAAGGATGGTCACAATCCAGAATGGAATGACCATCCCGAAAACCATCAAACCAATAGCTGCCCACTCAAACGTAGTCATTCCTCGTCACGCTTCATTTCGTCCGAAATTACCTTGCCATCCGGCCCGAACCGCGCTTCGCCATGCTCGACGTTCTTGCGTATGTAATTGGCGACCATGAAGGTCAGCGGCACCGCGAGCGCGATTGCCACCCCGGCAATTGTCAGGGCGGGATCGGCACTCACCACCACTTCTCCGGCTTCGCGCTGAAGCCCGCACGCTGCTGAATCGCGAGGCCCGCATTGAGCACGCCCTGTTCGTCAAACGGCTTGCCCACGATCTGCAAGCCCAGCGGCAGCCCGTCATCGGTCAGCATGGCGGGAACGCTCATCGCCGGAAGCCCCGCGAGCGAAGCAGGCACCGCGAACACATCGTTCAAATACATCGTCAGCGGATCGTCATTGAGCGAGTTCAGCGGGAAGGAAGCCGTCGGCGTGGTCGGCGCCAGGATCACGTCGCATTCCGCCCATGCACGCTCAAAATCGCGCGCGACCAGTGCCCGCACCTTCTGCGCCTGATTGTAATAGGCGTCATAGAAGCCTGCCGAAAGCACATAGGTGCCGATCAGGATGCGGCGCTTGACCTCGTCACCAAAGCCGGCAGCGCGAGTGGCGGCATACATGTCCTGCAGACCGGCGCCTTCGGGCAGTTCGCGCAGGCCGTAACGCACCCCGTCATAGCGCGCGAGGTTGCTGGAGGCTTCGGCGGGGGCAATGATGTAATAGGCGGGCAGTGCGTACTTCGTGTGCGGCAGGCTGATGTCGACGATCTCCGCCCCCGCATCGCGCAGCCATTCCTTGCCCTGGTCCCAGCTTTTCAGGATCGCCTCGTCGGTGCCGTCCATACGGTATTCGCGCGGAATGCCCACTTTCTTGCCCCTGAGATCGGCATTGAGCTCGGCTTCCCATGCGGGCACCGGCAGGTCCAGGCTGGTCGCATCCTTGGGATCGAAGCCCGCCATCGCCTCGAGCATGATCGCGCAATCCTCGACGCTGCGCGCCATCGGCCCGGCCTGATCGAGGCTGCTGGCAAAGGCGACGACGCCCCAGCGGCTGCAACGGCCATAGGTGGGCTTGATCCCGCAAATGCCGGTGAAGGCAGCGGGCTGGCGAATCGAGCCGCCGGTGTCGGTGCCGGTGGCGG
>LOET01000150.1 GCA_001515985.1 Sphingomonadales bacterium BRH_c3 | reverse complement strand
GTGGTCGAGCTGGACGAGGTCGATTGCGACCGATTGGAGGAAGCGGCCGATGGCTTTGCCAAGTTCGGCCTGGTGATCGAGCGCTTCGGCCCCGCCGCCATGCTGGTGCGCGCAATGCCGCATGCCCTGCGCAAGGGCGATCCGCAGGCGCTGCTGACCGATCTGGCCGACGATATCGCCAAGCACGGGCAGGCTTTGCTGCTGGAGGAAAAGCTCGAACATGTGCTCGCCACCATGGCCTGCCACGGATCGGTTAGGGCGGGGCGGGTTTTGCGGGTCGAGGAAATGAATGCTTTGCTGCGCGAGATGGAGCGCACTCCGCGATCAGGCCAATGCAATCACGGCCGCCCGACCTGGGTCAAGCTCAGCTTGGAAGACGTCGAAAAGCTGTTCGGGCGGCATTGAAGTGGGAATGTCGGCTAACGACCCAAATGCGGACGTTTAATTAGCGTGACGCAACACCAAACTAGCGACAGAAAAGATGACTATTGCGCTTCCCAGCAGTCGGACTGGCCAGCCACCCCGAGATGGGTAGGCTTCAAGTGCTCGCCTCTCTTCGAAGAATGCCTCTGGAGCACCTGACTTTAGCTCTTCTAGCCGTCTGGCGGAGCGACGTTCCTTCCACTGCGGAAAGATCACGAAAAACGAGCCTGCCAGTATGAGGAGCAGTTCGAACATGATCGAGAGCCTATCAGCGCCTGCGAAATTCGCAATGTCTTCTTCCCACCCAATTGCAGGCATATCACGTTTGAAAATCGGGAAAGTTCGCGGGACGCCTGCAACTCGCCATTCCCGCGAAAGCGGGAATCCATTCCGGAGCAAGGGCTCAAACCCGAATTCTTCGGCGAGGTCGCGCCATCTCGGGTTTCCCGCCTCGATCAATTCGATCTTCCATGCGCGGCGCCACTTCTTGATCTGCTTCTCGCGCAGGATCGCCCGTTCTATCGTCGAATGCTGCTCGAACCAGACGAGCTTGCGCACGCCATACTTGCTCGAAAAGCCCTCGAATGTGCCGTTCCGATGCTGGGCGATGCGTCGGAGTAAAGGTGGCGTCACCCCTTGGTAGAGCGTGCCGTTATAGCCTTATGCAAACAGGCAAATAGTCGGTTAGAAGTCTTTGAACATCAACGAGTTGATAGTGGATTCCCGCTTTCGCGGGAATGACGAGGAGAAGAATTGCACACCGACGCCAACTTCCGACCCAACTCCTGACTGTCATCTCTAAATCGGCGCATCCGGCTCCCGCACCGAGATCAGCCCGTTCGAGGTCATTTCCAGCACGATCTCATCGTTTTGGTTGAACACCTTCGCGCGGCTCTTGAAGATGCCCATTTCGGGCCGAGACTTGCTGCGGCGCTTCTCGATGATCTCGGACTCCACACGCAACATGTCGCCCGGATAGACCGGCTTCTTCCACTGGAGGTTGTCGACACCCGGCGAGCCGAGCCCGGCCTGTTTCGTGCTCTTCATATTCTCGACCATCATCGCCATGGTCATGGCACAGGTATGCCAACCGCTGGCTGAAAGCCTGCCGAAATGGGTCTTCGCCGCAGCCTCGTCATCGAGGTGAAAGGGCTGTGGATCATATTTACGTGCGAATTCGAGCACTTCCTCGCGCGTCACCTCATAGCGGCCAAAGCTTTGCTTTGCGCCGATTTGCAGGTCTTCGAAATAGATCATGTCCGGCGTTCCGCTGTGTCATTCATCCATGGCAAGTGCGGGGCGCAAAGGCGCCAGCGCAGGCTGTGATGGAGCAGAACCGGGCAAATTCAGCAACTGGCGTAATAGAGGGGCCACTGCCGTATTGTCGAAAGTCTCAAGCTTCACGCCGCTGCGGAAGGCAGGGCCATTGGCGATGAACAGCGCGCGCATTTCCGGCGCCTCATGGTCATAGCCATGGTTCCCGCCGCTCCATTCGCCTGCAGGGCGCGAGGCGGTTATGGTCCATCCGGTTTCCGGCAGGCAGAAATAGGGCGGGATGCGGCTGTGCGTGCCATAGCTGAACCGCGCGGGAATTTCTTCCTTGCGCCAGCAGCTCATGCGATCATGCGCGGCGAGCAGCAACTTTTCGAGCGCCGCAGTATTGCCATCGGTGGCTTCGAAGGTCGCATAGGCACCGCTTTCGACCATGCGATAGAGCGAGGGATCGACAATTTCCTCGATCGCGATCACTCGCTCGCTGCTGGTCGGCGCCATGCCGTGATCGGATACAATCACCAGATTGGCCGGTTGCCCCAGATCGGCCAACCCCGCGATCAGCATGGCGATATGGCTATCGACATTGCGTAGCGCAGCGTGAACCTCTTCGCTCTCCGGGCCGCCATCGTGCCCGGCTGTGTCGATCGTGTCGAAATAGAGCGTCACGAAGCGCGGGCGGATATTGGCCGGGCGGCGCAGCCAATCGAGCACGCTGTTGACCCGCTGGGTGTTGCTCACCTGCATGCTGAACGCCTGCCAGTCCTGCGCCATTATGCCGTCATCCACCGGGCCCCAACCGCGCATGGTGCCGCCCCATGGCACAGCCGATCCGGGCCAGAACATTGCGGCGCTTCGCACACCGGCCTGCTCGGCCTCTACCCACAGGGGTTTGGCCTCGCTCCACCACCACGGATCGACCGTGGCCATGGTGAAGACTTCGCCTGGTCGGCGGTGATCTTCCATCTTGTTGGCGGTGATGCCGTGCTTGTCAGGCACCAGCCCCGTCACAAGCGTCCAGTGATTGGGAAAGGTCTTGGTGGGAAAGGAGGGGCGCATCGCCGCGCTGGCACCGGTTGCAGCCAGCGCATCCAGCGCCGGGGTGAGGCCGCGGTCAAGATAATCGGGATGGAAACCGTCGATCGAGACAAGGATGGTGACCGGCGCGCGCTGATCCGCGTGGATCGCCGCGCTTGAGGCCGGGGCAGGGGCCTGCGCCAATTGCGGGGCGCACGCCGAAAGCAAGCCCGCCATCCACAGCGCAGCGAACCTTGCCCATATCTGCATTGCCCTAACTCCCCGGATCAAACATTGAACTTGAAGTGCAGCACATCACCGTCCTGCACGACGTATTCCTTGCCTTCCTGGCGCAGCTTGCCGGCTTCCTTGGCACCGGATTCTCCGCCCAGCGCGACATAGTCGTCATAGGCGATGGTCTCTGCGCGGATGAAGCCCTTTTCGAAATCACTGTGAATTTCGCCCGCCGCTTGCGGCGCCTTGGCGCCCGCCGGAAAGGTCCATGCGCGCGCCTCCTTGGGGCCGCAGGTGAAGAAGGTCTTGAGGCCCAGCAGTTCATATCCGGCGCGGATCACGCGGGCGAGGCCGCTTTCGCTCAGGCCCAGCTCGGCGAGATATTCGGCGCGGTCTCCTTCATCCATCGTGACCAGTTCGGCCTCGATGGCGGCGGAAACGACCACGGCCTGTGCACCTTCGGCCCTGGCCTTGTCGAACACCGTGGCAGACATCGCATTGCCTTCTGCCGCGTCTTCCTCTGCCACGTTGCATACGTAAAGCACGGGTTTGGCGGTGAGCAGCTGCGCCTGGCGGAAGATGCGCGCTTCTTCATCATCCTTGGGTTCGGTCAGCCGCGCGGGCTTGCCCTCGCGCAGCAGGTCGAGAGCTTGCCCGAGCACCGAAGCCATCAGCTTGGCTTCCTTGTCGCCGCCGGTCGCGCGCTTGGCTGCGGCGGGCACGCGCTTTTCAAGGCTTTCAAGGTCAGCCAGCATCAGTTCGGTCTCGACCACTTCGGCATCGGCCAGCGGATCGACCCTGTTGGCAACATGCTGAATGTCGTCATCCTCGAAGCAGCGCAGCACATGAACGATCGCGTCAACCTCGCGGATATTGCCCAGGAACTGGTTGCCCAGGCCTTCGCCCTTGCTCGCGCCTTTCACCAGGCCTGCGATATCGACGAAAGCGAGCTGGGTGGGGATCACCTTGGCCGAACCCGCAATCGCGGCGATCTTGTCCAGTCGCTCGTCAGGCACGGAAACCTGGCCAACGTTGGGCTCGATCGTGCAGAAAGGATAGTTCGCGGCCTGCGCAGCCTGCGTCTCGGTCAATGCATTGAATAGGGTGGACTTGCCAACATTGGGCAGGCCCACAATCCCGCAACGGAAACCCATCGAAAACTCCGGAATAGAATGTTGGAGCGCGCCTTAGCGGGCGAAGGTGCCAATGGCCAGAGCTTCAGACGTTGTGCACCGCCTTCACCCATGGGCCGAAGGGTGAATTGCCCAGCATGGCGACCTGCGTTTCCGCACTCACCTTGTTTATCGCTTCCTGCGGCTTGGCGCCGGGATGCACAGCGCGGCGCAGCGGGCGGGTGCCCGCAGGCATGGCGATGATCCCTGCTATGGCATGGGGAACGTCCATCGGGTCGGCGGTGCGGCGGGTGCCGTCTTCCTTGCCCATGCGGTCAACCAGCGCGGGATAGGCGGCGGCCTGTTCGGGCGTCAGCCGGTCCTTGAGCTCGCTCGCCAGCTGGTTGCGGTTGACCCACACCTTGGTGGGATAGCCGCCGGGTTGAATCACGCATACCTCCACACCGTGCGGCACGAGTTCGTAGGCCATCGCTTCGCTCATGGCTTCCAGCGCGAACTTGGTGGGCGAATAGTGGCCTGAGGAAGGCACGATTACCCGCCCAAGCTGCGAGGAGATGTTGAACACCAGCCCGCTTTTCGCTGCACGCATTCCGGGCAGCACCGCGCGCGCCATGCGGTGCGGGCCATAGACGTTGGTGTCGAAGATCAGCTGGGTTGCGATCATGTCCTGCAGCTCGATCGGACCGGCATAGCCGACTCCGGCGTTGTTGATCAGGACATCAATTGGGCCGCCATTGATCCGCTCGGCCTCGGCGACGCCGGCCACGACCTGCTCGTCGGAAGTCACGTCAATCTCGATAACGTGCAGGTCGAGCTTTGCGTCCGCTGCCAGCTGGCGCAATTCGTCCGCCTCGGGGCGGGGGAGGCCCCGCATTGTAGCGAATACGCGCGCGCCAAGGCGGGCATAATGTTCCGCCCCCAGCCGCCCGAAACCCGATGAGCATCCGGTGATCAGGATCGACTTGCCTGACAGGCCCGGTTCGGCAGCAACCTGATCGGGCTGCGCGAAGGAAGCGGTGGCGGCAAAGGCGCCGGTGGCTGCGGCCCCGGCAAGCAGTGAGCGGCGATTGATATGAGGCATGGCAAAAAGCTCCTTGGAACCCATAACGCACAGGATGGCAGGTCTATCCCTGCATGCGCAAGGCAATGTCGCTCATGAACCGCGCATCGTCGCCGCTGGCAAGCCATTCAGCCTCCGCCGACTGTTTAGCCATCGGGTTTCAGGGATCGGACAACCTTGCCCTGCGCGTCGAGAAATTCGATCGCGGCCTTGCCGTCCGGATCGACCTTGAGCATCAGCCGCGGCACGCCGGATGCATCCTGAAGCATGACCACCGAGGCGCGATCCATCGATTTGCCAATGAACATCCTCGGTGCTCCAGACTGCGGGGCTTCGCGAAGCTTCGGATTTCCGCCTTCCATCTCATAAAGCGACTCCGCGGGGCGATCGCTTATGATCAGCGCGGCGAGATCGCGATCTCCGCCGTCCCTTTGTAGCAGTTGGATCGTCTGGTCATTCTCGTAGCGATCGAAGGTCAGGCTGGCACCTGCATCGATCTTGCCATCTCTGGTCTTTCCAGCCCAGATCAAGCCCCCGTTTTCTGTTCCCTCGTCATTGAGAAACAAGATCCCGGCCGGATGCCTGCGGTCAGGGCGGTCGATTTCCTTGCCATGGTAGAATGAGCCAGGAAAGCTGTCGCGGTTCGAAATGACCATGCGCAGCGTTCCGTCGGATTCGCGAATGTTGATGCGCTCGACATTCAGCACTTTGCCCGCTGGCGGTTTGGCTGCGGCGGCCAATGCAACCGCCATACCTGCCAGCGCCGCCCCGGTGACTACTCCTTGAACATAACCCATTGCCCGACCTTTCAGTATTATCATACTAATACAGTAAGACGGACGGGTGGGTGAGTGTCAATCCTGCAAACGCAACGCCAAGTCGCTCATAAAGCGGGCATCGTCGCCGCTGGCAAGCCATTCAGCCTCCGCCGCGATGGCACCAAGCATATGGGCAAGCTCGTCCAGCTCGCTCTTGGCATAATTGCCCAGCACATGGCCGGTGACGCGGTCCTTGTGGCCGGGGTGACCGATCCCGATCCGCACACGGCGGAAATCGGCTCCGAGATGCTGGTCGATCGAGCGCAAACCATTATGCCCCGCCGTGCCGCCGCCCTGCTTCACCTTGACCTTGAACGGCGCCAGGTCGAGCTCGTCATGAAACACTGTGAGGGCATCGGTACCGAGCTTGTAGAAGCGCAGCGCTTCACCCACGCAGCGCCCGCTCTCGTTCATGAAGGTCGCGGGCTTCAGCACCAGGATCTTGTGCGTGCCAATGCGGCCTTCCTGCACCCATCCTTGAAACTTCTTCTGCACCGGGCCGAATCCATGCATGTCGGCGATGACATCCACGGCCATGAAACCGACATTGTGCCGGTGCATCGCATAACCCGGTCCGGGATTTCCAAGGCCAACCCAAATCTGCATCTGGGCGCCCTAGCATAAGCTCGCAAAATGCAAACTACGCTTGCGAATTACGATTGTTGTGGCTTCATCCGGAATGTAACTGGGCCTGGCAATATTTCAGGGATGATCGCCAATGAAGTTCAATGTCGTTTTCGCCTCTATGGCGCTGCTTGCCCTGACGGCATGTGCAACCACCGAACCGGGCTGGTCGGGGCAGGGTGCCACTCCCTTTGGTGAGGCAAAAGCCGCCTGCGAAAGTTCCACTGCCGGCATAGATGGTGAAGTGGCGCGCCATGATGCCATGACAGACTGCATGGCGTCCAAAGGCTGGACGCGCGGCTAAGGCCGCTTTTCCGAAAAGCAAAACGCCAGGGCTCTTTCGAACCCCGGCGCCTTGGTGATTTCGCGTTGCTGCGGAGCGTGGCTTACTCGGCTTCGCCTTCAGCTTCTTCTGCTTCGTCGCCGCCCTGTTCAGTGGCTTCAACTTCGTCAGCCGCAACTTCTTCCTCAGCGTCAGATTCGGCACCTTCGGCCTTCTTGAGCGCAGACGGAGCGACCAGCGTGGCGATGGTGAAGTCACGATCGGTGATCGCGCTCTCGCTGCCTTCGGGCAGATTGACTTCGCTGATGTGGATCGAATCGCCCACTTCCTTGCCGGTGACGTCGATCACGATCTCGCCGGGGATCTTGTCGTTCTCGCAGATCAGCTCAATTTCGTGACGCACAACATTGAGCACGCCGCCCTTCTTGAGTCCGGGCGATGCTTCTTCATTGGTGAACACGACCGGAACCGAAACTTCGATCTTGCCGCCTTTGGTCATGCGCAGGAAATCGGCATGTTCCGGGCGATCGGTGACCGGATGGAGCGCCACGTCCTTGGGCAGGGTGCGGATGCGCTTGCCGCCAAGGTCGATTTCGACAATCGAGTTCATGAAGTGGCCGGTGCCCAGCTGGCGGGCCAGTTCCTTCGCCTCGACGTGGATCATCACGGGTTCTTCTTTTCCGCCGTAAATCACAGCGGGTACACGGCCATCGCGACGCAATGCACGGGAGGCTCCCTTGCCAGCCCGTTCGCGCGCTTCGGCCGGCAGGGTCAGAGCATCGCTCATGTCACTTACCTTTCGAATTGCTTGCTTGGTTCACTTCGCGCGCCACGCCTCCAGGGATGACCATGACGCCGAAGGGCGGCCCTTTAGGGTGCTTGAAGCCGGATGGCAAGCTCTCTCGCTATTGAACGCGGGTGACCTTGTAGCCGCGCTGGCGCAACATGGCGGCCAGCCCGTCAGGCCCCACAAGGTGTGCCGCGCCCACTGCCACCATCGGTTTGCGACCGCGCTCGATTTCGGGAAGCAATTGCCCGATCCAGTCGCGGTTTCGATCAGTCAACAGTGCCGCGCGCAGCTCCGGATCGGCCAGAATGCCGCTTTCCGTAGCCTTGACCAGTGCCGCTTCATCCCCGGCCAGCCAGGCACGCCGCAATTCGCCGGGGTCCTTCCGGTGCCGGTCGAAATCGTCGATCACTCCAGTCAGAAGATCACGCTGCTCGCTTTCGGGAAGGCTGTCGAAGATGCCCAGCTGCTTTTCGGCGCCTTCGAATTCGGCGATTTCCCTGCCCAGAAACTCGCGGATGATTGCGCGATCAGCGCCATTGGCGGATTCGCCCGTATCGCCCAATTGCGCCAGCAGCAGCGCCACTGCCCAGGTTTCCGTGCCGGACATTTCGCCCGGGGTGAAGCCGGATTCGTGAATCATGCTGAACAGTCTGGGGCGGTGGCTTGCCGGCACTTTCAGCCCCACATCGGGTTGCCCGGGCGTGGTCGCCAGCCGCGAATAGATTGCGCGAATCCCGGGTTCGTTTTCCAGCGCTGCAATTTCCACCATCAGCATGCCGGCATCGGCAATTGCTGTTTCGAGTTCCGGGGTGCGCCATTGGGTACGGCTTGGCAGCGAATGGATCGTACCGAACAGCCAAGCCTGCGGCTCGCCCGATCCGACGGAAACCCGATAGAGCAGGGGCGATGCCTGCGATCCATCATCAATCGGCGCATTGTCCTGCTGGCAACCCGCCAGAACCAGCGCCGCCAGCGCAGCAAAGGCCGCTCGCCAGATCACTGGATCCTCACTACCTCGACATCGCGAGCCTTGAGCGCATCCTGCACGCTTTGCTCGCCGGCAAGGTGACCGGCACCCACCGCTACAAATACCGAACCGGGCGTGTCGAGCCGCTCGTCAATCCATTGTGCCCAGCTGCGGTTGCGCGAATAGAGCAGCGCTTCGGCAATGTCGGGATCGGTCAGGCCTTCATTCATGAGGGCCGCCAGCGCTTCGGCATCACCTTTGATCCATTCGGCCACCATCCTGTCGAGCATCGGCTTGATTTCGTCGATCCCGTCGGCTGCTTCGATCAGGAATTTGACCTGCGATGCCTGTGGCAGGCCATCAAAGATGCCGATCTGGAATTCGATCGTTTCCAGCGCCTGCTGTTCCTTTTCACCCGCTTTGGCCAGAATGACCTTTTCCACGCCGGCATCGGGTGAATACCCTTGTTGCAACAAGGGCAGCATGGTCATCATCATCCCGGCATACCACGGTTCGAACCGATCGAACGCCGCCGCCGGAACGCCAAGCTGCCCCATCGCCGCCTCGTAGGACGCATTTTGCTCCTCGTTCAGCAGGCTGCGCAGCGTAGTCCCTTCGGGAAGCACGCCTTTGCTCATCACCAATTGCTGCATTTGGGCGGCCATGTTCGGGGTAATCTTGATCTCGGTGACTATGCTGTCGGCCGACGCCAGTGCATTCTCGATCGCGCTGGAATACCATTCGACATTGCTGGGCAGCGCATGGACGGTGCCGAACAGGTAGATCGTGGTATCTTCATCCGCCACCTTCCATAGGGCCGGGCCCGCAAACGGGCTTTCGGCCACGGGAACTGCACCTGATGCCGCCGCCGCGCTCGCTTCTTCTTGCGCCACAGCCGGTGCGGCCAGCAGCGTGGTGGCTGCCCCCATGGCTAAAGCGATCCTGCGGATGATTGCCGTCATTGATTGATATTCCTGTTGCGATCGATCGATGCGATAGGTGATAGCCGCAGGATGACTGAACACTCAATGAAAAGGATTGATGCGGCGTTTGCTTTTATTGGCAACGGACGATTTCCATCGCCGCAGATGCTGCGATGCGGCATTGACGGTGGGCAGGGCATGAGCCATGGGCGCTGCCCATGAGTGCTCAACCGGCCACACGCAATCCGCAGGCGTCTTTCCAGGACATGATCCTTGCGCTCCACGATTACTGGAGCGCGCAAGGCTGTGTCATCCTGCAACCCTATGACATGCGCATGGGCGCGGGTACTTTTCACACCGCCACAACGCTGCGCGCATTGGGGCCGCAGCCCTGGAACGCCGCCTTTGTCCAGCCCTGCCGCCGCCCGACTGACGGGCGCTATGGCGAAAACCCCAACCGGCTTCAGCATTACTACCAATATCAGGTGATCCTGAAACCAAGCCCGCCCGATTTGCAGGAGCTCTATCTAAAGAGCCTCGAAGTAATCGGCATCGATCCGCTGAAGCACGATATCCGCTTCGTCGAGGACGACTGGGAATCGCCCACGCTGGGCGCCTGGGGGCTGGGCTGGGAGGTATGGTGCGACGGGATGGAGGTGACCCAGTTCACCTATTTCCAGCAGATGGGCGGGTTCGATTGCAAGCCGGTGGCGGGCGAGCTGACCTACGGGCTCGAACGCCTCGCGATGTATATCCAGGGCGTCGACAATGTGTTCGACCTGGCCTTCAACTCGCAGGGCGTTACCTATGGCGATGTGTTCCTCGAAAACGAACGCCAGATGTCGAAGTGGAACTTCGAGGTCGCCGATACCGATGCCCTGTTCGACCTGTTTGGCAAGGCGGAGGCGGAATGCCGCAACTGCCTCGCCAACGATTTGCCCATTGCCGCCTATGAGCAGGCGATCGAGGCGAGCCACATCTTCAACCTGCTTCAGGCGCGCGGCGTGATCAGCGTGCAGGAACGCGCCAGCTACATGGGCAGGGTGCGCGATCTCGCGCGGGGCAGCTGCGAAGCGCACATGGCCAAGGAAGCGCCGATCTGGGCCGAGAAATATCCGGAGTGGTCGGCATGAGTTCGGTAGCCTTCGAATCTGGCGCACGTCATTGCGAGCGTAGCGAAGCAATCCATGGACCTGTGCGTTGGATTGCCGCGTCGCCTTCGGCTCCTCGCAATGACGGGGGGTGGGCCAATGCCTGACTTCCTCCTCGAACTGCGCTGCGAAGAAATCCCGGCGCGGATGCAGGCCGGTGCGCGCGCCGAGCTGGAAAAGCTGTTCCGCCGTGAGTTGGAAGCCGCTGGCGTTACTGTTGGTGAGATCACCGTCTGGTCAACCCCGCGCCGGCTCGCGCTGATCGCGCGCGACCTGCCGGAAGCCACCGAAGCGGTGAGCGAGGAAGCCAAAGGGCCGCCCGAAGGCGCGCCCGATGCCGCGATCGACGGCTTCTGCCGCAAGAACGGCGTCACCCGCGAGCAGCTGGAACTGCGCGACGTAAAGGGCCGCAACACATGGTTTGCCGTGATCGAAAAGCCGGGCAGGGCGACGAAGGACCTGCTCGCCGAAGCGATCCCCGCCATTATCCGCGATTTCGCCTGGCCCAAATCGATGCGCTGGGGCGCTCCTTCGCTCAGCACGGAGAGCCTGCGCTGGGTGCGCCCGCTTTCGGGCATCGTCGCGATATTGGGCGAGGAGCTGGTCGATTGCGAGATTGACGGGATCGCCAGCGGCTATGCCACCAGGGGCCACCGTTTTCATTGCCCCGGCGAGATTACCATTGGCGGTGTGGACGACTATCAGGGGAAACTGCGCGCCTGCCATGTTATCGTCGACCATGAGGAACGCGCCGCGCTGATCCGCGAGGGTGCGGCAACGGTCGCGGCGGATGCCGGGCTGGTGCTGGTCGAGGATGAGGGGCTGGTGATCGAGAACGCGGGGCTCACCGAATGGCCGGTGCCGCTGCTTGGGCGTTTCGATGAGGCTTTCCTCGATGTCCCGCCTGAAGTGATCCAGCTCACCGCGCGGGTGAACCAGAAGTATTTCGTGTGTCGCAAGCCTTCTCCCCTTGAGGGGAGAGGGTTGGGAGAGGGGGCGGTTTTGGCCAACGCCTTTATCTGCACCGCCAATATTGATGCGGAAGACCCGGCAGTAGTGGTTGACGGCAACCGCAAGGTGCTCGCCGCGCGGCTTTCCGATGCGCGCTTCTTCTGGGAGCAGGATCAAAAGACGCCGCTCGCTGAACATGCGAAGAAGCTGGAACGGATCACTTTCCACGAGAAGCTGGGCACGGTCGCCGACAAGGTCGAGCGCGTGGCCAAACTCGCGCGCTGGCTTTGCGAGGAAGGTATCGTCAAGGCCGATCCGGACCTCGCCGAACAGGCCGCGCGCCTGTGCAAGGCCGATCTCGTCACGGAAATGGTCGGCGAATTCCCCGAATTGCAGGGCCTGATGGGCGGATATTACGCCCGTGCCGAGGGATTGCCCGATGCAGTCGCCGACGCGATCCGCGATCACTACAAGCCGGTCGGGCAGGGCGATGAAGTCCCAACGGCTCCCGTGACTGTGGCGGTGAGCCTGGCGGACAAGCTGGATACGCTTTCAGCTTTTTTCGGGATTGAAGAGAAGCCCACCGGCTCAAAAGACCCATTTGCACTTCGCAGAGCTGTTCTTGCCATTGTCGCGTTGATCTCAAAGAATTCACTTCGCGCTTCGCTTGCGACAATTTTTGCAAAACAGCCTGTCTTCGCACCTGACACCGATGCCTTTGCTATTTTTGAACGTATCTATGGCGAAACTTTCACGCGTCGCCTTGAACCGGACACGGCAGAGAAGCAGGGTAGGGCCGTTCTGGAAGGCATCGTCAATGACGTAATTGGCTTCGTGATCGACCGCCTCAAGGTCCAGCAGCGGGAGGCCGGTGTCCGCCACGATCTGATCGATGCTGTGTTTGCGCTTGGCGGCGAGGATGATCTCGTCCGCCTGCTCGCCCGCGTCAATGCGCTGCAGGCCTTCGTCACCACCGAGGACGGCGCCAATCTGCTCGCCGGATACAAGCGCGCGGCGAATATCCTGAAAAAGGAAGACTGGCACGGGTCGCGCGGCGAGATCAGATCAACCGGCGACGAAGACCCGCTCGAAGACGTAGACGATCCGCAGATGCGCGAAATCTACGCGGAACAGCTATCCCCGCTTTCCTACACGCTGGAAGATGCGGAAAAGGCGCTGATCGATGCGCTTGACGCTGCCGAGCCCAAAGCCGTGACCGCGATCGAAGCCGAGGATTTCGCTGCCGCCATGTCGGCCCTGGCCAGTTTGCGCGCGCCGATCGACCGGTTCTTTGAAGAGGTGATTGTGAACGCCGAAGAAAAGCATGTGCGCGCAGCCCGCCTCGACCTGCTAGCGCGCCTGCGCGGCGCGGTGCACCAGGTGGCGGACTTCAGCCGCATCGAAGGTTGAGGAATTAACGTCAAGACACTGTTCCATGTGTTCCATCGGTTCAGGCAGACAGGAATTAGAATGAACAAGACGGTCTATACATTCGGCGGCTCAGCGGATCACTCCGACCCGCGCCAGAAGGACAAGACCGTCACCGGCGGCAAGGGCGCAAACCTTGCCGAAATGGCCAGCATCGGACTGCCGGTTCCTCCCGGCTTCACCATCACCACCGAGGAATGTGTGAAGTACCTGCAGGAAGGTGCGGATTTTTCCGAAGAATTGCGTACTCAAGTGGCAGATGCGCTGAAGCATATCGAAGCAACCGTGGGCAAGAAATTCGGCGATGCTGCCGATCCGCTGCTGGTTTCGGTGCGATCGGGCGCGCGGGTTTCAATGCCTGGCATGATGGACACAGTGCTCAATCTCGGCCTCAATGACGCCACGGTTGAAGGATTGGCCAGCGCATCGGGCGATGAACGCTTTGCCTGGGACAGCTATCGCCGCTTCATCCAGATGTATTCTGACGTTGTGCTGGGCCTCGATCACGGGTTGTTCGAGGAAGCGCTTGAAGTGGCCAAGGAAGACAAGGGGTATTACGCCGATACCGAGATGGAGGCGAGCGAGTGGAAGGCACTGGTCGCCGAATACAAGGCACTGGCTGAAAAGGAGCTGGGGCATCCTTTCCCGCAGGATGTGACCGAGCAGCTGTGGGGCGCGATCCGCGCCGTGTTCGACAGCTGGGATTCGGACCGTGCCAAGGTCTATCGCCGCCTCAACGATATCCCCGGCGACTGGGGCACCGCCGTGAATGTCCAGGCGATGGTGTTCGGCAATATGGGCGAAACCAGCGCCACCGGCGTTGCCTTCACCCGCGATCCCTCGACGGGCGTGCGCGCCTATTACGGCGAATATCTGATCAATGCCCAGGGCGAGGATGTGGTGGCGGGCATCCGCACGCCGCAATATCTGACCAAGGCGGCGCGCGAGGCGGCGGGCGCCAAGCCGCTGAGCATGGAAGAGGCGATGCCCGATGCCTATGCCGAGCTGGCCCGTGTGTTCGACCTGCTCGAACGCCACTACAAGGACATGCAGGACATCGAATTCACCGTGGAGCGCGGCCAGTTGTGGATGCTGCAGACCCGCAGCGGCAAGCGCACCGCCAAGGCTGCGCTGAAGATGGCTGTCGACATGGCAGGTGAGGGACTGATCGACGAGAAGACCGCGATCCTGCGCGTCGATCCGATGGCGCTCGACCAATTGCTCCACCCCACGCTCGATCCCGATGCGCCGCGTGATGTGCTGACCAGCGGCCTGCCCGCATCGCCGGGCGCGGCATCGGGCAAGATCGTGCTCGATGCCGATACGGCGGAACAGTTCGCTTCGCGCGGCGACAAGGTGATCCTTGTCCGCGTCGAAACCAGCCCAGAGGATATTC
>LOET01000149.1 GCA_001515985.1 Sphingomonadales bacterium BRH_c3 | reverse complement strand
CCTCATCGCTGCTGACATGCACCGCAGCGTCGGCCGCGGCCCAGCGTTCACCCGCCGCCTGTGCACGTACACCCGCCCCGCTGCCGCAACGCGCAGCTAACAGCGCAAGGGGGCGGGCGCGGTTGGAGCAGAAACGTTTGGCCTCAGCGTGCGTCAAATTGTCGACCACCAGCAATTCCTCCCACCCATCGACCAGCGAAACCATCCCCTCTTCCTGACCAGCCCAATATTGACTGACCGCGTCGAGCAGAAAATCACCCGCAGGTCGATCGCCAACCGGCTTTTCAAGCTGTTCGCGCCACCAGGCGAGCCGCATCTGCCCCATCACCGGCTCGCTGGTCTTGGCCACGATCTGCCCAAACCGGCGGTCCAGCGCGAAGAAACTGGCCAACGCGGGCCGCAAATCAGGCCTTGTATAAGACAGCGCAAGGCGCTGATCGGGAGGCAGGGCCTCGTGATCTTCTGTCAGCATCGCTCGCGTTACCCCGTTGTCAGCCTGCGGCGTCAACTAAATATTCAGGATAAGTCTACGTTTTGTAGGAATTTCTGCCAAACCTTAGAAAGTCATTAACTCATTTCGGGCACTAACGTCACAAGATTGCGGTCAGTGTGCATGCGACTGGCCGGTTTAATCGAGGTTGTACGTCGATGATGAGAGTGAAAAAGCTGTTCCAGAAGCTGCGGAAAAATACCCGCGGAAACGCCGTACTTCTTGTGGCGATGGGAACCCCTGCCCTTATTGGCGGTGCGGGCCTGGCTGTCGATACCGCGCAATGGTACCTGTGGAAGCGCGAACTGCAGCAGGCTGTCGACCAGGCCGCCTATGCTGGCGCATGGGCGCTCACCAATGATGATTCGGCTGGTTTCTACGAAAAGCGCGCGAAACAGGAATATGATGCCAATCTCGTGGTGATTTCTGATTTTGCATCGGAACCCGTGATCACACTGGCAAGTTTCGCCGGCGGCAGCAACAACAGTGTGCTGGTACGGGCAAGCGCGACCCGAACACTGCCCTTTTCAAGCTTTCTGACGGGTAATGGGGTGACCGTAACCGCTTCGGCCCAGGCCACCTTCGCCGAAGGCGGCCACTTCAGCGCCTGCCTCGTCTCACTCGCCAAGGACGGCGAAGGGACGATCATCGGCGGCAATGCGTCGGTCAAGGCGCAATGCGGCATCGCCGCGCTTTCCTGCAGCGAAGATGCCATTAGCGTCGACGGATCGGCAACGGTCGAGACTGATATCATCGTTGCTTGCGGCAAGGTTGATGCTCCTGAAGAACTCAAACACCTGGTGGTTGAGGATGCCTCGGGACTAACGGATATATACTCCGATCTGGAGCCGCCGACGAACGATACACCCCGCACCTATAACTGCACCGGCAAGGGCCCGAACAGGCAGGCTTCGCTGCTGCCGGGCACCTATTCCTCGCTTGTGGTTTCCTGCACCACGGTGCTTGCATCGGGCGTCTATGTGATCGACGGGGGCGAACTGGATCTTTCCGCCAACTACAATGTCACGGGAACCGGCGTGATGTTCGTGCTGAAAAACGGCGCGCGGGTGAAGCTGGGCGGTAATGGCAACGACAATTCGATCCGCCTGTCACCCATGACCGCAAACGATGTGATCAACGCCGGATACCCGGACATGGTCGATCGTTATGCGGGGATGCTGATCTTCGAAGACCGCGAGAACGATCCGCCCAGCCCCGGCCATATCATGAACGGCAACTCGAACTCGCTGATCGAAGGACTGATCTACATGCCTTCCGGCACGTTGACGATCAACGGCACCGCCGACGTCAGCTCGCAGTGCCTTCTGGTTTCGGCCTATCGCATCGATATCAAGGGCGGCGCCAAGCTCGAAACGCTATGCCCGGTGAATGAAGCGACTGAGGTCGGTTCGAGCAGTGGCAAGGTGAGGATGGTCGCATGATCTCCCGCTGGCGCAACCTCATTGGCAATCTTCGCGCGAGCGCGCAGGGTTCGATGGCGATCGAAACGGCGCTCGTGCTGCCGTTGCTGATCCTGATGTCGTTTGGCACTTTCGAGGCGAGCATGGTCGTTTCGCGCCAGTATGAACTGCAATCCGCCGCTGCGGAGGCAGAGATCATCGCTGTCGCCGCAGCAACCGGTGCCGCGACCGATGCAGACAAGATCAAGGCGATCCTGGCACAATCGGTTGGCCTGAGCGAAGAGCAGATCACGGTGACGAGGTTCTATCGCTGCAACGACAGCGAGACGCTCGTCAGCACAAAAGAGAGCTGCGGTGTGGACGATGTGGTGAGCAATTATGTCCGCCTGCGGATGTCTGACAGCTATACGCCGGTCTGGACCGAATTCGGCATCGGTGAGACGATCAATTACAATGTTGTTCGAACTGTGATGCTGTCATGACGATCAGGGCACGCCTCAATCGATTCCTGCGCGACGCGCGCGGCTCGACCATTATCGAGTTTGCGCTGTTGGCGCCGGTCCTCATCGTTGCCACGATCGGCGTCTTTCATGTCGCGATCTACATGCAGAACTACAATTCGCTGCGTTCGATCGCTTCCGATACTGCGCGCCGCGTGATGATCGAATACCAGAAGGAGAATCAGGTCTCGCCGATCGAGATAGAGGCGATCGCGCGCAGCATTGCGGTTGGCGCGCCCTATCTGCTCGAGACTGACCAATTGCAGGTTACCGTCACCCAAGCCGGCACCAGCAGGGTTCAGGATGCCACCGAAATGGACATAGCGATTGCCTATCTCGGCGAGGATTTCCTGCCGCTGGTCAATATCGATGCGCTGAACATGACCTATAGCCGGCCCATCTTCGTCTTCGAAGAATAGCTGAGGCGAAGTGCGCTGCAAGGGCGGGGCACACACCCCGCCCGCGCCTCAATCGCGGTAACAAACCTTTCTTGCCGCAGCGACGATGCGCGATGCGTCGATCAGCGCCAGTTTCTCCAGGTTTGCGGCATAGGGCAGCGGCACATCTTCGTTGCAGACCCTCAGCACCGGCGCATCGAGATGGTCGAAGCCTTCCTCCATGCAGATCGCAATCACTTCCGCAGCGATCGAGCAGGTCGGCCAGCCTTCCTCCGCGATCACCAGGCGATTGGTCTTGGCCAGGCTGTCCAGGATCGCCTGCCGGTCGAGCGGGCGCAGCGTGCGCAGATCGATCACTTCGGCGTCGATGCCATCTTCGGCAAGTTGTTCGGCAGCTTCGAGCGCAAAGCCGACCCCGATCGAATAGCTGACGATGGTCACATCGCTGCCTTCGCGCATGATGCGCGCCTTGCCGATCGGCAACACGTAATCGTCAATATCAGGCACATCGAAGCTGCGCCCGTAAACCAGTTCGTTTTCGAGGAAGACCACCGGGTCCTCGGTGCGGATTGCCGCCTTGAGCAAGCCTTTGGCATCGGCGGCATCATAGGGCGCGATCACAATCAGTCCGGGCACGCTGGCGTACCACGGGCCGTAATTCTGGCTGTGCTGCGCACCCACGCGGCTGGCCGCCCCATTGGGGCCGCGGAAAACCACCGGGCAGCGCATCTGCCCGCCCGACATGTAATTGGTCTTGGCCGCGGAATTGATGATGTGATCGATCGCCTGCATGGCAAAATTGAAGGTCATGAATTCCACGATCGGACGCAATCCGCCCATCGCCGCGCCCGTGCCGATCCCGGCGAAACCGTATTCGGTGATCGGCGTATCGATCACCCGTTTGGGCCCGAATTCGTCGAGCAGGCCCTGGGTAACCTTGTAGGCGCCCTGGTATTCGGCCACTTCCTCGCCCATCACGAACACACGTTCGTCGCGGCGCATTTCCTCGGCCATGGCATCGCGCAGCGCTTCGCGCACCGAGACCTGGGTAAAGCTGGTGCCTTCGGGAATCGCTGGGTCAGCCTTGGGTTCGGCTTTCGGGCGCGCCGGAACGGGTGCGGGGCTGGCTTCTGGTTCGGAGCTGGCTTCGGGTTCGGGAGCCGGAGCGGGCGCAGGCGCCGGAGCGGCTTGGGCCGAAGCGCTGTCATCGTCTTCGCCTTCAAGCGTAGCGATAACCGTACCGACCTTCACGTTCTCGGTACCTTCAGCGATCAGGATCTTGCCCAGCACGCCTTCGTCGATCGCCTCGAATTCCATCGTTGCCTTGTCGGTTTCGATTTCGGCGATGATGTCACCCGGGGCGATTTCATCACCTTCCTGCTTGAGCCAGCGCGCAAGCGTGCCTTCCTCCATGGTGGGCGAAAGCGCTGGCATTTTCAGTTCGATAGCCATGGCTCAATACTCCTCCACCAGAACATCGGTGTAGAGTTCGGCTGCCTCTGGCTCGGGCGAGTTTTCAGCGAAGTCGGCACTTTCTGCGACGCGCGCGCGGATAGCCTTGTCGATCGCCTTCAGATCGTCCTCGGTCTTGCCCTTTTCGAGCAGAACCTTCTTCAGGCCCTCGATCGGGTCCTTGTGCTCGCGCACGTCCTGCACTTCCTCGCGGCTGCGGTATTTCGCCGGATCGGACATCGAGTGGCCGCGATAGCGATAAGTGCTTAGCTCCATCAGTACCGGCCCACCGCCCTCGCGCACGTGCTTGAAGGCGATCTCGGCCGCTCCGCGCACTTCCAGCACGTCCATTCCATTCACTTTCATACCCGGAATACGAAAAGCGGTCCCGCGCCGGTGGAATTCTGTTTCCGCGCTCGACCGCGCCGTGCTTGTGCCCATCGCATACTGGTTGTTCTCGATCACGAACACGATCGGCAGGTTCCACAGCGCGGCCATATTGAAAGTTTCGTAAACCTGCCCCTGGTTCGAAGCGCCATCCCCGAAATAGGTGAGGCAAAGCCCACCGTCCCCGTTATATTTATGCGCCAGCGCCAATCCGCCGCCGAGCGAAACCTGCGCACCCACGATGCCGTGCCCACCATAGAATTTGTGCTCGGTGCTGAACATGTGCATCGAGCCGCCCTTCCCCTTGGAAATGCCAGCCTGGCGCCCGGTCAATTCGGCCATGATCACATTGGGATCGATGCCATAGGCAAGCATGTGACCGTGATCCCGATAGCCGGTGATCACACTGTCACGATCATTGTCGAGCGCACTCTGCAACCCGATCGCGACCGCCTCCTGGCCGATGTAAAGGTGGCAAAAGCCGCCGATCAGGCCAAGACCGTAAAGCTGCCCGGCTTTCTCTTCGAAACGACGGATGAGAAGCATCTGCTCGTAAAACCTGAGCATTTCCTCTTCGCTGGCGTCATACCGGCCGTGCTTCTCATGCGCTTCCTGGAGCGAATGGAGAATAAAATCCGGATTGTCCGATGCCGATTTCCTGGGCGTTTTTACTTGCGTCTTCGCGGCTTTGGCCAAAGCTCAAATCCTTGCAGTTGCTGGTCTTCCCGGGGAGGCGGGACAATAGCTCCGCTATAAGCGCAAGCGACACATTGACGCAACGTCAAGCGCCGTCCCTGCATACGAAATCTTGCTGTAGTTGCGCGAAGCTACTCGTCTTCCAGTGTGATCACCACTTCATCGGGGTGAACCACATTCATGTTCCGGCGCAGCAGTTCGCCAACCAGGTCAGGATCTGCCCCTTCAGGGTTGAGGCGGTCAACCTTGTTCCTGAGCGCATCGCGCTCAACCTGCAGCTGGGCAATCTGCGCCTGCCGCTCTGCAAGCAGTTCCTCACTTTCACTCCAGGCCAGTAAACCGGTGGGCCCGGCAATCGCAAAACCGGCGATAATAAGCAGTGCGGCCAGCGCCAGCATCTGCCTTATCTGATCCTTTGGTGGCTTGCGCATTTCTATCCCGCCCTGAACTGAACACACAGAATCATAGTTAACGCGCGCGATCAAGCGCTTTGTGTAAAGAATCAATAGGAACGCGGAAGGCCAAGCACATGCTCGGCCAGATAGGAGAGGATCAGATTGGTTGAAATCGGGGCCACAGTATAGAGCCGCGCCTCGCGGAATTTGCGCTCGACATCATATTCTTCAGCGAATCCGAAGCCGCCAAAGGTCTGCACGCACATGTCCGCCGCGGCCCAGCTCGCCTCGGAAGCGAGCAGCTTGGCCATATTGGCTTCTTCACCCGGATTGCCTCCCGCATCGTAAACCCTGGCCGCGTGGTGCACCATCAGCTCGGCTGCGCGCATCTGCGCATAGCAGCGCGCGATCGGGAACTGCACGCCCTGGTTCTGCCCGATCGGGCGGCCGAACACTTCGCGCTCGCGCGCATAGCCGCCAGCCTTCTCGATGAACCATTTGGCATCGCCGATACATTCGGCCGCGATCAAAATGCGCTCTGCATTCATGCCCGAGAGGATGTAGCGGAAGCCCTTCCCTTCCTCGCCGATCAGCGCGCTGGCCGGGATGCGCATGTCGTCGAAGAATACCTCGGTGGTGGAATGGTTCATCATCGTGCGGATCGGCTTGATCGTCAGCCCGCCCGCTTCGCGCGCGGCGCGCATGTCGACCAGGAAGATCGACAGGCCATCGGTGCGCTTTTCCACCTGGTCACGCGGGGTCGTGCGCGCGAGTAGCAGCATCAGGTCGGAATGTTCGGCCCGGCTGGTCCAGATCTTCTGGCCGTTGACCACATAATGGTCGCCGTGCTTGGCCGCGCGCGTCTTCAGCGAAAGCGTGTCGGTGCCGCTGGTCGGCTCGGACACGCCGAAAGCCTGCAGCCGCAGTTCGCCGCTGGCAATCCTGGGCAGGTATTCGGCCTTCTGCGCATCGCTGCCATAACGCAGCAGCGTATTCATGATGTACATTTGGGCATGCGCCGCGCCGCCATTGCAGCCGGAAGCCTGGATTTCCTCCATGATCACCGCCGCCGCATCCAGCTTAAGCCCGCTGCCGCCAAACTCTTCCGGGATGAGCGCGGCGAGGAAGCCGGAGTGCGTCAACGCATCTACGAACTCCGCCGGATAGTCGCGCGTGCGATCCTTATCGCGCCAGTATTCACCCGGAAATTCGTCGCACAGGGCCCGCACCGCGCGGCGGATTTCAGCCAGGTCTTCGCTTTCCTGCATGTCAGAGGAGCTTTCCAAATTAAGCGCATGCGTTGCTTGCCCAAGCACGGCAGCCAAGTCCACCTCATCAAGTAGATAAAGACGGCTGGTGTGCGCTTGCTAGACTGGCCTCGCGCCGCGTGCCAGTCACGAAATTTTGTCCGAATGAGGATCGAACAGTCAATAACAACAAAAAAGGGCCTGCGCGATTGGCAAGCCCTTTTATGGTGCGCCCGACAGGATTCGAACCTGTGGCCCCCAGATTAGGAATCTGGTGCTCTATCCTGCTGAGCTACGGGCGCCCGCGGCCCCTTTACGCAGGCAAATCAAGCAAGGCAATCAGTTGAGTTTGCCGGGCGGCGCAACCGGGAAAGGCAGTGGGGCAATTTGAATGCCCTCCTCCACCAGACCCTTGGCCTCTTCAATACTGGCCTGCCCATGGATCGCCTTTTCGTCAGCCTCGCCATAATGCATCTTGCGCGAGACTTCGGCGAACTTGTCACCAACCCAGGTACTTTCTTTAAGCGCCTTCGCCTGCGCCTGAGCGAGCTTGGCCAGCGCTTTCTCCACCTCGGGCGTCATCGGCCGGTTGGAAAGCTGCTTGGCATCCAGAACCGCTTCGCTGCGTGTATTGCCCTTGGCCGGAACGGCCGGCGCCATCGGCGCCTTGGCTACTTGCTGGCTGCCGCATTGCGGGCAAGACACAAGCCCGCGCTCACGCTGCTGCGCATAGTCAGCCGACGAACCAAACCAGCCCTCGAATCGATGGCCAGCGTCACACTGAAGGTCGAAAACGATCATTTCACTCGCCTAATTGGCGATTGCGCGGCGATTGGCAAGGCTTGGCAGCTGCGCACGCACCGCGTCGATTCGGTCTAGGTCGATCTCGGCAAAGCCCAGGCCCGGCGCCTCTCCACCCAGATCGAGCAGAACTTCGCCCCATGGATCAACCACCAGGGAATGACCAAAGGTGGTGCGGCCATCCTCATGCTCGCTCACCTGCGCGGCGGCAATCACGAAGGCGCTGGCCTCGATCGCGCGGGCGCGCTGGAGTACATGCCAATGGTCGCGCCCTGTCGGCACGGTGAAAGCGGCCGGGATGGCAATTGCATCGCAGCGCCGCCGCCCCAGTTCCTCGAACAGCGCGGGAAAACGGATGTCGTAGCAGACCGTCAATCCGAGCCGCCCCAGCGGGGTGTCCTCCACCGTGACCACGCGCTCACCCGGTGCATAGGCAGAGCTTTCGCGCCAGGTTTCGCCAGTTGCGAGTTCCACGTCGAACATATGGATCTTGTCATAGCGCGCCTGGATCGCGCCATCAGGGCCGATCACGACGCTGCGATTGACCCACCGCCCATCCTCACGCGCAATCGCCAGCGATCCGAGCGCAACCGAAATCCCCGCCTCTGCCGCCGCTTGCTTTGCTTGCTTGAGCACCGGGTTTTCAGATTCAGCCACGATGCGTGCCGCCGCCCGAGCCCGGTCGCGATCAAGCAGGCCGCACATTTCAGGGGTGAAAAGCATTTCCGCCCCGTCCGCCTTGGACTGCGATACCGCCGATACGATTGCATCCGCATTGGCTTCGGGATCAATGCCCGAAGTCATTTGCAAGACGGCGATACGCAGCACAGTGAGGATCAGTCCCCGAGTAGCGCGTCAAGCTTGCCCGCACGCTCCAGCGCCGCGAGTTCGTCAGAACCGCCAACATAGACATCGTCGATAAAGATTTGTGGAACCGTCCTCGCGCCCGGCGCACGCTCCAGCATTTCCTGGCGCTTGGGGCCGCCCAAGGTGATGTCATACTCGTTGAAGCTGGCGCCCTTGTTTTTGAGCAAGTGCTTGGCCCGCACACAAAAAGGGCACGCGAATTTGGTGTAGATGTCGATTTTGGGCGTTGTCATTGCGATCCCTGTTCTACCTTTGTCTTGCGCCTGCGGAAACTCCGAAAGCGATCTTGAACACGAATTTTCTCTAACTATCTGGGTACCGCCAGGGCTTGCCGCAATGGGAGCCTTGGTTTGGTTGATGAAAGCGCTGCTTTGGCAGGCTTTTGATCGTTCAAATTGCTCTAGAGAGGATTTGTATCATGTCACGATTTGATTTTACTCCCTATCGCCGCAGCACGGTTGGTTTTGACAGGCTTTTCGACCTGCTCGAGAATCAGGCCCGGCTGAATTCGGGCGATAATTATCCCCCTTTCAATATCGAACGCCGCGGTGAAGATGAATACCGTATCACCCTGGCGATAGCCGGGTTCCGTCCGGACGACGTTGATATTACCGCCCAGCAGAACTTGCTGGTGGTCCAGGGCAAGAAGCGCGCCGACGCGCCGTCGGGCGAAATGCTGCATGTCGGCATCGCCAATCGCGGGTTCGAACGCCGCTTTGAACTGGCTGACTATGTCCGCGTGGACGGCGCCGATCTGGCTGACGGGCTGCTGACCATCGATCTCGTACGCGAAGTCCCCGACGCGATGAAACCGAAGAAGATTTCGGTGAACGGCCAGCCCAAGCTCAAGGCTGTAACGAGCGAAAAAGGCGATGATGCGGCAGACGCCGCCTAGCGGCATGAGCGCAAGGCGGCTTATTGCACCTTCGCATTGCCGGAAATGAAATGGGGGCGGATTATTCATCCGCCCCCGCGACTCTGAAGCCGCCTCTACCAGCCTGTGACGTCCGGGTCGCAGAAGACGACACCAGCCGGATCGAGCTCGTATAACATCCGCACCGGCTGATTTCAGCCAGTTTCAGATTTATAGCTTTGAAAACCCCTGTTGGATCAACGATCCAAAACCAAACGCAATTTACGCCTTGGAAAAGCATCCTGTGCCATAAATCACTGACTGACTTGTATAAATGCGACAGCGAGTTGCATTTTCTTTACGAGCAACCGGGATAGTCTGATATTTCAGTGCCTTGCGAGATGTCGCTTTCCGTCCGGCCTGAAAATTCAGTGCATTACCGCCCGAATTTACCACTCAGACGAGGCGCGATTGATCAACTGCCGCCGCCACGAATCCGGCGAACAAGGGGTGCGGATCAAACGGCTTGGATTTTAGTTCGGGGTGGAATTGGACTCCGATGAAGAACGGGTGGTCCGGCCGTTCCACGATTTCAGGCAACAGCCCATCCGGCGACATACCCGAAAAGATCAGACCATGCGATTCCAGCGGCTCGATGTAAGCCGAATTGACTTCATAGCGGTGCCGGTGCCGTTCCGAAATTACCTCAGCGCCGCCATAGATCCGCGATACATGGCTGTTGCGTGAAAGTTTCGCATCGTAGGCGCCAAGCCGCATGGTTCCGCCAAGGTCGCCGCCTGCTTCGCGGGTCTGCAAGCCCTCCTCGCTCATCCATTCGGTGATGATCCCCACTACGGGCTCTGAGGTCTCGCCAAATTCGCTTGAGGTTGCAGCCTCGAAACCGGCAGAGCGTGCCGCTTCAATGCAGGCCATCTGCATGCCCAGGCAAATGCCGAAAAAAGGAACCTTGCGCTCACGGGCGAAGCGCACACTGGCAATCTTGCCTTCGACCCCGCGCTCGCCGAAACCGCCTGGCACCAGAATACCGTGGAGCGGCTCGAGCCTTGAGGTGATCTCCGCGTCGTCGCCCTCGAAGATTTCGGCATCGATCCACTTGATATTGACCTTGACCCGGTTGGCAAGCCCGCCGTGGACCAATGCCTCGTTGAGTGACTTGTAAGCGTCAGGAAGCCCCACATATTTTCCCACCACGCCAATCGTCACCTCGCCTTCGGGGTTGAAATAGCGATCGGTAACGTCATCCCAGGCCGACAGGTCGGGCTCGGGCGCATCGGTGATGCCGAAAGCGCGCAGCACCTCTGCATCCAGGCCTTCCTGGTGGTATTGAAGCGGCACCGAATAGATCGACGGTGCATCGAGCGCGGGGATCACCGCTTCAGCACGCACGTTGCAGAATTGCGCGATCTTGCGCCGTTCGCCCTCGGGAATCGGGTGTTCGGCGCGGCACAACAGCACGTCGGGCTTGATGCCAAGACTGGCGAGTTCGCGGACCGAGTGCTGCGTCGGCTTGGTCTTCAGCTCGCCCGCTGCGGCAATATAGGGCACCAGCGTGACATGCACGGACACGGTCTGGAAGGGTTCGAGCTCGTTCCTGAGCTGCCGGATAGCTTCCATGAACGGCAGCGATTCAATGTCGCCCACCGTGCCGCCGATCTCGCACAGGATGAAATCATGATCGTCCTGGCCCGCCAGCGCGAATTCCTTGATCGCGTCGGTCACATGCGGGATCACCTGCACCGTGGCGCCCAGGTAATCTCCGCGCCGCTCCTTGGCGATGATATCGCGATAGACCCGGCCCGAAGTGATATTGTCGCTCTGGCGCGCGGAGACGCCGGTAAAGCGCTCGTAATGGCCCAGATCCAGGTCGGTTTCCGCCCCGTCATCAGTGACATAGACTTCGCCATGCTGATAGGGGCTCATCGTCCCCGGATCGACGTTGAGATAGGGATCGAACTTGCGGATGCGGACCTTGTAGCCGCGCGCCTGCAGCAGCGCGCCGAGGCTTGCCGCCATGAGACCTTTGCCGAGCGAGGAGACCACGCCGCCGGTGATGAAAATATACCGCGCCATGGGAGTCGGGCCTTAAGCGGTGAAACGGATTCGTGGCAAGCGATTTGGCGCGCGGGCGCCCCCGCAATCCACAATCGCGGTCAGTTTGTGGCTATTCGGTCGCGCCGACTAGCGGATCGTCGCTGGCCGGTTCACCTTGGACCGGCGCCGGAGCAAGCGGATCGGCGGGCATGGCGAGCGGATCAGTTGCCGGAGCCACCGTGCGCTCAAGCGTGCTGCTGATTTCTTCGCCGCCAGTCGTTTCCACCGCCACAGCGGCAAGTGCGATCGACAAGCCAACGAACAGGATCGCCAGCCAGCGCGTTGAACGGGTAAGGAAATCCGCCGCGCCGCGCGCGCCCATCAGGCCGCCGGGGCTGCCACCAATGCCAAGCCCGCCGCCCTCTGAACGTTGCATCAGGATCACGCCGACCAGCCCAGCTGCGACCAGCGTTTGAACGACAGTGAGGAACAGGAACAGTGACATGGTAATCCTATCTAGCTTGCAGGCCCGCATTTAGGGCAGCGGTGCGCAATCGACAAGGGCTGCTGCGTCAGGCGATCCCGCGCACGCAATGCCCGCAGGACGCCGCGCATCAATTGTCCAGCATATCTCCGGCAGCGAGCGCGATGCCCATGAAGCTATCAGCCGTCAGGCTTGCTCCGCCAACCAATGCACCGCCCACTTCTTCAGTGGCAAAAATCTCGCGGGCGTTTTCCGGATTGACCGAACCGCCATAAAGGATGCGCACGCCGCCGCCCTGCTCCTCGCCGTAAAGCTCAATCAGCAACTTGCGAATTTCCCGATGCATCTCGGCGATGTCCTGCGAGCTTGCAGTATTGCCGGTGCCGATCGCCCAGATCGGCTCATAAGCCACGGTCAAACGGTCAGCAGCGTTTTCAATTCCCGGCAGCGAATCCTTCAGCTGGTGCGTAACAAAGCTGGCCGCCTTGCCTGCATCCCGCGTTTTGGCGTCCTCGCCGCAGCACATGATCACCCGCATTCCGGCATCCAGCACGGCCTGCGCCTTGTCGCGCACCAGGGCATTGCTTTCACCATGCCCCTGGCGGCGCTCGCTATGACCCACGATCACAAACTTGGCGCCGGCATCCGCCAGCATGCTGGCGGAAATGTCACCGGTAGAGGCACCGTCAGTGCCCGGGTGGCAATCCTGCGCACCCACACCGATCTGTTCGACTTCGCGGTGCACCGCATGGATCAGTGTGTATGGCGGGGCAATCGCCACCTCGACCTTCATGTGCCGCTGCGCCGCACGGTCAATCGCGCGCGCTTCTGACAGCATGGCACGCGTGCCGTTCATTTTCCAATTGCCAACAATATAGGGCCGTTCGGCCATGGGAAATATCCTGCTATCTACGAATCCAGCCCTTTCAAGATAGGGGCTGCGCGGCGGGCCCCGCTAGCCGACCTTTCTTTTCCAGTCAAAACCGTTTCTTCACTGTTGCGGCAAGAACGCGTCTCGGCTGTTGCGGCAGCGCCGCTGGGCCGATAAGGCGCGAGCCATCAACTTCGTTCTCGCAACTGCGCGAGGCATCTAGCTGCGGATCGCCTAAATCCATGATCACATTTTTTCGCAATTTCTTCAGTTCGAAACTTGGCCTCGGTTTGACGTTGGGTTTTCTGGTCCTGATCGCATTCGCCTTTGCCAGCAGCGATGTGGCGAATCAAAACGTTTTCGGAGGGGTGTCCGGGGGCGACCGGGTTGCCGTGGTGGGCGACCAAAAGATTGGCAATGCCGAGTTCGGACGCGCCGTAAGCAACGCGGTTGACCAGGTACGGCAGGAAAACCCGACCATCACAATGGCCATGTTCACCGCACAAGGCGGACTTGACGAAGTGCTTCAACAGATGATCGATCGCTACTCTGTGGGGAACTATGCCGAGAAATACGGCCTGAGGGCAGGCAAAAATCTGGTCAATAGCGAGATCCTGCAAATCGGTGCCTTTCGCGGTCCGGATGGCAATTTCAGCAGTGCCGCCTTCCAGGCAGCCCTGCGGCAGCAGGGATTGAGCGAAGAGATGCTGCGGCAAGATCTTGCCGACAGCATTCTGGTCACGCAAATTCTGGCACCGGCCCTCAGCGGCATACAGATGCCCCGTAAGCTGGCAACGCGGTATAGCGCCTTGCTGCTTGAGCGGCGCGACGGTGCGGTGGGTTTCATTCCGTCAGCGGAATTTGCCCCGAAGGATGATCCAAGCGAAGCTGCACTGGCCGCCTTCTACAAGGAAAACCGTGACGATTACATCCGGCCAGAGCGCCGCGTATTGCGTTATGCCACTTTCGGGCTGGACAACCTTGATACGGATCTTGCCCCGACAGGAGCCGAGATTGCAGCGCGTTACCAACGCGACCGGGCCCAATATACCGCGCGCGAGCAGCGCACCTTCACGCAATTGATTGTGCCGACCGAGGATGCGGCCAAAGCCTTGCTCAAGCAGGCCAGCGGTGGGTCAGCGCTGGCGGCGGCGGCGCGCAGTGCGGGGTTCAGTACAACCGTGGTCGGCCCGGTCGAACGCGAGGAATTTGCCAATACCACGAGCGGCGCAGTGGCTGAAGCCGCGTTTGCCGCCGCACAAGGCAGCATCGCTGAACCAGCGCGCAGCCCGCTTGGCTGGCATTTGGTGCGAGTCGACAAGATCGACCGGATACCGGAACGTGATCTTGCCCAGGCCACCCCGCAAATCCGCGAAGCACTGACTGAAGAAAAGCGCGCACAAGCCCTCGCGGATCTCAGCGCAAGGGTGGAAGAAGAGATTTCAGGCGGCGCAGCTCTTTCGCAAGTGGCCGAGGAACTTGGTGTAGCGCTGGAAGCCACCGCGCCGATCACCGCAGATGGCCGGATCTACGGCAATCCTGCGGCCACGTTGCCACCGCAATTGCAGGGTGCCATCAGCACCGCTTTCCAGATGGAAGAAGGCGAACCGCAACTGGCCGAATTGGTTCGTGGAACCACTTTCCTGATTTTCGAGGTTTCGGATACCACACCTTCCGCCGCCGCCCCGCTCAAGGAAATTCGCGAGCAGGTGGTGTTCGACTGGAGGCTCCGTGAAGGCGCCCGGAAGGCGCGCGAGGCAGCCGACCGGGTGATCAAGCGCGTGGGCGATGGCGCTACATTGGCGGAGGCGCTGCGCGAAGAGCCGGTAACCCTTCCCCCGCCGGACCTTCTCAGCCTCGATCGCCAGGAACTGCTCGCTCAGGGCCAGCAGATCCCGCCTGCATTGGCGCTGATGTTCAGCATGGCGGAAGGCTCTACCAAGCGGCTCGAAGCACCGAATGATATCGGCTGGTTTGTGGTTGACCTGCAGAATATCGAGACGCCCGAAGTTGCGCCCGACAATCCGTTGATCGCTTCCGCGCAGCGGCAAATGCGCGGCCCGATGGGCGATGAATTGGCATCGCAGCTGACCCGCGCGATTCGAGCCGAAATCGGCGTCGAGACCAATCCGGCGGCGGTCGCTGCAGTGCGGCGTCAGCTCACCGGCGAAAATTAGAGGAAACGCCCGCTTGCCCCCTGCCGCAGGCCCCCGTTTGACGGATAATTCCGCCACCGCAGCCGCCGCGCTTGCCGCGGGCAAGCCTACGCTGGTATGGCGCAAGGTCATCGCGGATACCGAAACACCAGTGGGTGCGGCAGCCAAGCTGATCGAGCCGGAGCGTGGAGACTTCCTGCTTGAATCGGTCGAAGGCGGCGAGGTGCGCGGACGCTACAGCCTGCTCGGCCTTGACCCTGACCTGGTGTTTCGTGCGCGCGGGAACACGGCAGAAATCAATGCCGACTGGCAACGCGATCGCGCTGCCTTCCAGCCATGCGGGGCGGGCAGCCTTGATGCCTTGCGCGCACTGGCCGATTCCTGCCGTATCGATGTGCCAGAGGGGCTGCCACCCGCGCTCGCTTGCCTGGTCGGCTATTTCGGGTTCGAAACCGTCGGATTGGTTGAAGATCTGCCGCGCGCTCCCGCCAGCCCGCTTGACCTGCCCGACATGCTGTTCGTGCGCCCTACGGTGATCCTGGTGTTCGACGGGCTCACCGATGCACTCTTTGCCATCGCGCCGATCTGGGCGGCGAAGAATCCCGATACAGTGATCGAACGCGCAGGCGAGCGGATTGACGATGTGCTCCGGCGCCTTGCCGGTACCATTGCGCCGCACACACCGGCGCAGGGCCTGCCAGATATGGCGCTTGAACCGGTGATCGCAGCCGAAGATTACAAGGCGATGGTGCTGCGCGCCAAGGATTACATCGAGGCGGGCGACATTTTCCAGGTGGTGCTGGCCCAGCGCTTCACCACGCCCTTCCCGCTCCCGCCGATCGAGCTTTATCGAGCATTGCGGCGGGTGAACCCTTCGCCCTTCCTTTATTTCCTCGACCTGCCGGGTTTTGCCGTAGTCGGATCAAGCCCGGAGATACTGGTGCGGGTACGAAATGGCGAAGTGACCATTCGCCCCATCGCGGGCACGCGGCCGCGCGGCGCCACGCTGGCAGAAGATGCCGCCAACGAATCCAGCCTGCTTGCCGACCCTAAGGAACGGGCGGAACATCTCATGCTGCTTGATCTGGGGCGTAATGATGTTGGCCGGGTTGCGGCCACGGGATCGGTCGAGGTGACCCAAAGCTTTACCATCGAGCGCTACAGCCACGTCATGCATATTGTCAGCAATGTGATCGGCCAGCTCGATTCTTCGCACGATGCACTCGACGCGCTGTTCGCGGGCTTCCCGGCGGGCACGGTCAGCGGCGCGCCCAAGATCCGCGCCTGCGAAATCATCGCCGAGCTCGAGCCAGAGGCGCGCGGGGCATATGCCGGCGGCGTCGGTTATTTTTCGCCCGATGGATCGGTCGACAGTTGCATCGTGTTGCGGACCGCCGTGATCAAGGACGGGATGATGCATGTGCAAGCAGGTGCCGGGATCGTGGCTGACAGCGACCCTGAGGCCGAGCTGGCCGAATGCAAGGCCAAGGCCGGCGCATTGATCGCGGCTGCAAGGGAAGCCGCCCGCGTCGCCAGCGAACCGGGGTTCGGCCAGTGATGCGTGTGCTGCTGCTTACTGCGCCTTTACTGGCGCTTTCCGCTTGCGACGTTGAGGGCGGCGAGCCGGTGACCCGCACCGAAATCGGCTCAAAATCCGAACAGCGCGTCGCACTGCGGCGCGAGGCTTCGGCCTGCGAGGTCGTGGTGTTCGAGGCTGTGCCGCTGACCCATTGCGTGGCCGATCCGGCCAAGCACCGGATTGCCATGGTGCTGTCCGATCCTAACGGGGCGAGATACCATTCGCTACGCACCTATGGCGAGGCACTGGGCAAGCAGGCGGCAGTGGTGGCCTTCGCCATGAACGGCGGCATGTTCAAGGACGATGGCAGCCCGCTGGGCTATTACGTCGAGGAAGGCGAGCGGCTTGTGGAGCTCAACCGTGAAGAGGGTGATGGCAATTTCCACCTCCAGCCCAACGGTGTGTTTTTCGGCACCGACGGCAAGTGGGAAATCCGCACGTCGAACAACTTCCTCTACAATGTCAGCGACCGCCCGAAATTCGGTACCCAATCGGGCCCGATGCTGGTGATCGACGGCGAGTTGCATCCCGAATTCCAGGATGACGGCCCTTCGCGCAGCATCCGCAACGGGGTGGGTATTGATGCCGAGGGCAAGGCGCATTTTGTCATTTCCGAAGCAGCGATCAGTTTCGGGCAATTCGCGCGCTATTTCCGTGACGAGCTCAAGACGCCCGCCGCCCTCGCTCTTGATGGCGGGGTGTCCGCCTTGTGGGACCCGGTGACCGAGCGGCTTGACGACGGTGCCGCGATCGGGCCCTTGATTGTCGTGACAAAACGCGACACGGCGGCGCCATGACCTGCGCACCGACCATTTTGGTTATCGACAATTACGACAGCTTCACCTTCAACCTGGTCCACTACTTGATGGAGCTGGGCGCCAAGGTGCAGGTGGAACGCAATGACGCGCTGAGCGCTGGCGAGGCGATCAAGACCAATGCCGCGGGTTTCCTGATCTCGCCCGGCCCCTGCACGCCCAATGAAGCGGGGATCAGCCTCGATCTCGTTTCCGCTTGCGCCGATGCCGGCAAGCCGCTGCTTGGCGTGTGCCTGGGCCATCAGGCGATCGGTCAGTATTTCGGCGGTATGGTCGAGCGCGGCGGGCTGATGCACGGCAAGACTTCCCCGATCAGCCATGATAGCAGCGGTGTGTTCGCGGGGCTCCCCTCGCCCTTCACCGCCACCCGCTATCATAGCCTGGTGGTGCGCAATCAGCCTGATGATCTGGCCGTCAACGCCACTTCCGACGATGGCTTCACCATGGGTTTCCGCCACCGAGAGCTGCCGATCCACGGGGTGCAGTTCCACCCTGAAAGCATCGCTACCGAGCACGGCCACGCGCTGCTGGCCAACTTTCTGCGGATCTGCGGGCTCGAGGTGAAGGAAGCGGCATGAAAACCCTGCCCCTTGCCGTGCCGCATATGACCGAAGCCGAGGCCGAAGAGGTATTCGGCTGGATCCTTGACGGCGAGGCCAGCGATGAGGAAATCGCGCGTTTCCTGCTGGCGATGACGGAGCGCAGCGAAACCGCAGACGAGATCGCGGGTGCAGCCCGCGCGCTCAGGGCCCGCTATATTCCAGTCGCTGGACCCGCAAATGCGATCGATGTCTGCGGAACCGGCGGGGATGGCCACCATACGCTGAACGTGTCAACCGCAGTAGGCCTGGTTGTCGCGGCCTGCGGTGTGCCGGTCGCCCGCCACGGCAACCGGGCGATCTCCTCGCTTTCGGGCGTGGCCGATACGCTCGAAGTTTTGGGGCTCGACATGGCCGCCGCCGGGCGCACCGCAGAAAAAACGCTGGCGGAAATCGGCATCTGCTTCCTGTTTGCCCCCAATCACCACCCGGCGATGGTGCGCATCCAGCCCATTCGCAAGAGACTTGCCCGCCGCACGATCTTCAACCTCATGGGGCCGTTGTCCAATCCGGTTGGCGTGCGGCGCCAGCTGATCGGCATTGCCCGCCCCGGCTATGTCTCGATCTATGGCGACGCGGCGGCGCGGCTCGGAAGCGATCGCACCTTCATCGTCTCGGGCGACGAAGGGCTGGACGAGCTGAGCCTTGCCGGGGGTAACGAATTGGCCGACGTAACCGGCAATGATTTCGAAATGCGGCGTGTGGATGCGGCAATGGCCGGGCTGGAGCACGCGCCGCTTGAAGCTATTCGCGGCGGAGATCCGGCCCATAATGCAAAGGCACTCGCCGCCTTGCTGGCAGGCGAGCCGGGTGCCTATCGCGAAACCGTCAAGTTCAATACCGCAGCGGCGCTGATCGTTGCGGGCAAGGTTGAAGACTGGGTCGAAGGTGCCGCCTTGGCGGCCGAAGCGCTCGACAGCGGTAAGGCGGCGGCATTGCTGGCGCGCTGGATCGAGATGGCAAAATGATGACGAATTACACTCCCTGTTCGTCATCCCCGCGAAAGCGGGGATCCACAGCGGAACCGTTCCCCTCGCAATCTGGATTCCCGCATACGCGGGAATGACGAGGAAAATGATGAACAAGCTTGAGGAAATCTGCGCCACAAAGCGGATCGAGGTAGCGCAAAAGCGCGCCGAATCCTCGGTCACCGCGCTCGACCATCTCGCCGCCGGGCAAAGCGCACCGCGCGGCTTTGAAGCAGCGCTGCGCATCAAGTCCGTCGGTGGCTTTGCGCTGATCGCGGAGATCAAGAAAGCCTCGCCTTCCATGGGCCTGATCCGCGAGAATTTCCAACCTGATCAGCACGCCCGCGCCTATCAGGCCGGCGGCGCTGCTTGCCTCTCTGTCCTGACCGATGCGCCCTATTTCCAAGGCCATGAGGATTACCTCAAGGCGGCGCGCGCAGCATGCGACCTGCCGGTGCTGCGCAAGGATTTCATGGTCGATCCGTGGCAGGTCGCCGAAGCGCGCAGCATCGGCGCGGACGCGATCCTGATCATCGTTGCTGCGCTTGGCGACGCTGAGATGGCAGAGATCGAAGCTGCGGCAATTGAACGCGGCATGGATGTGCTTGTCGAGGTACACGACGAGGCCGAGATGGAGCGCGCCGCCCGGCTCGCCTCACGGCTGATCGGCGTCAACAATCGCGATTTGAAGACCTTCAGGACTGATCTTTCTACGACCGAACGGCTTATTTCGCTCGCACCGCCAGGCGCATTGCTCGTCAGTGAAAGCGGAATCAACAGCCATGACGATTGCACGCGTCTGGCGAATTCGGGCGTGCGTGCTTTCCTGGTCGGGGAGAGCCTGATGCGGCAGGATGATGTCGAGGTTGCCACACGCAAGTTGCTGAACGGCTAGAAGCTGGACTGTCCTACATTGCGAGAAACTGGCAAGAGCGAACGATGTGGTTCCGCCTTGCTCCTTTCGCTTCATCGACCTGATCGACCAGATCGACCAGATCGATCAAAGGGCACTGCAGTGACCGCCCGGATTTGTTTTTTAAGACAGTGTTCCATGTGTTCCAAGCGTCCCCTGCGCGCGACGAACGGAGTAGGAAGGCAAGCGGAGTTCTAGCATGAGCAAGCGACTGACCCATCTCGATGAAAGCGGTAATGCGCGTATGGTTGATGTGGGGGCCAAACCGGCGACCGAGCGCATGGCGCGCGCGGGGGGCGTTATTCGCATGAGCGCAAGAGCGCTCGCGGCGATCAAGGCGGGCGATGCGCCGAAAGGCGATGTGCTGGGCACCGCAAGGATAGCGGGGATCATGGCAGCGAAGCGAACCGGCGAATTGATCCCGATGTGCCACCCGCTCAGCCTGGATGCCGTCAATATCGACTTTGCCTTTGAAGATGACGGCGTGCAGGTAACCGCAGTAGCTAATTTGACCGGCAAGACCGGCGTGGAAATGGAAGCAATGGTGGCCGCTTCCACCGCGCTGCTGACAATCTACGACATGGCCAAGGCGCTCGACAAGGGCATGGTGATCGGCGAGGTTCGCCTGCTTGAAAAACGCGGCGGCAAGTCAGGCCACTGGACCGCCGATTGATCATGGTGGCAATGCTTACCCCTGAAGAAGCGCAGGCCCGGGTATTGGCGCTGGTGCAGCCCATGCCGGTGAAGCGGATTTCGTGCGAGGATGCGGTCGGCCTTTATCTCGCGCATGACTTGCGAGCGCGGCGAACTCAGCCGCCTGCCAACCTTTCGGCCATGGATGGCTATGCGATTGGCGGCGACGCAGCTGGGCCATGGCGCCTGGTGGGTGAAAGCCGCGCGGGGGCACCCTTCGCTCGTGCGCTTGAAGCTGGCGAAACCGTGCGAATTTCGACCGGGGCGCATATGCCCGTTGGCGCGGATCGTGTGCTGATCCAGGAAAATGCGAAGGTCGAAGGTGAGACTGTTTCGTGTGTGGAGGATTTTCCCGATCCACTGCGTCACGTTCGCCAACGCGGTTCCGACTTCGCCGAAGGGGATGTCGTAGTTTGCGCCGGAACCAGAATTGGCCCCGCCCAGCTTGCGCTTGCGCTAAGCGCTGGCCACGCCGAGCTTGACATACGCCGCGCGCCATCCGTGGCAGTGCTCGACAGCGGCGATGAGCTGGTCGCTGACCCGATGGATTGCGCTGAGCACCAGATACCGGCAAGCAATGGCGCGATGATCGGGGCAATGCTCAAGGCGATCGGCTGCCGGGTAACGCGGCTTGGCCCTGTGCCGGATGACGCCGATGCGCTGGCAAAAGCGCTGGCCGAAGCTGAGGGCGCTGACCTCCTGGTCACTACTGGCGGCGCCTCGGTTGGAGATCACGATCTGATGCGCCCTGCGCTTGAGGCCTGGGGCGCCAATCTAGATTTCTGGAAGGTCGCGATGAAGCCGGGCAAGCCGATCATGGTGGCAACGCGCGAGCGCAGCGATGGCAGGCAGGTGATTTTCGGTTTGCCAGGCAATCCGGTGTCGAGCTTCGTTACATGCTTTCTGTTCGTGCTGCCGCTGATCCGCGCGGCGATGGGAGCCGCTGATCCCCTGCCGCGAAGGGCGCTGCTGCCGTCGGGATGCGAATTGCCACCGGTTGGCACACGCCATGAATTCCTGCGCGCCCGCTGGGATGGCAAGCACGTTACGCTTGCCGATTCGCAGGACTCGTCCGCGCTGGGCGCACTTGCCAACGCAAATTGCCTGATCGATCGTCTGCCGAACGGTGGCCGGATCGAAGCAGGAACGTCTGTTCCGGTTATCCTGCTTGAAAATGGCGGAATTGCTTGACTTACCGAATCGTGTTGCCTAATTGTTCCTCATTCGTTCACCATCTTTATGGGAACGCAGGACAGGCGGCCAAGGGAGGTTTTCGCCATGCTGACGGCAAAGCAGCACGAACTGATCCGGTTTATCCAGCAACGGCTTGAAGAGACCGGCATCTCGCCAAGTTTCGAGGAGATGAAGGAAGCGCTCGATCTCAAGAGCAAATCGGGCGTGCACCGCCTGATTTCGGCGCTTGAGGAACGCGGTTTCATTCGTCGGCTGGCGAATCGCGCGCGGGCGCTTGAAGTCATCAGGATGCCGGAAGATGCAGTGCCATCTTCCAAACATGCGGTACCTGCCAATGACGCAATTCCGATGGCCCGTGCCGCCAGGCCAGTAATCCCACAGCCTGCCAATGACGTGATCGAAGTGCCACTGCACGGCCGCATCGCGGCGGGTGCACCGATCGAAGCCCTGGAAGGCCGTTCGAGCATGCCGGTTCCCGCGGCGCTGCTCGGCCCAGGAGAACACTACGCGCTCGAAGTTTCAGGCGATTCGATGATCGAAGCCGGGATTTTCGACGGTGATTATGCGTTGGTGCGGCGCACCGATACCGCGCGCGATGGCGAAATCGTGGTGGCGCTGATCCGCAATGAGGAAGCTACGCTCAAATATCTGCGGCGCGAAAACGGGATGATCCGTCTCGATCCTGCCAATGGCGCCTATGACCCGCAGATCTATGCTCCGCATGAGGTTGTGGTGCAGGGCAAGCTTGCAGGGCTCTTGCGCCGCTATCACTAGCGGCGGGATTGCGCGCCGGGCCTTGTCCTCCTCAACCCCCGGCACCGGCGCGCCACCAGCCATGCTGCCCCTGATACTGAGCCACGGTCTGTAGCTCGCGCCGGCCAAGCATTATCGTGAGGCCGCCTGACTGCTCCAGAAAGCGCTTGTCCGCTTTCAGCCAGCGCGGGCGGCATGATGCGGGAAGCCAGCGATCTGCCACGACGATGTCGGCGCGCTCGCAGGCGGCAGCAAGCGCACGCTCTTCCACCCGCAAATTGCTGCGGGAAAGGAGCAGGCTCCAGCTACGCCCGCCGCGTTTGATCACCACGGAGCAGAATTCCCGGCTGCATCGCGCGCCCGGCCAGTCTTCGATCGTCACCGGTTCACCCTGCACTCCCGCCAGTTCGAGCAGGTTGTCACGCGCATATTCAGATCGGCTGTGGCGCAAGCTCGCCAACCGGCTCATGTTGCCATCCGCATCGAACATGGTGATCCCGACATGCCGCCCGTCACGCGAAACAAGCACATCGGGAACCGGCGTGCTCACCAGCAACAGCGTCGCAATCGCCACCGGCGCCAAGCCAGCCAGCCTCCTGCGCCCTCGCCACAGTGCCAGCCACAATCCACCCGCGACATAAAGCGCGAAAGTCGGCCCGCTCATCTGCGGCATCAGCTTGATGGCGCCGGGCTGCGCTGCCGTCCAGTGCGCAATAGCCAGCAACAAATCTAGCGATTTGCCTGCCAGCCACCATACCGGAGCCCCCAGCCCCACCAGGTCGAGCAGCAGCGCAATGGCGATCAGCGGCATCGACACAAGCGTAACCAGCGGGATGGCAACCACATTGGCGAAGGCTCCATAGACCCCCGCCCGGTGAAAATGGAACAGCACAATCGGCATCAGCGTAATCTCGATCACCAGGCCTGTCACAAGCAACATCAACCCGCGCCGCGAAATCCACGCTAACCAGCCCTCTTCGCGCGGCGCCAGAAAAGCCTTCACCGGCCCAGCATCATGCAACGCCACTATCGCCAGCACAGCGGCAAAGCTCATCTGAAAACTGGGACCGACAAGCGATTCCGGCCACATCAGCAGCACGACAAAAGCAGCTGCAGCCACCATCCGAAGCGACAGTGCATCGCGGCCCAGTGCCAGCGCCAAAAGCACGAGAAGGGCCCCGATGCAGCTGCGCACCGTTGGAACCTCGGCCCCGGTGAGCAAGGTATAACCGATCCCCGCCAGCGCCCCGGCCGCTGCCGCGACAATCGGCAAGCGAAAGCGCAGCGCCAGTGCTGGCCACAGCGCCAGCAGCTTCAACGCCAGCAAATATGCGGCAGCGATAACTGCGCTCACATGCAGACCGCTGATCGACAGCAGGTGGGTGAGCCCTGCATCGCGCATGGCCTCCTCGTCAGCGTTCGATATGGCCCCGCGATCGCCGCTGGCAAATGCGGCGGCAATGGTACCGGCAGGCCCGCCAAGCTCACCGCGCACATGCCCGGCCAGTGCGCGCTGCACGGCCTTGAGGTGCTGCGAGCGCTGGGGCGAAGCAATCACCTCCACCTCACCAATGGCACTGCCGGTTGCAGAAAGACCCTGGAACCAGGCTGCGCGGGCGAAATCATAACTACCGGGGAGCATTGGCGAAGCTGGCGGCATCAGCCGCGCGCGCAGCTTCACCACTGCCCCTTCCGCCATTTCGTCGCGCGCCTGTTCGAGCGGTACATTGATCCGAAATTTGCGAGCTTCGGCGGTTTCGGCATCGCGCACCGCCAAGGTCAGCCGGATGCGACCCTCTGCCGCGCGGTTCTCACGTTCAAGGACATAGCCCTGCAACAGCTCGACCCTGGGGCGCTCTATCGGCTCAGCACCGGCGATCTCCGAACGCATCCAGATCACCGCAATTCCGGCGGCGAACAATAGCCCGAGCGAAATCAGCGCCTGGCGCAGATGCGGCCTGCCTGACACGCCGTGATTGTCCTGCCACAATGCCGCTCCCGCCAGGGCTGCGATCAGCCCGGCACCCACTGCCGCACTCCATTGCCATGGCCCCGCAAGCACGAACCAGCACGCAATGCCCATCGCAAATGCTACCGTGAGCCATGGCGCACGGTCGAAGCCAGAGCTGGCCAGGAACCGATCGGTGAGTTCCGCCACGCTGGACAAGCGCGGCGCCATGCGCCAATGGCGCTGCAATGCAGCATCGTCGCTGTCGGCACCGCCCCCGATAGGCACCACAGGCGGGTAAGATATCGCCATCAAGGCATTGGAAAGGAAACAAAGACTTATGGCAAGCGAAAGCGGGGCACAGGCCGGCGCAGTGGTTACCCGCTTTGCCCCCTCCCCCACTGGTTTCCTGCATATTGGCGGCGCGCGAACTGCGTTGTTCAACTGGCTTTTCGCGCGGCATCATGGCGGCAAGGCGCTGCTCAGGATCGAAGACACCGATCGCAAGCGCTCCACCCAGGAAGCAATTGACGCGATTCTCGATGGGCTGGACTGGCTTGGGCTCGATTATGACGGCGACATTGTTTACCAGTCAGAGCGAGGCTCGCGACATGTCGAAGTTGCTGAAAAGCTGCTTGAACACGGCTTTGCCTACAAATGTTATGCCACCCAGGAAGAACTGGAAGAAATGCGCGCGGCCCAGCGCGCCGCCAGGCAGCCGATCCGCTATGATGGCCGGTGGCGCCACCGCGACCCCTCCGATGCACCCGCCGGTACGCCTTTCGTGATCCGACTGAAAACGCCAGAGGACGGCGAAACCACCATCGCTGACCAGGTCCAGGGGCAGGTGACGGTCCGCAATGCCGAGCTTGACGATTACATCATCCTGCGCGCTGACGGCACACCCACCTATATGCTCGCCGCCGTGGTCGACGATCGCGATATGGGCGTGACTCACATCATCCGCGGTGACGATCACTTGAACAACGCCTTCCGCCAACTGCCAATCTATCGCGCGATGGAGCAGATTGAAGGTGGCTGGGGCGATCCGATCTATGCGCATATCCCACTGATCCATGGCTCGGATGGCGCCAAGCTGTCCAAGCGTCATGGCGCGCTGGGCGTGGACGCCTATCGCGACGAAATGGGGATACTGCCGGAAGCCTTGTTCAATTATCTTCTCAGGCTTGGCTGGGGACATGGCGACCGCGAGGAGTTTACCCGCGAAGAGGCGATCGAGTTGTTCGATCTCGACGGTGTCGGCAAAAGCGCCTCGCGCTTCGACCTCAAGAAGCTCGAAAACCTCAACGGGCATTACATTCGTGAGGCCGATGATGCGCGTCTGGCCCGGATTTGCGCGCCGATGATCGCAGGCGAAGTCGATATTGACCTGCTGACCCGGGCCATGCCGGTGCTAAAGGTGCGCGCGCGCAGCATGATGGAACTGGCCGAAGGTGCCGCCTTCCTGTTCCGTAAAAGACCGCTGGAAATGACCGAAAAAGCAGCCGCCTTGCTCGATGATGACGCGCGGCAGCGGCTCGCACTTGTTGCCGACCGTTTACGGGCGGAAAATGACTGGACAATCGAGGCACTCGAAGCCACTACGAAAGCACTCGCCGAGGAACTTGAATTGGGCCTTGGCAAGCTCGCGCAGCCCCTGCGCGCAGCCCTTACCGGTACGACAACCTCGCCCGGTATCTTCGATGTTCTGATCCTTTTGGGACGGGCAGAGGCGTTGGCACGGATCGACGCGCAGGCTGTTGCGGCGGGCTGAACACGAGCACGATTAAAGGAGACAGAACTTGGCGGACAAACACGCGAAACTCGAACTTGGGGGCCAGAGCTACGAATTTCCTGTCCTGGAAGGAAGCGTTGGCCCCGATGTCATCGATATCCGCAAGCTCTATGGGCAGACTGGCGCGTTCACTTTCGATCCGGGCTACAAGTCGACCGCGAGCTGCGAAAGCGCACTCACCTATATCGACGGCGAAGAAGGGGTGCTGCTGCACCGCGGCTATCCCATCGGCCAACTGGCCGAACATTCCAGCTTCATGGAAGTCGCCTATCTGCTCCTGAATGGTGAACTGCCAAGCAAGGATGAATTCGAGGATTTCGAATACACCATAACGCGGCACACGATGCTGCACGAGCAGCTTTCGGTGCTCTATCGCGGCTTCCGCCGCGATGCGCACCCAATGGCGGTGATGTGCGGGGTAGTTGGCGCACTGTCGGCCTTTTATCATGACAGCACCGACATTTCCGATCCCGAGCATCGCAAGATCAGCAGCCACCGGCTGATCGCCAAGATGCCCACGATCGCGGCAATGGCTTACAAATATGCTGTAGGTCAGCCGTTCATGTATCCGGACAATTCGCTCAGCTATACGGGCAACTTCCTGCGCATGACCTTTGGTGTTCCGGCTGAGGAGTATGATCTGCATCCCGCCGTTGAGCGCGCGATGGACCGGATATTCATCCTGCACGCCGATCACGAGCAGAACGCATCGACATCCACCGTCCGCCTGGCCGGATCGTCTGGTGCCAACCCCTTTGCCTGCATCGCGGCCGGCATCGCATGCCTGTGGGGCCCGGCACATGGCGGCGCCAATGAAGCCGCGCTCAACATGCTGCGCGAAATCGGCACGCCGGACCGTATTCCGCAATATATCGAGCGCGCGAAAGACAAGAACGACCCGTTCCGCCTGATGGGCTTCGGCCACCGGGTGTACAAAAACTACGATCCGCGCGCGACGGTAATGCAGAAAACCGTGCGCGAAGTTTTCGAGGCGCTCAAAGTTACCGATCCGGTGTTCGAAACCGCGCTGCGGCTCGAAGAGATGGCGCTCAATGACGATTACTTCAGGGAAAAGAAGCTGTTCCCCAATGTCGACTTCTACTCGGGCGTAATCCTCTCTGCGATCGGTTTCCCGACCACCATGTTTACCGCACTGTTCGCACTCGCCCGCACCGTTGGCTGGGTTGCGCAGTGGAACGAAATGATTTCCGATCCAGGCCAGGTTATCGGCCGCCCGCGCCAGCTCTACACTGGCCCGACGCAGCGCGACTACGTTCCGCTCACCCAGCGCTGAGGCTGCGCAGGCATGGGCAGGCGCTTTATCAAGTTCGTCCTGCAGGTATTCGGTGTCGCACTGATCCTGTCGGGCGGGCTATGGACGCTGCAAGGCCTGGGCATCGTGATGTGGCCTGCCAACAGCTTCATGCTGGCAGATCGCAGTTGGGCTTTCTACGGTTCGATCACCGTGCTTGTCGGCGCAATCCTGCTTTGGGGATCGGGACGCATCGAACGATGAAATACGGCACCTTGCCTGCGAACAGTCAGGCTTTCTTGGGCAAAACCAGGGTGAAGACCGCCCCCTTGCCTACCTCGCTTTCGACCGCAAGCGAGCCCGACATGGCCAGGGCCAGCTTGCGCGAAATGTAAAGCCCAAGGCCAGAGCCGCCATCGCCCGAACGACCAAGCCGCTCGAACTTCGCAAACATCCGCTGCTGATCTTCGCGTGAGAGGCCGGGGCCCTGATCGCGCACGCTGACGCTGGGCAAGCCGCTGCGCCACGGCCCCACCGAAATCTCAACCCGGCTATCCCTGGGCGAATAGTTGATCGCATTCGCGCCCAAATTGAGCACGATCTGCAAGACCCGGCGGGCGTCACCGGTTGCGGGACAACTCTCGTCATTGCCGGGGCTGACCAGTTCGATCTGCTTGTCATTGGCCCTGGCCGTCAGCATGCTGGCAGCCTTGCGGGCGATATCGGCAAGATCGATCGCCTGCTTTGCGGCAGTGAATCCGGGTGCCTCGACAGCCTCGAGATCACCCAGATCGTCAAGCAAACCGGCCAGATGCCTGCCCGCTGACACGATGTCGGCAGCATAATTCGAATATTCGGTGCGCAAGGGCCCGGCCAGTTTCGATCGGATAGTTTCCGCATTGGCGATGATCCGCGCTACCGGCTGGCGCAGAGCAGGCATCAGCGCATCCCCGATCAGACCGGTGCCGCCTGTTTGCGTATCTTCGTTTTGCGGCTCGGCTTGCGGCGGCGGCTGATCGGCCACCAGCAACAATTCAAATCCGCGCGGCATGGCGGCTTCCGTGCCAAGTGGAATGAGGCGAGCCCGCCAGTCGCGCTGCGAACCTGCGAGCTTGCAACGCACCCCGTCAAGCAGGCGCCAATGCAGGGGCTGACGGTGCGCAATCCCGATCAGTTCGACATAGTCCACCCACGGCTTGCCGGCGTGCTTGCGTGTCTCATCAATCAGTTCCGCCAGATCCGGCGCACTGCCTTCACCGGCGAGCAGGCGCTGTTTGCCGTCGAGTCGCGCGGTAAACTCCGCCGTTGCCCTGTCGATCGCGTCCTGCCTTGCGGTGGTCTCGCGGTCATCTTGTGCTCCGACAGTTTCCCGCCGCCAGTTCTCGATCAGGATCTCACAACCATCGCCGCGATCCGCTGCCAAAGGATGTATGCGGACAAAGCCGCTCACACGAGCATCGCCATCCTGCGCAGAAAACTCGCGCGCCAGGCGCAAGCCCATTCGGCGCCCCTGCCGCACCAGTTCGAGCAGTTCTGGGATGGCCAGCCTGCCTGGAACCTGGCCTCCACAGCGCTGCTGCAGCTCCGACAGGGGCTGGTCAGCCGAAACCAGGCGGTCCTCGCCATCGGTAAGACCGCGCGCAGCCAGAAGCGAATCGGGAGCCGCCACGGCCTAGCGCCCGCGCCCCGCCGCGGTTCCCTTGAGCAAAGCTTTCGCCTGGTCCGCAGAAACGTCATTGAGCTGCGCGGGAAGCGCAAAATCCTGGTGGATCAGCGCAAATTGGCGGGTGATCTCATCAGGCTTGAGCGCTCCGGCGCGCAGCGCCAGGGCAAGCCGCACTTGCTGGCGTTCGTGGCACGAGAGTATCGCCAGTTCGCGCGGTTGCTGCGAAAGCCGCGCCATTGCGGTCGCGAACAGTGCCAGCCCGGCGTGCTCAAGATCGAGTGCGGCGCGCACTCCTCCTGCCAGGCCGCCTACCAGACGGGTAAGCAGCGCCAGCCTGCTACGGCCTTCGTCGTAGCTGTTGCGGAGCTGTTGCGCCGCCCGTTCGGCCACATCGCCACCCTCTGCGACGGCGGCCTTTTTTGCCAGCGCCAGCACCTCGTGAAACAGTTCCGCCGGAAGTTCGACCAGCGGCAGGTCCATTCTGCGCTGCGCCTGGATGAAACGCGCCTGCGCGCTCATGGTAGCCATGGCCAGTTCCGCAACGTTTTCGTCCGGTGAGGCGATCAGTTCCTGCAACAGCGGCGTAAGCACCTGGTCGATCGCCGCGCCTTGCTCAAGCCGCTCGCCAAGCTGGCTTTCCATCGCGATGGCATAGCAATGGCTCACCAGGATGCTGCTGGCGGCAAACCGGCCTGCAAGATCGCTTGCCGCTGCCGGGTCTATCTCCTGCTTTGCCCCTTCTGCCTTTGCCTGCGCCGCCAGCACCTGTCGCGCCAGGTCGCCCAGCATGCCGCGCATGCGCGCAAGCACATCTTCGCTCACCAAGGCCTGGCCGGGAGAGGCGAGCAAGTGGCTGAGAACAGGCGCAACTCCGGCAAGCGCAAGATCGCCACGCGCCAGCTCATGGCGCAAGGCATCACTTGCCTCCGTCTGCTCCTGCGGTTTCATCACAGCCTCGCTCATCGCCTGCTCATAGCGCGGCTTGGTTAAGCCCGCGTTATCTTCGATTCTCGCCGAAAAAACAGGCATAATCCGAGTGCCAGTAAAGAGAGACCGGCAACTGCTTGATCCAGCACGCCAAACCATGCCGCCGGAAGCAAAATCGACGCCGCGAGGAGGCGATCACCCCAGGCCGCACGCCATTTTTCCGGGGCCAGGCTTTCTCCAAGGCGCAAAAGCCCCACAAACATCAACGGCAGGAACATCCGCTGGGGCAAGGAATCCAGTTCGAACGGCAGCGAAAGAGCCATCACAAGCGAGAAATCCAGGATATTTCGCAGCAGGTCTGCGCGCCGCGTTCCAGGCCCTATTCCGCGTAACCTGGCCTTGAGCCTGCCCAGCGCCTCACCCAGTTTAAGCGTAAAAGCGCCTACAATGAAGCTTGTCAGCCCTGCTAAACTCAGGCCAAGCTGCGCCAGCACCACAGCACCCAGCAGACCCAATGCCCCAAGGCCCAGTGCCGTAGCAGGCCCCCGATCCAACGCATCGGGCGCCAATGCCCGGGCGATCCGGCGGCTGAGTGCAGTGCCCGGCGCGCTCCAAGCGGCGCTCTCAACACTGCGATCAAGCAAAGCTTCCTCGCGCATTGCCAACACCGCGCGGTCACGCACCAACAGCCATTCTCCGCTATCGAGCGCCTCCGCGCTCACATTCACCAGCCTTGCCCCGGCCTGCAATGCGAGCCGCAGCAAAACCGAGATTGTGTCGCAATCGGGCGGCATATCCGCCAATTGTTCCGCAATCCTTGCCCGCGTGACCAGCACACCGCCCCAGGCATGGTCCGCATCGATCCGCTCGAACCCAGCGGCCAGCCCTTCCTCAGCTGGCAAGGCTGCAACGCCGCGTTGCTCTCCAATGGTCGCGGCCAAGCGCTCACGATCGATCACCAGTCCATCGGCAATCACCACCAGCTCCTGATCGGCGGAAAGCAGCCGCGCCAGTGGCAACGGCCCCCGCACCAGCTGGAACTCCAAACCTGCGCTTTCCACACTCTCGTGCAGGTCCTGCAAAGGCTCGCTGTCGCGCTGTGCAAGGCATATTATCCGCGTGCAGCCAAGGTCGCGCGCCATATCCACCTGCCAGGCGATCAGCGATCGCCCGCCAAGCCGCTCGAACGCGCGCGGCCGGCCCGCCTGCGTCAGTTCCAGTGTCGATAGTAATGCGCTGCGCACAGCGGCCTTTCCCCCCGTTTGCTATTGGTTAGTCCGGTCGAGGGGTGACAATAGGCGCGGCAAGGCAGGCCTGCCAAGCGTCAGATTGCCCGGAATTGGGCAGTTTCAGCCGTGCGCAGGAATAAGCGGCCGCCCCGCTAGCCGCGCGATCTCCTGCTCCACCTCGCGCAGCACGCCAGGTTCGCCCGGAACAGCTTCCAGCGCCGCTTCGGATATGTTGAGCAGTTCCTCCGCGTGGAAGCTTGCGGCAAGCCCTTTCAAACGCATCGCAGCAACACGCCAATTTCCGTCACAACGGGCGCGGCGCATCAGGTCAAGCTGCCGCTCAGCGCTCTCAACCAAAGCGTTGCGTAGCTCGGCCAGCAAGACGATGTCCTCACCCGCAGCCGCAGCCAATGTTGCATCAAGGGAACCGCTTTCATACGCCATCTGATGGCGGATATGCGCACAACGGTTAAAGCGGGGTTTATCCTTTCTCAAAATCGAGTAGTTTCCACAAATGACGACTGGATCGCATATCCGGGCTATCGGGCCTGAAGCCGCGCAGAACGCGCCTGAACAATCCGCTCAGCATGCTGGCGATGAGCCGCTGATCCTGGAGGAAGAACCGGGTGACGAGATTGATGAACCGGCACCTCGCAGGCGCTGGTATGACTGGTTTGTACCCGCATTGGCGATGCTTGCCATGGCGGGCTGGACCGGATTCTTTGGCTGGGCATTTCAAGCGGAAATTCTGACAGGCGGGACGCCGCAACAATGGGCGGGATGGATCATGGACTGGTCTGTGCCGATCCTGCTGATCGTAGCCTGCTGGCTTCTCGCCATGCGCCTGAGCCGCCGCGAAGCTGTCCGTTTCGGCGATACGGCTCTGTTACTGCGGCAAGAGGCGAGCGCGCTTGAGAACCGGCTGGCAGCGGTCAATCGCGAGCTTTCACTGGCGCGCGAATTCCTGGGCACACAATCGCGCGAGCTGGAATCTTTCGGGCGCATAGCCAGTGAACGGCTGTCCACCCATGCAGGCGAGCTTCAGGCGTTGATCCACACCAATGGCGCTCAAGTAGAGGCAATCGCAACAGTCAGTGATACTGCGTTGATAAACATGGGAAAGCTGCGTGACGACTTGCCGGTTATTGCGACTTCGGCGCGCGATGCCTCCAACCAGATCGGTCAGGCTGGCCGAACCGCGCATGAACAGATTGAGAAGCTGGTCACCGGGTTCGAACGGCTCAATCACTTTGGTGCCGCAAGCGGCCAGCAGGTCAACACATTGACCGAACAGGTGAATGACACGCTGGCCCGATTTGAAGCTCAACTCGACCGGATCAATCAGATTACCGAGAGCCGCTTTGCCGTTTTGAACGCGAAAAGTGACGAATTCCGCGCAGAAATAGACAGCCATGAAGCAGGCGCGTTCGCCGCGATGCACGGCCGCGCCGAAGAACTGCGCGTTATGGTGGCCGCGCTGGGGGAAGAATTCGAAACCCAGGAACGTGCCCGCGTCAACACTTTCCAGGACCAGATCGCCAGTTTGCGTGATGAAATCCAGGCGGTGAGCGCCGCGCTCAACCAAACGCAGCACGATTCCGTCACCATGCTCGATGAACATCGCGACCGGCTTTATACCGATCTCGCCAAAGTCGTCGGCAAGCTCGATCAGCTCGATCAGCACGCTGTAGCGACCGGGCGAAGGCGGATTGAAGCGCTGGAACTGGAAAGTGAACAGTTTGCGGCCAGGCTTGCGGCACACGATGCCGACTTCGCCGAAAAAATTGCCCGCAGGCAGGATGAATTCGATACTCGCGAGGCACAGGCCAGCGAAGTGTTGGCGCAGCGCCTGTCAGAGCTCGACGAAATGCTGTCGGAAAGGACCGAAGCGCAGCTCGCCCGGCTCGAAAAACTCGTAACACAAGGCACTGATATTACATCGAAGGTTGAGGAGCTGAATACCCTAATTGCTTCAGTTTCCGAACAAGCACAGCTTACCACCACTACACTCGGTCAAGGTCTTGGCGATACGACTGAGAAGCTTGCGCACAGCCGCAACGAACTCGCCGTCACCGGCACGATCCTTGGCGAACTGACCGAGGCCGGTATCCGCCTGCTCGAAATTATCCAGTCGGGTGCGCGCGAAAGCCGCGAAGCCCTGCCCCAGGCAATCGACAAGGCGGGGGCAATGCTGGGCGATGTCGAGCAGCGCGCGGCCATGCTCAAGGGCACGGTTGAAGCCGCGCATGAGCGCAGCAGCAGCCTATCCGATTATGTCATTGCCGCCCGCGAAACTGTTGAGGAAACCGATCAGAAGATCGCGGCGCTCAACGCGCGCCTTGCCGAGGGTGCGGATGAGGGCCTGGCGCGGATTTCCGCTCTGCGCGGCGCCTTGAGCAAACTGGAGCAGGAAAGCGATCGTGTTTCGTCGCGCACCAACGAGGAATTGCGGGCCGCGATAGTCCAGCTGGAAGATGCGGCAAGGCAGGCCTTTGCGGCGATCGAGGAAGGCACGGAAGAGCGGCTTGGGGCACTGGCCAAAGAAATCGGGGTCAAGGCCAGCGCAGCGATCGAGCAATCCTTGCGTGAAGAAGGCGCGCATGCCGCCGAGCGCATCGAGGAAGCAAACTTGCGGGCTTCCACCAGCGGTCGTGAAATCGCCGTCACATTGCGCGATCAGCTTGCCAAGGTAAACGAGTTGGTGAGCAATCTGGAGCAGCGCGTTGCCCGCGCCCGAGAACAGGCGCAGGAAAAGGTCGACAATGATTTTGCACGGCGGGTGGCCTTGATCACCGAGAGCCTCAATTCAAACGCCATCGACATCGCCAAGGCGCTATCGCACGATACCACAGACACTGCATGGGCATCTTACCTCAAGGGCGATCGCGGGATTTTCACGCGCCGGGCAGTGCGGCTTGTCGACAATTCCCAGGCAAGGGAAATCATGGAACTGTTCGAGGCGGATGACAGCTTCCGCGAGCATGTCAGCCGCTATATCCATGATTTCGAAGCCATGTTGCGCTCGGTACTTTCAACCCGCGATGGCAACACAATGGGGGTCACGCTGCTTAGCTCGGATATGGGCAAGCTCTATGTCGCGCTCGCGCAATCGATCGAACGGCTGCGCGATTGATTATTGCCGCGCCACGGTTGTTCAACCAGGCGTTTCGCCTGTGCCGGGTGGCGGCGGGAAAAAGTTCAGATCCTCGGCAGTGACCCAGCCATACTGGTAATTGAGCACATAGATCCCGGTTAGGAGCGCAGCAATAAAGGTCGCTCTCAAAGCGTGATAGCCGGGGCGGAAATGCGCGGGCGCGCTATCTGCCTGCCCGGGAATTTTCTCGATCCCCGCTTCGTCATGCGTCTTCACGCCGAACGGCAAGGTGACGAACGCCGACATCACCCAGAACAGCGCGTAGATTGCGAGGATAGAGGTCCATTCCATCATTGCGCTTCACCCAGCATGATAACCTTGACTTGCGGTTTCTTTCCCGACCAGCGCTGTGCGGCGCGGCGTGCGGCAAGACGGGCTGCTTCGTGCACCGCATCGCGATCGCGGGCGGCCTTGCCGCGCAGAGAGGCGATTGCTGAAACAATGTCTTCTGCGGCCTCTTCGACAAACCCTGCCAGATCCTCGTCAAGCGGCAAGCCGATCGCTTCAACAGTCGGGCCATAGCTCTCGTCCAGAACCACTATCACCAATCCGTCGCGCGCCACGCGGCGGCGCATGGTCACCGCTTCACCATCTGCCGCCACGATGATGTCGCCATCAAGCACAAGCCGCCCTGCCTTCACCTCGGCCAGCTTGCCAGGGGCGCCGGGCGCGAGCCGGACAAGGTCACCATTGCTTTGCACCAACGCCGCCGGGATGCCGCTTTTGCGCCCAAGCCGGGCCTGTTCGTGCATGTGGCGCATCTCGCCATGGACCGGCACCAGCAATTCCGGGCGAATCCAGCCATATAGCGCCTGGAGTTCCGGCCTGCCGGGGTGGCCGGAAACGTGGATAGCACTTTGGCGGTCAGTCACCATCACGATCCCGCGCGCGGCAAGCTGGTTCATCACCCGCCCGATGGCGAGCTCGTTGCCGGGAATCTGGCGGCTCGAAAACAAGATCACATCGCCCGGCACCAGTTCGATCGGGTGGTTGCCTTCGGCAATGCGGGCCAGCGCAGCGCGCGGTTCGCCCTGCCCGCCGGTGGCGATGATCAGTACTTCGCCGCGCGGCAGGCCCATCGCCGTGTCGAAATCGATCGTTTCAGGGAAGTCCTGCAGGTAACCTGTCTGCTTGGCCACGTCGATGATCCGATCGAGCGAGCGCCCGGCCACGCACAACTGCCGCCCGGTTTCACGGGCGACATCGCCCAGGGTCTGCAGCCGCGCCACATTCGAAGCGAAGGTCGTTACCAGCACGCGCTTGCCGCCATGCCGCGCCACTTCCTCCATCAGCGAACGGTGCACTCCGCCTTCCGAGCCGCTGGGCTTGGGATTGAATACATTGGTCGAATCGCACACCAGGGCCAGCACACCCTCATCCCCGATGGCGATCAGTTCTTCCTCAGTTGTTGGCTCGCCGATGATCGGTTCCTCATCGAGCTTCCAGTCGCCGGTGTGGAACACCTTGCCATAAGGGGTCTCGATCAGCAGCGCGTTTCCTTCTGCTATGGAATGCGCCAGCGGAACATATGTCACGCCAAACGGGCCAAGGTTGAACGCGCCATGATCCTCATCGATGACATACAAATCGACCGATTTGGCAAGCCCCGCCTCTTCCAGCTTGCGCTGAACCAGTTCAGCCGTGAATGGCGTGGCATAAAGCGGCACACCCAGTTCGGCGGCGAAATAGGGGACTGCGCCGATATGATCCTCATGCCCGTGGGTCAGCACGATCCCCAGCAGATCCTTCGCGCGATCTTCGATGAATTCGAGATCGGCAAAAACGAGCTCAACCCCCGGATATACATCGCCCGAGAAGGTCATCCCCAGATCCACCATCAGCCACTTGCCGTTGCAGCCATAGAGATTGACGTTCATGCCAATCTCGCCCGAGCCGCCCAGTGCCAGAAACAGCAGTTCCTTCTCGGGAGTGAAATCCTTTTTCATCAACTGGTTCCGATCAGTTCGCTGCGCGGCGCGCCAGAATGGCAAGCCCGTCAAGCGTCAGGTCTGTATCAACCGCGTCGAACATGTCGGTATGCTCGTCAAACAGGATTGCCAGCCCGCCGGTCGCCACCACCTTGGCCGGTCGGCCGATCTGGTTGCGCATCCGGGCGATCAGCCCCTCGATCAGCGAGACATAGCCCCAGAAAACACCGATCAGCATTTGTTCTTCGGTGTTGCGACCGATAACGTTGTTATTGCCGGGGTTTTCGATCGCAATGCGCGGGAGCTTGGCCGTATTGTTGACCAGCGCATCGAGCGACAGGTTGATGCCAGGGGCAATGATCCCGCCCTTGTAAGCGCCGGTAAAATCCACCGCATCGAATGTCGTAGCAGTGCCGAAATCGACTACGATCAGATCGCCCTGGTACTTGGCGTGTGCCGCGATAGCATTGAGCGCACGGTCCGCGCCAAGCGAACGCGGCTCGTCCACATCCACTGAAATTCCCCAATCGGCATCGCCCTGCCCTGCGATCAGCGGCGTAACGCCGAAATACTTCTCGGCCAGCACAGCGATATTGTGGATCGCGCGGGGCACAACCGAACCCACAATGATCTGTGTGATTTGCGCCTTGTCGAAGCCCTCGATCGCCAGCAATTGCAGCAGCCACACGGCATATTCATCGCCAGTGCGGCGCGGATCGGTGGCGATCCGCCAGCGCGCCTTGATCTCCATGCCATCGAACAGCGCAAAGACCACATTTGTGTTACCGACATCGGCTGCAAGCAGCATCGAGCTTCCCCTATTCGATCAGGCTAATCGAGCGCCACGTCACCGGCGTGGATGGTGTGCGTCTTGCCATCGGGAGCGCGCAACAGCAAGGAGCCGCTTGCGTCGAGCCCGGCGAAGGTGCCGCTGATGATGGCGCCTGAGGGATCATGCACTTTCAGCGCTGTGCCTACTCTATGGGCCGCCGCCTGCCAGCGCCTGAGAAGCAGCTCAAGCCCGTGAATGCGCCAGCGCTCGAGTTCGGCGTCGAAGGATGCTGCGAGCCGCTCGGCAAAATCCTCAGGCGAAGGTGCCGGCGCGACGTCAGCCAAGGCTATCGTCTTGCGGTCCGGCAATTCGGGCGCCGCGCGCAGGTTCACGCCGATTCCGATGACCACGGCCCCCTTGACCGTTTCCAGCAAGATCCCGGCAAGTTTCGCGTCCCGCAGCAATATGTCGTTTGGCCATTTCAGCATGAGAGCACCGGGTTCGGGACAGAGCGGCAATAGCGCCTCGTAAACCGCGAGCCCGGTCATCAACGCCAATGTTGCTGCGGGCGGATCGCCAGCAGCGGGATGAACCACTGTCGAGCCCATGAAATTGCCCGACCCGTCAAACCACTGGCGTCCCTGTCTCCCGCGCCCGGCATTCTGGCTGCGCGTAACCAGCCAATCGCCCTCGCGCACATGCTCGCCCGCGACAAGCCGCGCAAGCAGGTCTGCATTGGTGGAGCCGGTTTGCTCGACGAAAGTGATCACACCGCCAGGAACAGCGCGCTTGCCGCCTTGTCCGCCAGATCGCCCAGCGACGGCGTAAGCAGATAACCGAGCGGGGAAATGATCAACGAGGTTACCCCCAGAACAGCCCAATGGCTGGCGTTGCTCTTGCCCGTCACCACGCCCGCGGAATCGTCGAACATGATCACCTTGCACACCTTGAGGTAGTAGAAGGCGCCGATCACGCTGGCGGCGATACCGAGCGCGGCGAGCGCGATCATGTCCGCTTCAACCGCGGCCTGGAACACCACGAACTTGCCCCAGAAGCCGAACAGCGGCGGAATGCCTGCCAGGCTCAGCATCAGGAAGAACAGGCACCAACTCAGCAATGGTTGCTCGCGCACCATGCCGGCCATGCTCGAAATGTTCTCGACCGGCACGCCATCGGCATCTTTGAGCATCAGCACCGCAACAAAGCTGCCCAGCGACATCGCCAGGTAGATCCACAGATAGACCAGCATCGCGCTCGCACCCTGCTCAGTCGCGGCGGTAAGCCCGATCAGGATGAAGCCAACATTGTTGATCGATGAAAAGGCCAGCAGGCGCTTGATATTCTCCTGCCCGATGGCGCCAAGCGCGCCGACGACGATCGAAGCAAGCGCCAGGAAGATCACGATCTGCCGCCAGGCGTCGACCTGGCTGCCGAACACCTCCAGCGCGACCCGCGCGGTCAGGGCAACCGCTGCCACCTTGGGCGCAGTAGCGAAAAAGGCGGTAACCGGGGTCGGCGCGCCTTCGTAGACATCGGGCGTCCACATATGGAACGGAACTGCCGAGATCTTGAACGCCAGGCCTGCAAGCACAAACACGATGCCGATCAGCGCGCCGTTGGACAAATCACCGGCTATCGCTGCGGAGACGCCAGCAAAGCTGGTGCTGCCAGTGAAGCCATAGAGCAGACTCAGCCCGTAAAGCAGGATGCCGCTGGCAAGCGCACCAAGCACGAAATATTTGAGGCCCGCTTCGGCCGATTTGTCGTCATGGCGCAGGATCGAGGCGAGCACATAGGCCGCAAGACTGTTGAGCTCCAACCCAACATAAAGCGTCAGGAAATCGCCCGCCGAAACCATGATGCTCATGCCCAGCGAAGCAAATACAACCAGCACGGGATATTCGGCGCGCATGGCCTTGAGGCGATCGAAATAGGCAGGCGCGACCAACAGGCAGCCGATCGCGCCGAGATAGATCAGCGACTTGGCGAATGCGGCATAGGCATCGGCACGGAACAAATCGCCAAAAGCATACGTCGCCGGGCCAACCAGCCCGTCATGCAGGGTCGGCACAAGCAGCACACCGGCGGCAAACAGGCCTGCTACTGCGAGCCACGTTACGAGCTTAGCGCTCTTGTCACCGCCCCAGGCCGCGATCAGCAGCAGTACAAGCCCTGAAACTGCTAGGACGATTTCGGGCGCAATCAGCGAAAGCGAGGTTGCGTAGTCCATCAGTGGGCCCCCTCCCCGAGCTTCTCACTTGCATGCGGCATTTCGTTGGCAATCCTTCCAGTCGGCTCGCCCACCACAAGCCGGCTGTCACCTTCAGGGGCAGCGCGCGCCACCCGCGCTTCGAGCGCGGCGATATCCTGCCGCATCGGAGCCAGGAAGCTTTCGGGATAGACGCCCATCCACAAAACTGCAGCGGCGATCGGGGCAAGCATCGCCCATTCACGCTTGTCGAGATCGAGCATGGCTGCCGCATCGGCGTTTTTCTGCTCGCCGAAGGCCACGCGCCGGTACAGGTAAAGCATGTAGGCCGCGCCCAGGATGATGCCCGTGGTGCAGGCCAAGGCAACCCAGGTGGAAACCTGATAGATTCCTGCCAGCGCCAGGAATTCGCCGATGAAATTGCTCGTCCCCGGCAAGCCCACGCTGGCCATGGTGAAGAGCATGAAGAACAGCGCATATTTGGGCATGTTGATGGACAGCCCGCCGTAACGGTCAATCTCGCGCGTGTGCAGCCGGTCATAAATCACGCCCACGCACAGGAACAATGCGCCCGAGACCAGCCCGTGGCCCAGCATCACCATCATTGCGCCTTCCAGCCCCTGCACGTTGAAGGCGAACAGGCCCGCCGTCACGATCGCCATATGCGCGACCGATGAATAGGCGATCAGCTTTTTCATGTCGTGCTGAACCAGCGCGACCAGCGAGGTATAGATCACTGCCACGATCGACAGCGCGAAAATCAGCCAGGCAAGCTGCGCGGAGGCTTCGGGGAACATCGGCAGGCTGAAGCGGATGAAGCCATAACCGCCGAGCTTGAGGAGCACGCCCGCCAGGATGACCGAGCCCGCAGTGGGCGCCTGCACATGCGCGTCGGGCAGCCAGGTATGCACCGGCCACATCGGCATCTTCACCGCGAAGCTGGCGAAGAACGCCAGCCACAGCCATGTCTGCGCCGCTGGCGCGAAGTCATACTGCATCAGCGTTGGGATGTCGGAAGTGCCTGCGACATTCACCATCCAGAACATCGCAATCAGCATCAGCACCGAGCCGAGCAGCGTGTAGAGGAAGAACTTGTAGCTCGCGTAAATGCGGTTGTCCCCGCCCCACACCCCGATGATCAGGTACATCGGGATCAGGCCCGCCTCGAAGAAGATGTAGAACAGGAACAGGTCCTGCGCCGCGAACACACCGATCATCAGCACTTCCATGATCAGGAAGGCGGCCATGTACTCACCCACTCGCCTGGTGATCGCTTCCCAACTGGCGAGGATACAAATCGGCATCAGGAAAACGCTGAGCATGATCAGCATCAGCGCAATCCCGTCGATCCCCAGCGCATAGCTGAAGCCCGAGAACAGCGGCGCCTTCTCGACGAACTGCCATTGCGCTCCGCCGATATCGTAATTGAGCCACAGCACCACGCCGAGCGCAAGGTTGGCCAGCGTTGCCGCCAACGCGGTCAGCCGCGCAGCCTGCGCCTCAAGGAAGAAACAGGCGATGCCTGCCACCAGCGGGACCAGCAGCATGGCCGAAAGGATCGGAAACCCGTCCATCAAAAGAGCACCCAGGTAATCGCGGCAACCAGGCCGAGCAGCATGATCAGCGCGTAGCTATAGAGATATCCGGACTGCACCTTCTTCGCGACGAGCGCGCTGCGCTGCACCAGCCAGGCGGCACCATCGGGGCCGAAACGGTCGATCGTGCCGATATCGCCCCTTTGCCAGAAGATGCGCCCGAGCCAGAAGGCCGGCTTGACGAAGATCACATTGTAGAGCTCGTCAAAGTACCACTTGTTGTAGACGAAATTGTGGATCACGCGGAACTGCGCCACGAATTTGCCCGGGATGCTCGTGTTCCTGATATAGGCCCACCATGCCCCGGCAAAGCCCAGGACCATCACGATGAAGGCGGCATATTTCACCGGCATCGGCACTGCGTGCATCGCGTGGATCAGCGGCTCGTTATAGAAGATCGAATTGCTCCAGAACGATGCATCGTCAAGGAATGTCGGCGCAAACACCTGCCCGGCGGCGATTGCCCCCACAGACAGCAGGCCAAGGGGGACCAGCATGGAAGGCGGGCTTTCATGTGGATGATAGCCGCCGGTGGTGTCGTCTCCGGCCTGCGCGGGCGTCTTGTGAACCGAATGCTGGATATGCTCGCTCTCGATCCAGCGCGGCTTGCCCCAGAAGGTAAGGAACATCAGGCGCCAGCTGTAAAAGCTTGTCAGCAGGGCGGCGAAAACGCCCATCCAGAAGGCGAAATTCGCCATGCCGGTGCCGCGGGCATAGGCGACTTCGATGATCGCATCCTTCGACCAGAAGCCGGCGAAGCCAAGGTGCAGGTCGTAGATGCCGACGCCGGTGATCGCCAGCGTACCCGCCATCATGGCCCAGAAGGTAAGCGGGATGTGCTTACGCAGCGCGCCGTAATAACGCATGTCCTGTTCGTGATGCATCGCGTGGATCACGCTGCCAGCGCCCAGGAACAGCAGAGCCTTGAAGAAAGCATGGGTGAAGAGGTGGAACATGGCCACGCCATAGGCGCCGACACCTGCGGCAAAGAACATGTAACCGAGCTGTGAGCAGGTGGAATAGGCGATCACCCGCTTGATGTCCCACTGCGTGGTGCCGATCGTGGCGGCGAAAATGCAGGTAGCCGCTCCGACAAACACCACCATGCCCAATGCAATCGGTGCTGCCTCGAACATGGGCGACAGGCGGCAGACCATGAACACACCGGCGGTGACCATGGTTGCGGCATGGATCAGCGCCGAAACCGGGGTCGGGCCTTCCATCGCGTCGGGCAGCCAGGTGTGCAGGCCCAGCTGCGCCGATTTGCCCATCGCGCCGATGAACAGCAGGATGCACAGCAGGTCCATCGTGTGCATGCGATAGCCTAGGAAGCCGATGGTCGAACCCGTCATTCCCGGCGCGGCGGCCAGGATGTCGGGGATCGAGGTAGTCTGGAACACCAGATAGGTGCCGAAAATGCCCAGCATGAAACCAAGATCGCCCACACGGTTGACCACGAAGGCCTTGATCGCGGCGGCGTTGGCGCTCGGCTTCTTGAACCAGAAACCGATCAGCAGATAGCTGGCCAGGCCCACCCCTTCCCAACCGAAGAACATCTGCACCAGATTGTCGGCCGTCACCAGCATCAGCATGGCGAAGGTGAACAGGCTGAGATAGGCGAAGAA
>LOET01000148.1 GCA_001515985.1 Sphingomonadales bacterium BRH_c3 | reverse complement strand
TCATGCACCGGCGCTTCCTTGGTGGCGATGAAGCGCGTGCCCATGTTCATGCCTTCCGCGCCCATCGCCAGGCTGGCGATCAGGCTGCGCCCGTCGGCCATGCCGCCCGATGAGACGAAGGGGATTTCCAGCTCGTCCGCCGCGCGCGGCAGCAGGATGAAGTTGGGAATGTCATCCTCGCCCGGATGGCCGCCGCATTCGAACCCGTCGACAGAAACCGCATCGCAGCCGATCTCCTGCGCCTTCAGCGAATGGCGCACGCTGGTACATTTGTGGATCACCTTGATCCCGGCATCCTTCAGCGCGGGCATGACCTGCACTGGGTTGCGCCCGGCCGTCTCGACCACTTTCACGCCCCCGTCGATGATCGCCTTGACCAGGCCGGGATAGTCGGGCGGGGTGAGGCTGGGCAGGAAGGTGAGGTTCACGCCGAACGGCTTGTCGGTCATGTCGTGGCACTTCGCGATTTCATTGGCGAGCTTTTCGGGCGTGCCCTGGGTCAGTCCGGTGATGATGCCCAGCCCGCCCGCGTTGCTGACCGCAGCCGCCAGCTCGGCAAAGCCGACGAAATGCATGCCCCCCTGGATGATCGGGTGCTTGATGCCGAACATTTCGGTGATGGCGGTTTTCATGGCTGGAATCTCCCCTGCGCTGGCTGGTTTCATACAGGGATTGCGGATCGCGCGCCGCCGCGCAAGCTCCGTTTTGGTTAGGTGCTGATGCCGTAGCGTCAGGTGCCGCGCTGTGTCCTGTCCTCGCAGTCCGGAGCGGGAGTGCAGCGCATGATCTGCGCCGCCTCACTCACTCCCACTCGATCGTGCCGGGCGGCTTGCTGGTATAATCATAGACCACGCGGTTGATGCCCTGCACCTCGTTGACGATGCGGGTGGCGCAGCCCGTAAGAAATCCCGCGTCGAAAGGATAGACATCGGCGGTCATGCCGTCAGTGCTGGTCACCGCGCGCAAGGCACACACGCTGTCATAGGTGCGGTAATCGCCCATCACGCCCACCGTCTTGACCGGCAGCAGCACGGCAAAGGCCTGCCAGATCGCATCGTAAAGCCCGGCCTTGCGGATTTCATCGAGATAGATCGCATCGGCCTTGCGCAGGATGTCGCAGCGCTCTTGCGTGACTTCGCCCGGAATGCGGATGGCAAGGCCTGGTCCGGGGAAGGGGTGGCGGCCGACGAACTGCTCGTTCAGGCCCAGTTCGCGGCCCAATTCGCGCACCTCGTCCTTGAACAATTCGCGCAAGGGCTCGACCAGTTTCATGTTCATCCGCTCGGGCAGGCCGCCGACATTGTGATGGCTCTTGATCGTGACCGACGGCCCGCCGGTAAAGCTGACGCTTTCGATCACATCGGGATAAAGCGTGCCCTGCGCCAGGAAATCCGCCCCGCCCAGCTTGTTCGCTTCTTCCTCGAACACGGCGATGAATTCGGCGCCGATGAACTTGCGTTTCTTTTCCGGGTCGGTGACGCCCGCAAGCCCCGCCATGAAACGCTCTTCCGCATCCACCACCACCAGCGGGATGTTGTAATGATCGCGGAACAGGCTTTCGACCTGTTCGCGCTCATTGAGGCGCAGCAGGCCATGATCGACGAATACGCAGGTGAGCTGGTCGCCCACTGCCTCGTGGATCAGGATTGCTGCGACCGAGCTGTCGACCCCGCCTGACAGGCCGCAAATCACGCGGCCAGATCCGACCTGCTCGCGGATTTCCGCCACTTTCGTCTCGCGATAGGCGGCCATGGTCCAGTCGCCCGCCAGCCCGCACACCCTATGCACGAAATTGGCGATCAGCCTGGCCCCATCGGGGGTGTGGACCACCTCGGGGTGGAACTGCGTGCCGTAATAGCGGCGCGCCTCATCCGCGATGACCGCGAAGGGTGCACCGTCGCTGGTGGCGACGATCTCGAAGCCGGGGGCGAATCGCGTCACCTTGTCGCCGTGGCTCATCCACACCTGGTGGCGCTCGCCTTCGCTCCACAAACCGTCGAACAGCGCGCATGATTTGGTCACGGTGAGGAAGGCACGGCCGAACTCGCCGCCCTCCCCTGTCTCGTGCCCGGGGCGGACCTCGCCGCCAAGCTGCTGGCTCATCACCTGCTGGCCGTAGCAGATGCCCAGGATCGGCAAGCCGGAGTCAAACAGCACCTGCGGCGCGCGCGGGCTGCCTTCGTCGCATACGCTTGCCGGACTGCCCGACAGGATGATGCCCTTGGGCTTCATCCGGTGGAATGCCTCTTCCGCCGCGGAGAAGGGAGCGATCTCGGAATAGACTCCCGCCTCGCGCACGCGGCGCGCAATCAGCTGGGTTACCTGGCTGCCGAAATCGACGATCAGGATGGAATCGGGGAGATGCGTAGGGTCCATGGCCGCCCGTTAAGGATGCGTAGCGTGGCTGTCCAGCATGCGGCGTGTGCTATGCACGAAGCGGCGGCCCTGCGGGAGCTGCAACACCCACGAATGTTACAGTTACAGAGTTGCGTTTTTTGCAACAGGTTAAGTGGTTTTCTCATTTGTGTTCAATCGTACGAAATATTATTTCGCTGTCTCCGCTGCAAATAGGGAAATCCTCCCCCCTTTATCTGCAGCGCGTCAGGACAATCGGCCTCCTTCCCCCCGGATAGCCGCGTCCTGACAGCCGGTCGCTGGCGTTCCAACCTCTCCCAAGGAACGCCGACGGGTCCGTGCCGCATAGGCCGGACCCGGGCGACCAGCGAAGCGAGCGAGGCGCGATCACCGCCAGTCCTCCCCCCAACCAACAGGCGGACGCGCCTCTCTCGCAATAGCTTGCCGCAGCGGCGCACCCGGCTGCGCGCAATCTGCCTTCAGCCAAATTCACCTGTAACCAAAATGAGGTTGATCGCGAACCAGTTAGCAGATGCCTTGCAGTGGCCGGTGAAAGCGAAACGGGCCACTTTCAGGCAGTAAAGTAAAGATCTGAACGCTCGCCAGATCGCAGTGATCGGCACCGGTGCGGAATGATCGAAGATATAGCTGATGCCTGAGAATCTCCCTCCCCTCAGGCCAGCGAGGCGCGGCTACCGCACACCGTGACACAGCCCCCCCGTCCGGGCGGGAGCCGCGCCTCACCACTTCACCGCATCTGATAATGCGATCAGGCCCTCGGGCCACTTGGCCCAATTGTACTGCCTATTTCGACATCTTGATGGTCCAGCGACGACTGCCGCCAATCGAGACATTCCCTTCGGAATTCAAGCTGAAGTTGGTGCCTTCGGTAATGTACCATGGCAGGTCATCGTTCCGCGCGCGCGACAGGAATGTCACCGTCGCCAGGCTGCCATTTTCATTCACAGTATATGTCACGTCGCTCTGCGCCCGGACCGATGGCTTGTTGAAGTCATAAACGCGCCCAGTGCCCTTGCCGAAGCCATCGGAATTGGGGCCAAGGTCGAAGCTGATCCCGATCTGGGTTCCACCGCGGGAGTATACCGAGCCGTAGTTCATCAGCGGCTGGCTGGCTTTCCAATTGCCGACGAAGGCTTTTTGCGCGGCAGCGAATTTGGCCTTCTGCTCACGTTCTTCCTCGGCCGCCTTGTTCTTGGCAGCCTCGCGAGCTGTCTTCTCTTCCTCCGAGCCTTCGAGGATCGGGTCATCATAAAGGCTTACCGGGGAGCCCTTGACCAGTTTCCATTCCAACCGTTCGTTTTCGATTTTCCAGTCATCATCGCCGATCGGTTCGCTGCGGGTAAAGAGTACGGCAGGAAGTTCAGTTCCCTTATTCTTGGTGATCTTGATCACAGGTCGATCATCGATTGTGTCGACCCGCTCTGCATAGTCTTCTTCGAGGACAAGGCTCAGCTTGCTCCTGGTGCGAAAGACCGGCTCGATTTCGTCACCGACATTCTGCGCCGCCTGGATCTCGATATCTTGAGCATCTATGCCTTCGGGCAGTTCCATTTCGAGGAACTGATCAATGTCGTCAGTCTGTGGTCCGTCAAACGATGGTCCGCATGAACTCAACGCCAATGCCGCGCACGAAACGGCGAGTATCGAATGCACCCTCATCTGCAACTCCTGTCCTGTAAATTCCTTCATCCCTGAATTCCCAGGCAGCACGGTAAATAATATCCGCGCCCCGTCAACCTGTTAGCGCGAACAGGTTAACCCTTGACCAATGGATGGAGCGGGCTGGTGCCCTGCCTGTCAGTTGATTGCCGCGCTCGCAGTGGCGCGTTCGCGCAGCTCGGTCTTGAGCAATTTGCCGATATGGCTGCGCGGCATTTCCGCGATCGCTTCGAGCGCAGAGAGCCGCTGGGTCTTGCCCAGCCGCGCATTGACCGTGGCGAGGATATCATCGACCTCGCTCTCCGCGACCCCCACAGTTAGCCTGACAAAACCATAAGGCGTCTCGCCCCAGCGCTCGGAGGGAATCCCGATCACCGCGGCCTCGGCCACGCGCGGATCCTTTTCCAGCTCGGCCTCGAGATCGCTCGGGTAGATGTTGAAACCGCCCGAAATGATCATGTCCTTGGCGCGGCCGACCAGCTCGACGAAGCCGGCCTCATCGACGCGGCCAATATCGCCCATGCGCTGCCACACTTCGCCGGTTTCAGGATCGGTCCAGTAACCCTCGCGGGTTTTATCGGGCTGGTTCTTGTAGCCGCTCATCATCGTCTGCGAACGCCCGATGAGGTTGCCCGGTGTGCCCGGCGGCACAGGCCTGTCTTCATCGTCGAGCACCTTCAATTCGCTGCCCGGTGCGGGCCGGCCCACCGTGTGCAGCTTGTCGGGGAATTCGTGGCATGCCAGCAGGCACACCACGCCGCCTTCGGTCATCGAGTAAATCTCGATCAGCCCGCCCGGCATGCGCCGCAGCACCTCGGCCTTGAGCTCGGCGGAGAAGGGCGCCGAGGTGCAATATTTCAGCAGCAGCGAGGAGAGGTCGAATTCGTCGAAGCGCGGTTCGGCCATCAGCCGCTGGTATTGCACCGGCACCAGCATGGTGATGGTCACTTCGTGCTCCTGCGCCACCTTAAGCAAGTCCATAGTATTGAACTTGCCCATGATGTTGACCGTGCCGCCCGCCAGCAGCGGGGGCAGGAAGGCAACCATGGTGGTGTTCGAATAGAGCGGGGTCGAGGCGAGCGAGCGCACCGGAAATCCTGCCTCGAGATAGCTTGAAGCGGTGCTGGCAAATTGCCGCCAGCGCATCAGGTGCGAATGGACGATGCCCTTGGGGATGCCGGTGGTGCCGCTGGAATAGATGATGTTGAACGGATCTTTCGGCCCAGGCGTGAAAGCCGGGGCAAGGGTTCCAGCGGGCGCCATCCAGCTCTCGATCTGCTCAAGCGCGATATGATCGAGCCCGGGCATGAAATCCGCGCCCAGCTCGGCGCTTTTCGCCGCATCGATGAACAGGTGCCGCGCCCCGCTGTCACCCGCCATGCCGATCAGCTGCTCCTTCGAGGCGCTGGTGGTAAGCGGCGCAGCCACCCCGCCCGCACGCACTGCGGCGAGGAACACCAGCGCATAATTGATGCAGCTCGTGCCCAGGATCGCGACCGATTGTCCGCGTTCGAGGCCTGTCTCGACCAGTCTTGCGGCGATCCGCTCGACCCGATCACCAAGCTCGCCCCAGGTCAATTCACGTTCGCCATCGCGCAGCGCAACCTTGCCGGGCTGACGCTGTGCCCAATTTGCGATGATATCCGGAAAATTGCCGAACTCGGACTGAAGTGTTTCCAGCATCGCGTGCTTCTCTCCCTGTTTCGCATTGCTTTAGTGCGTGCGACTTTGCAGTCTGGCAATCCAATGCCAAGGAGAATCGGGATGAGCAGACCCTGCAATCGGATAGTAGCGGGTACGTTGGCGCTTGCGGCGCTTGCGGCGCTTGCGGCGCTTGCGGCAATTCCGGCCGCTCATGCCCAAAGCGCGGCCGCTGCACCGCGCATCCTGGCGGTTTTCGCGCACCCCGATGACGAAGTGTTCGTGGCCCCCATGCTGGCCGCAATGGCACGCGAAGGCGCGGCGGTAAGCGTGGTCTACGCCACCAGCGGCGATGTAGGCCCGGGCGTTTCGGAGTTCGAGGCCGGCGCCGACCTCGCCGCCGCGCGCGAAGCCGAAGCGCGATGTTCCACCGATGCATTGGGGGTTCACCAGACAATATTCCTGCGGCTGGGCGACGGGACACTGGGAGAGGGGGCCAGCAGGCCGGGCAGTGCCGCGCGCAGACTTGCGGCCGGACTGGATGCGATCCTGCAAGAGGGTGATTTTGACCGGGTGATAACGTGGGGGCCGGATGGCGGATATGGTCATTCGGACCATCGCATGGTCAGCGCGATCACCACCCAGCTGGTCCAGTCAATGGAAGAAGACCGTCCCGAACTGCTCTATCCCGGCATCCGCAAGGGAACCCTGCCCCCTGTCCCCGAGATGCAGGACTGGGCTGAAACCGATCCTGAGTTGCTGACGCTGGCCTATGGCTACAATGCCGGCGACCTGGCCGCGGCGGCGCGGGCCACCGCCTGCCACGAGACTCAATTCGATGCGCCGACAAGGGCAGGAATGATGGCACTGTTCGACCAGACTATCTGGCAAGGATCGGTGCATTTGCGCGCAGGTTTCTAGCGGGCGGCTACACATCGTGGAAAACCGCCGTCTGAAGGGGGGAAAAGCTTGGGAATTACCCCTCTCCGGCCTATATAATCAGCATGTCAGAAAACCCTGAAAAAATTCCTGAAAAAATCGTCCAGATGGGCGAATATGGCGCCGATTCGATCAAGGTCCTCAAGGGGCTCGATGCGGTGCGCAAGCGCCCCGGCATGTATATCGGCGATACCGATGACGGCAGTGGCCTGCACCACATGGTGTTCGAGGTTTCGGACAATGCGATCGACGAAGCTTTGGCGGGCCATTGCGACCTGGTGCTGATCGAACTCAATCCCGACGGATCGGTATCGGTCGAGGACAATGGCCGCGGCATCCCTGTCGGCATGCACAAGGAAGAAGGCGTTTCGGCAGCCGAAGTCATCATGACCCAGCTGCATGCCGGGGGCAAATTCGAGAACACTTCGGAGGACAACGCCTACAAGGTCTCGGGCGGCCTCCACGGCGTGGGCGTTTCAGTGGTGAACGCGCTTTCCGAATGGCTTGAACTCGTCATCTGGCGGGACGGCAAGGAATACTGGATGCGCTTCGAGCATGGCGATGCGGTTGCCTCGCTTGAAGTGCGGGGCGATGCCCCGCCAGCCGCCAGCAATGGCGATGCGAACGGTTTGAAGAAGGGCACGCGCGTGACCTTCAAGGCTTCGCACAACACCTTCAAGAACGTGACGGAATTCGATTTCGACAAGCTTGAACATCGATACCGCGAACTGGCATTTCTGAATTCGGGTGTGCGCATCCTGCTGCGCGACAACCGGCACGAGCAACCGCTTGAGCACGACCTGTTCTATGAAGGCGGCATCGCAGCCTTTGTGAGCTGGCTCGATCGCAACAAGCAGCCGCTGATCAGCTCCCCGATTTCGGTTTCGGCGGAAAAAGACGGGATCGGGATCGATGTCGCGCTGCAATGGAACGACAGCTATTACGAAAACGTGCTGTGCTTCACCAACAACATTCCGCAGCGCGATGGCGGCACCCACCTGGCCGCGTTCCGCGCCGCGCTGACACGCACGATCAACAACTACGCTTCCAGCTCCGGGCTGATGAAGAAGGAAAAGGTCAGTCTGTCGGGCGAAGACATGCGCGAAGGGCTGACTGCGATCGTTTCTGTCAAGCTGCCGGATCCCAAATTCGGCAGCCAGACGAAAGACAAGCTGGTTTCTTCGGAAGTGCGCCAGCCGCTCGAAAGCCTGATGAGCGAAAAGATGACCGAATGGCTGGAGGAAAATCCGGCAGACGCCAAGGCGATCATCCAGAAGATCATCGATGCCGCCGCGGCACGCGAGGCCGCTCGCAAGGCGCGCGAAATGAGCCGCAAGGGTGCGATGAGCGTGGCCAGCCTGCCGGGCAAACTGGCTGATTGCCAGGAGCGCGATCCGGCAAAGAGTGAGCTGTTTCTGGTCGAGGGCGATTCAGCCGGCGGCTCCGCCAAACAGGGCCGCGATCGCAAGACCCAGGCGATCCTGCCGCTGAAGGGCAAGATCCTGAACGTCGAGCGCGCCCGGTTTGACCGGATCATCAGCTCGAAGGAAGTGGGCACGCTGATCCAGGCCATGGGCACGGGCATTCGCGACGAGTTCGACCTTGAGAAGCTGCGCTATCACAAGATCGTGATCATGACCGACGCTGACGTGGACGGCGCACACATCCGCACGCTGCTGCTCACCTTCTTCCACCGCCAGATGCCGGAGATCATCAAGGCCGGACATCTTTTCATCGCGCAGCCTCCGTTGTTCAAGGTCGCCAAGGGCCGCAGCGAAGTTTATCTGAAAGACCAGGCCGCGCTCGACCGCCATCTGGTCGATGCCGGGCTGCAGGGTCGCGTGCTCGAATCGGTCGGCGGTGCGCGCTCGGGCGCAGACCTGCGCGCGCTGGTCGAACATGCACTGCGCCTGCGCAATTTGCTGGGCTTCGTCCCGCGCAAGTATGATCTGGCAATCATCGAACAGATGGCCCTGTCGGGCGCGCTCGATCCTTCGCTCGATCGCCCTACGCGGGCGCAGGCGCTGCAATTCACGGCTGAACGGCTGGGCATGGCCGACCCCGAGGCAAAATGGTCAGCGAGAATCGGCGAGGATGGTGTGGTTCGCTTCGAGCGGGTGTGGCGCGGTGTAACCGACGTGCACGAGATCGAGGCCAAGTTCCTGATCAGCGCCGAGGCACACAAGTTGCACGGCCTAGCCGGCAGCCATGCCGAAACCTATGCCCGCCCGGCGCGGCTGGTAAAATCTGGCGCCGAGCCCGATGCAGTCCCGGACGATGATTTAGAGGCGGACGATCTGCCCGCCGCCACCGCAGTTGATGCCATCATGCGCCCGACCGAACTGCTCGACGCCGTGCTTGCCGCCGGTCGCAAGGGAGTTTCGGTGCAGCGCTACAAGGGGCTGGGCGAAATGAATGCCGAGCAATTGTGGGAAACCACGCTCGACCCGGACAACCGCGCGCTGCTTCAGGTCAAGGTCGAAGACGCCGACGTGACCGACGAAATATTCACCCGTCTGATGGGAGACGTTGTGGAGCCACGCCGTGAGTTCATCCAGGAAAACGCGCTCAATGTGGCCAATCTCGACGTGTGATCCAGCTCCTGGCCCGGAGCTGTTTCCTGATCGCAGCCGGGTGGCTGGCTTTGGTCAGCCTGGTTTTTCTGATTGCTCCACGCGACTGGCATCATCGATTGCCATCATCGATCCAACCATTGGTTGGCACAGCGCCTCGCGCGGCAGTTATTTGACCTATTCGCCCTGCCGACACTTTCAGCGGCAGCGGCGATAGCTTATGCCGCGTTGTGAGAGTTAATGGAGGCACTGATGAGTGAGAGCCAGCAGCGCGGCGACGGTTACGAACACCTGGGTTTCGTCTTGCTGCTGGGCTTGCTTACCGCGGGCGTCACCTTCGTGGTCTGGCCCTTTGCCACACCGGTTTTGTGGGCAGCGCTGGCAGCGATCATGTTCCAGCCGCTCTACCAATGGTTTCTTGCCCGGCTCAATGGCGGCAAGAACAGGGCGGCGGCCGCCACACTGTTGTTCATCACCTTTGCGGTGCTGTTACCCTCGCTATTCATCGGCGGCCTGATCGTCGAGCAGGCGGCCAATGTGGTGATCGCCTTCCAGCAGGGCGATCTCGACGTAGCGGCCTGGTTCTCGCAGATCCTGCTCGCGCTTCCCACCGCGCTGCGCGATCCACTGGAGCAGCTTGGATTGGCAGACTTTGGTGAACTGCAGGCGCGCGCGCAGGAACTGCTGACCGAAAGCGCCGGCATGATCGCACGCCAGGCGGTGGCGATCGGCGGTGGGCTGTTCGGCTTCGTCATTTCATTCCTGCTTGGCCTTTATGTGACCTATTTCCTGCTGCGCGACGGCAAGAAGATCAGCCACGCGATTCTGTGCGGCCTGCCGCTGGAACTGGAAATCGCCGAGCGCCTGGCCGAACGCTTCCTGTCAATCGTGAGGGCGACGATCAAGGGATCGGTCGTGGTCGGGCTTGTACAGGGCGGGCTGGGGGCGATCACCTTCTGGATTGTTGACGTCGAGGCGGCATTATTGCTGGGCCTGCTGATGGCGATCTTCTCGCTTCTGCCTGCAGTCGGCACCGGCATCGTGTGGGTGCCGATGGCGATCTACCTGCTTGCGTCCGGATCGACATGGGAAGGCGTGCTGGTGGCAATATCGGGGATCGCGGTGATCGGTATGGCCGACAATGTGCTGCGTCCGATCCTGGTTGGCCGCGACACGGGAATTCCCGACTGGATCATCTTGATCACCACGCTTGGGGGCATTGCCACCATGGGGCTTTCCGGGGTGGTGCTCGGGCCGTTGCTGGCCGGGTTGTTCCTTGCCGCATGGTCGATTGCGCAGGAATATTTGCTCCACCACAAGATTGCAGGCAGCGACAGTTGAGCCGCGCCGCATGAGGCGGGCTGTACCCGGATCGCAAGCCGAACAGCTGGGGCGGCTGTTTCTTGCAGGCGTGCTGGTGGTGTTCGCGCCGCACCTGCCATTGGGCAATTACCTGATCTATCCTTTCATGATTCTGGGCACCTGGTTCCACGAAATGGGGCACGGCCTTGCGGCGCTGGCACTGGGCTTTGAATTCGACCGGCTGCTGATCTTTCCCGACGGGTCAGGCCTGGCGGAAAGCCGCACGCCGGCGGGCATAACGCCGCTGGCGCGGGCTGCAATCGCTGCTGGCGGCCCGTTGGGGCCCAGCGTGATCGGATCGGTGCTGATCCTGGCCAGCGCCCGGCACAAGCTGTGGCGCGCGGCACTGATAGGATTGGCAGCAATTATCGGGATCTCGACGGTGATCTGGGTGCGCACCACTACTGGCTGGATCGTGCTGCCGCTGATCGCTGCGGCGCTGGCCCTGCTGGCATGGCGCGGTCAAGAGGGGATTGGGCGCTTCACGCTGCAATTTCTCGGCATGCTGGCCGGGCTCAGCATGTTTTTGTCGTGGGACTATCTGTTCATGGAAAGCGCGTTGATCAATGGCCAGTTGATCCTGTCAGATACCGGCGCGATTGCGGCCAACCTGCTGTTGCCGCATTGGGTCTGGGCGATGCTGCTGGTGGCAATCGCTGCACTGATGATCGGTACCAGTCTCAAATACGCGCTGAAGGAATATGGGCGCAGTGGCCGCCGCTAGAGTGATTTCGAGTGAAATGGAACATTTCTCGGCTCGGAAATCACGGTAAACAAAGAATCTAGACTCAGATTTTGATTCAGCCAAAATCGAACAGAGTCTAGATCGCAAGCTCGCTGGGTTCAGGTCGCAATCCGGATGGTGTTGATCCCGCGTGAGCCGCCATCTTCCCCCGACAAACCGACAAAGATCGTGTCGATGATACGCGCCAGCTTCTCTTCGTTCAGCTTGTCATCGAGATAGGTCAGCGTTTCCGGCATGGTGTAATTGGCAACCATCTGGTTGATCAGCGACAAGGTCTGGTCGATTTCCAGCCCGGGAAAGTACCCCTCGGCCTGAGCCTGCGCGATTACTTCGCACAGATAGTGGTCGGCCAGGTTGACAAAGCTTCGCACCCGTTCGAAGCGGGCTGCTCCGGCTTCACACATCAGCGCAAAACTGGCTGGATCGCTGCGAAACCGCTCACGGTTGACACGGAAACGCCGGACGAAGAATTCGTACATCTTGCGATTGGGCGGCAGATCGCTGGCGACAACCTCTTCCATCGCAGCCACATGCGGCTCGAACCAGAGCTCCACCGTCGCTTCGAACAGATCGTCATCATGCTCGAAAAGCTCGTCCAGAATGCGGCGCGGGATACGGCCCGATGCCGCAAGATCAGCGATGCGAACTTCCTCGCCGCGCTGCTCGAACAATTCATTCGCCAGCAGTGCTGCGCGCCTGCGCTCCGTCTGTCGCGTTTCCCGTGCCATCATCGCCTTGACCTCGCATTCGAGGGGCAATTTAGGGGTTCAGATGCCAGGCTTAAACCCGCAATGCCCGATTTAATTTGCACCGGCCGGCTGCGCCTTCTTCAGGAAAGAGTTTTTGGCGGGAGCGGGACAAATGCCGAAGTCCTGCGCTTGTAATCGGCGTATTTGTCACCCTTGCTGCGGTCCATCCCCTTTTCAAGCAACACCACGCCCGACCATTTGGTGAGCGTGAAGCTGAGGAAAATCGGCCCGGCCAATGTGTAAAGCGCATATTCCCAGCCAGCCGATGCGCACGCCAGCCAGATCCCCCACCAGGCGGCAAAATCGCCAAAATAGTTGGGGTGGCGGGTATAGCGCCACAGACCGCCATCGAGCACCTGCCCTTCATTGGCGGGATCAGCCTTGAATCTCGCCAATTGCCAATCGCCAACCCATTCGAAGAAGATCCCGGTCAGGAATATCGCCAGCCCCGCCCAGGCAAGGGCTGTGATGGGGGCGGCGTCGCCTGACGCAAGAATGCCGACCTGCGCCGGGCTCGACACCAGAAACAGCAGCACTGCCTGCATCAGCCACACCTTGGTTAGCGCGGCGAACGCGAAATTGCCGCGTTCGCGATCCTTTTTCAGGATCATCCTGTAGCGCTTGTCCTCACCCTCGCGCATCCAGCGCCGCAGCAAGTAAACGCCCAGGCGAAAGCCCCATGCGGCGGTCATCACCATGATCAGCGTAGCCAGCGCACCGGGGCGGGCCAGCTGAAAATAACTGGCAAGCGCCATTATGCCCATGCCCGCGCCCCAGAAGGCATCGACAAAGGAGACATCGCTGATCTTCACGGAAATGAGCCACAGCACCACAATCAGTGCAAGCAGGATAGCGGCATTGAAAAGCAGGGCATCGATCATGGCTTTGTGTCCTCGATCAGGCTTAGCGCTTGCGCTTCCAGCACCTTGAAGCGCTCATATTCAGGAAGTTTGGAACGCATGAAACGGGCGATTTTCAACAGATCCTGTCCATAATCCCCGGTGGGCCAGATCGGTTCCCCGAAACCCAGCACCATGCGCTTGTTACATACCCACGCAGGCACGATCGGAACATTTGCCGCGCGCGCGATGTTGTAAAAGCCCGACTTCCAGCTCCCGTCTGTGCTACGCGTTCCCTCCGCCGCGATCACCAGCGCCAGCCGGTCACGCCGTTCGAACTCGGCAGCTACCTGTTCGACGACATTGCTGCGCTTGGTCCGGTCGATCGGGATGCCGCCCATGTCGAGCATGAAGCGGCGCATATATCCGGAGAACAGCGTGTGCTTGCCCATGAAATTGGGTTCGACTCCTTCTTCGGCGGTTGCACCGATAAAGAATACAAAGTCCCAGTTGGAAGTATGCGGCGCGCCGGCGATGACATATTTCGGGATCGGCGGCAGATGCCCGTCGAGCGTCCACCCCTTCCAGCGATATATGGCCAGGATGATGCGCCGCACGATGCGCGACATGATGGAACGCTTGCGAGCGGGCTTGGACGACACTTTTCTCTCCCCGTACATGCCTAGCATCCGCGCGCCGGATTGCGAGGGGGATTTGCGAAGCGGGAGCGGGCAGGATCACGCCTTCCTCAGACAAAGAAGAAGATTGAGTTCCCGAAATTATGCGCAACGATGGGGAGCAACAGGCTGCCCGAACGCTCACGCATCCACACGCCCAGGAA
>LOET01000147.1 GCA_001515985.1 Sphingomonadales bacterium BRH_c3 | reverse complement strand
TGCATCCGGTCTTCCTTGCTGATCCAGGCGAATGGCAATTGCGCCATAGAGGCGAGCGCGTCGCGTTCGGGCACGACGAAGCGGCGGAGTGCGATCGCCTGCGAGCGCAACCCGGCGATCAGGCGACGCAGCGCATAGATGTCAGAGGCCTCGAGCTTGGCCTCGCAATCGTCGAGCCGGTCGCCGAGCTCAGCCACTTCGGGATCGAGTTTGGTGCTGATCGCCTGCGCCAGCGCCGCCACGAAATCCCCGCCGTCCGACAGCTTGCCCCCGCGCATCGCCTCCTCGACCTTGCCGAGCGCGGCGAGCGGACTGCGTGTGACCGAGGTCACGCGCTTGCCTTCCACCCAGACCCTGATCGAAACCAGCCTATCGCTGTCCAGCGTCGGCTCCAGCGCATTACCGCGCAGGTTGATCAGCACGGCATCGTCAATCTCGTCGCAGCGCGGGCGGGTCTCGCCCGCAAACAGGGCATGGGCAGCGAGGGGAGGCACGTAGTCCGGTAACTCCGGGCGGCCGTTGCGCCCGGCAACCTCGATATGCAGCCAGATAAAGCCATTGCCACGATAAGCAGCGACTTCGGCCGGCGCGATTTCCATGACCCCATTTTCATCGTGCAGAAGCGCACTTGAACGAGTGGCGAGATCAGAGTTGTTCATCCCCCGACACCTAGACACTAACCATGCCGGGGCAAACCTTATCTATCCGCCGTTCGGCTCTCCACCCAATCCTAGACATTGGGCAAGCGCCTCTACCCCGTCCTTGGGATTTTACACGCGGAGGCTTGGCCCAGTCCGCGCTTGATCGCGGGGAATACCCGCGACGAGGCCGCCGCCAGCGACAGCTCGGTCCGCACAGAGCGGCCGAATTGCGCCTCCAGCCGGCCGCCCAGCTCCGCCGCAGCGGCGATATCGCCCGCCGCAATGGAAGCCCCGAAATCATAGGCCAGCGCATCCGCCTCGCTGTCAGGCCGCCCATGCAGCGCATTCTCGATCCTTTGAGGGTCAAAGCCCTCGGACAGCGCAAAGCGGCGCACGATCTCCAGGCATGGCCCGCAATCTTCCGCACGGGTTGAGCCGAGCATGGTCATCAACACCGTCTCGCGCGGCGCGCTGTAATGGTGTCCCGAAAGCACCATGAAATGCTGGAAAGCCTCAGTCGCAAAACCGCCCGCATTCGAGATGTCGTCAAGATAGGCGTCGGCGGGGGCAGCGATCTGGCGCGCGAATCCGAGGAACACCTGCTTGGGCAATGGCGCTGGCGATATTCGTTGGCGGCCCATCTGGACCCCCAGCACGATCCACACCGCGATCGCGGGCCCCAGCACACCCGGCGCATCGCGCCAGAAAATGTCCGGGCTGCAGATGCCCGTCAGCACTTCGTAGATATGCAGCATGCCGTGCAGCGTCGGGAACAGGTTCCCCACGACTGCGCTGCCCCAGCGCAGCGCCGGGTTGATCGCTGCATAGGCCAGCACCAGCCCCGAGATCGCGAATGCAATGCCGATATCCTGGATGAAATGGCCGTTGGGCGGGCCTGACGCCTTCACAGTGTCGACAAAGTCATACCAGCCGAGCGGATCGGTCAGCATGAAAACGCCGTTTGCCAATGCAAACAGTGCGGCGAATCCAAGCACGGCTTGCACAAGCCGGTCGAGGCCATCAAACTTGCCAAACATCATATGACTCCTTTAATTTGGATATTTACTATCCATTTATCTGGTGTCGAACAAGAGGAATTGCAGGAATGCGGATCAACAAGGGCGTCGAATGGGCTGCACACGCCTGCGCCGTGCTGGTGCCGCTTTGGCCTGACCGCGGGCTGTCGCTGGCGGCGCTGGCCGAATTTCACGACGTGCCCGAACCCTATATGGCCAAGCAGATGCAGACCCTCTCGCGCGCCGGGCTGGTCGAAGGGGGCCGCGGGCGCAGCGGTTTCTACAAGCTTGCCCGGCCACCTGCCGAAATCACCCTGCTCGATATCTTGCTGGCAGTGGATGGTGATGAGCCGATGTTCCGCTGCACCGAAATCCGCCAGCAGGGGCCATGCGGGTCAAAGCCCAGGGATTGCAAACTGCCGTGCAATATCGCCGCAGGTTACGCCCGCGCCGAACAGGCCTATCGTGACAGCCTGGCCGAAATCGATCTGGCAACGCTCAGCCGCAGCGTTGCCGCGCAGCTTGGCATGGAAAAGGTCATTCAGGCAGGCCAATGGATCGGCCCGCGGGTGCGATCGCGAGGCTAGAGAACTACCGCCTCGTTCCCAGCGAGCCGGTGCGTGCAGCCAAGCGCGCGCGGATCTTCATTGTCGCTGATCTGGGCAATCGTGCGCCAGCCTTCAGCGCGCAGCCGCGCTGCGGCCTGCGCATCATGCCCCAGCGGCAGGTAAATCGCATCCCGCTGCGCCGGGGCGGGCACCGCGCCAACCAGCTGGTCAAGATAGAGCGAAAATCCGGTTGCTGCCTCGTCGCTGCCCTTGATCAGATAGGTACCGCCGCGGCCCAGCGCGCCCCGCACCCCCTCTGCATAAAGCGTGAAGCCGAACCAGCTCTGGTATTCGAAGCCATGGCGCTCGGTGGGGTCGAGCGTGACTCGCGCCGAATTGCCGATGCGCGCAGCGATCTGCTTCAGCCCCGCGATCCGGCTCGCCAATGCCCCGCCCGCATCTATCTCGCGCAGCTTCGCAACCGCATCGTCAAACGGCCCGGTGGCATAGAGCAGCGGCAGATAAGCTTCGCCCCCTGCCGCGACCAGCCCGCCGGCATCCTTCGTATCGAGCTCGCGCCGCACCGCATCGCGCGCGCCTTCGGCAAGCGGCATGGCTTTTTCGGCCAGAGTATCGACCAGATCCGGCAGAGTGAAGTCGACCGAAATGCCGCTGAGCCCGGCGGCTGCCAGCGCCTCTACCGCCAAGCCCACCACTTCGCTAGCTGCGGCGACTGTGTCTGAACCGACCAGTTCCGCGCCAAGCTGCAGGCGCTCTCGCGCTGGCTCAAGCTGGTCCGCCTTGATCACCGTGGTTTCGCCGCAATAGGCCAGCCGCAGCGGGCGCGGTGCCCCGACCAGGCTGGTGGCGGCTATGCGCCCGATCTGCGGAGTAATGTCGCTCCGCAGCGCCAGCGTGCGCAGACTCGAGGGATCGACGAAGCGGAACATGCGGCGCGGCTGCACACCGTCCATTCTGCCCGCCAGCGACTTCTCGAATTCGACCAGTGGCGGCCGGACCCGGTCATAGCCGTGGCTCGCCAGCACGTCCAGGCAAGCCCGCATGGCGCGGGTGATCGCCTCCGCTTCCGGCGGAAGGCGATCTTCAAGCCCTTCGGGCAGCAGGTCGTCAGCATGAGTCATCTGGTTATGTCACTACCCAATTCGTCATCCCCGCGAAAGCGGGGATCCATAGCGGGCCACACGGTCGCAGGCTGGATTCCCGCTTTCGCGGGAATGACGAAGGCAAAAAATCAGAATTCCAGCGCCTTGACCATTTTTACGCCATCGACAGCGCAGGCCTGCTTGACGATGCCTTCACTGATCGGCTGGTCAACACTCAGCAGCAGCACAGCCTCGCCCCCCGCTTCGCGGCGGCCAAGGTGGAACGTGCCGATGTTGATGCCAGCCTGGCCCAGCAGCGTACCGATACGGCCGATAAAGCCCGGCGCATCTTCGTTGACGATGTAAAGCATGTGGCCGGCCAGATCGGCTTCGATCCCGATGCCGAATATCTCGACCAGGCGCGGTGCCGTATTGCCGAACAGCGTGCCCGCGACCGAACGCGGCCCCTGGCTGGTTTCGACCGTTACCCGGATAAGCGTGTGATAAACGCCTTCGCGGTCGTGGCGCACTTCGCGCACGTCGAGCCCACGTTCCTTGGCCAGATAGGGCGCGTTGACCATGTTCACCGTGTCCGAATAGCACCGCATCAGGCCCGCCAGAACTGCACCGGTGATCGGCTTGCCGTTGAGATCGGCAGCGGCGCCTTCACGCTCGATGCTGATCTTTTCCAGATTGCCATGCGCCAGCTGCCCCACCAGGCTGCCTAGCTTTTCGGCCAGCGCCATATAGGGCTTGAGCTTGGGCGCCTCTTCCGCGCTGAGTGATGGCATGTTGAGCGCGTTGGTGACGCCGCCATTGACGAGATAGTCGGCCAGCTGTTCGGCCACCTGCAACGCCACATTGACCTGCGCCTCGGTGGTCGAGGCGCCCAGGTGCGGGGTGCAGATGAAATTCTTCGCGCCAAACAGCGGATGGTCCTTGGCCGGGGGCTCAATTTCGAACACATCCAGTGCTGCGCCGGCAACATGCCCGCTGTCGAGCAAGTCCTTGAGCGCCACTTCATCGATCAGCCCGCCGCGCGCGCAATTGACGATGCGTATGCCCGGCTTGGCATTTTCCAGCCGTTCACGGCTCAGGATATTGCGCGTCTGATCGGTCAGCGGCGTGTGCAGGCTGACGAAATCCGCCCGGCTGAGCAGCGTATCGAGATCAACCTTTTCCACACCCAGATCAATCGCGCGCTCTTCAGTCAGGAACGGATCATAGGCAACCACCTTCATCTTCAGCCCCAACGCCCGGCTGGCCACGATCGAGCCAATATTGCCTGCCCCGATCAGGCCCAGAGTCTTGCCCGTCACTTCAACACCCATGAAATCATTCTTGGGCCATTCCCCTGCCTGAGTGCGGCGATCGGCAGCAGGAATCTGGCGAGCGAGCGCCATAACCAGCGCGATGGCATGTTCGGCGGTGGTGATCGAATTGCCGAACGGGGTGTTCATCACCACTACGCCCCGTGCGCTGGCATATGGAATATCGACATTGTCGACCCCGATTCCGGCGCGCCCGATCACCTTCAGATTGGTCGCCGCATCAAGGATTTCCCTGGTCACCTTGGTCGCCGATCGGATCGCCAGGCCATCATACTGGCCGATGATAGCCTTCAGCTCTTCAGGTGATTGGCCGGTGATGACATCGACTTCGCAGCCGCGCTCTTCGAAAATGCGCGCGGCATTGGGATCCATCTTGTCGGAAATGAGGACTTTGGGTTTGGTCATGGGTTTAACCTCTCAATCAGAGAACCGTTCGGGCTGAGCCTGTCGAAGCCCTGCACTTTTCTTGAATCTGCCGGTCCTGAAAAAAAACAGCCCTTCGACAAGCTCAGGGCGAACGGGGAGTGTTTATGCCTCCAGGCTTGCCCAGGCCCAGTCGAGCCAAGGGCCAAGCGCTTCGATATCGGCGGTGTCGACGGTCGCGCCGCACCAGATGCGCAGGCCGGGCGGTGCATCGCGGTAGCCCGCGATGTCATAGGCCGCGTCGTGCGCTTCGAGCAGGCCGGCAAACTTCTTGATGAAATCTGCATCCGCACCTTCGACCGTCAGGCACACGCTGGTGTTCGAACGGATCGCCGGATCGGCAGCCAGATGGCCAAGCCAGTTGCGCTCGCGCACGATCGCGTCGAGCGCGGCGGCATTGGCATTGGCGCGCGCCTTCATACCCTCAAGGCCACCGACCGATTGCGCCCATTCAAGCGCGAAGATCGCGTCTTCCACTGCCAGCATGCTGGGGGTGTTGATCGTCTCGCCCTTGAACACGCCTTCAGCCAGCGCGCCCTTGCTCATCAGGCGGAATACCTTGGGCAGCGGCCAGGCCGGAGTATAGCTTTCGAGCCGCTCGACCGCGCGAGGGCCAAGGATCAGCACGCCATGCGCACCCTCGCCGCCCAGCACTTTCTGCCAGCTGAAGGTCAGCACATCGACCTTGTCCCAGGCGATGTCCTGCGCAAACACCGCGCTGGTCGCATCTGCAATGCACAGGCCTTCGCGGTCAGAAGCGATCCAGTCACCATTGGGTACGCGCACGCCCGAGGTGGTGCCATTCCAGGTGAAGATGACATCGCTGCCCCAATCGACTTGGCCAAGGTCGGGCAGCTGACCGTAATCGGCGCGGATCACGGTCGGGTCGAGCCTGAGCTGCTTTGCCGCATCGGTCACCCAGCCTTCGCCAAAGCTTTCCCACGCCAGCGTGGTAACCGGGCGTGCGCCCAGCATGGTCCACATCGCCATTTCCACAGCGCCGGTGTCAGATCCGGGCACGATGCCGATGCGGTGCGTATCGGGCACCTGCAGAATTTCGCGCATCAGATCGATGCAATAGGCCAGGCGCGCCTTGCCCAGTTTCGAGCGATGCGAGCGGCCGAGCGATTCGGTGGCGAGTTTGTCAGGGGACCAGCCCGGCGGCTTGGCGCAGGGACCGGAAGAGAATTGCGGACGCACGGGTTTGCGTGCGGGTACTTGGCATTCAGTCATTTAAGACTCTCCTTGCAGAGAGCTCGCGCGGCGTTGGGACCGCGTGGCCCGCTGGCCCCATTAGTGCAGCGGCGCAGCAAGTCAAGCCGCGCATTTATCTGCGCAGAGGGCCGATCCGCAACGATTCGTCGCAGCCCAAAGTCGGTCCATCCCAGGCTACCTGCAGCATAAGCGCCGAAAGAAAGCAGTGGAAATCACGATTACACACGTAAATACAATTATTTACCGCGCAGCATGAAATTTTGTGCATGGCGCATTCTCGGCTAGTCTCGCAGGCCTCTATGGGAAACGGAGAGGAGTGACTAATGGAGAAAATTGGGGGACTGGTATCTGCCCTTGGCATAATACTGGCAATCGTTGCGGGAGTGGTCAACATTCCTGGCCTGGACGTCGCACTTGTAATCCTTTTGCTGGGTATCGTGGCAGGAATAACCGCATCGCAAGACAACGCAGTGAGGATGTTCCTGGCCGTTCTGGTATTCCCTGCAATCGGCGCAGTGCTTTCAGGTGTGCCGGTAGTTGGCGGATATCTTGAGGCAATCTTCGGCAATCTTGCCATTCTTGTGGCGGGCGCTTCAGCTTCGCTGGTCGCGCGCCGTCTTTACGAGATGGTGGTGGGCGGTGTGAAAGGAATGTCAGGAAGCTGAATTTGGGCCCAGACTCCCGGCCATACCGGGAGCGAAGGACAAAACTCAGGCCTGAGGCA
>LOET01000146.1 GCA_001515985.1 Sphingomonadales bacterium BRH_c3 | reverse complement strand
CGCCGCAGCGCCTCGGCAATGGCGTAGACCTGCTCGGCGCTGAAGCCCACCACCGCGCTGCGCGGCGGCAGGCGTGACAATTTGCAGCTTCCGACGTGACTGAGCGTCGAAAAACGCGGCCGCCGGACCATTTCCGCCCGTGGCACCAGCGCCCTGACCAGCGGCTCAATCGTCGCCGAGCCCAGGATCATGGTTTCCTCTCGCCCGCGCGCATTGAGCAGCCGGTCGGTGAAGATGTGCCCGCGCTCGGGATCGGCGGCCAGCTGCGCCTCATCGAGCGCGACAAAGGCATGGCCGCCGCCCAAGCGGTCCATTGCCTCGACCGTGCAGCAGAAATAGCGCGCATCGGGTGGCTCGATCCGCTCTTCGCCGGTGATCAGCGCAACCGCCTTGTCCCCCTTGATTGCGCGCACCCGGTCATAGACCTCGCGTGCCAGCAAGCGCAGCGGAAAACCGATCATTCCGCTTGAATGACCGCACATCCGTTCGATCGCCAGATGGGTCTTTCCGGTGTTGGTCGGGCCCAGGACCGCCTTGATCGTGCCGTCGCTCACGCCGCCGATAGTGACAGGCCGAATCCCGCCGGGCAACTGCCACCGGGCGTTGCGACCCGCCTTCTCAACACTTCGCCGCTTGGCGGACTCGCTTGATCGTAAATTAAGCAGAGATTTACTATGATAAGCTACAGAATTCCGCCATTGACCGCTCAGCGCCTGTCTCGGGATCACTGGGCGCAAGGGAGATCGGGGCTTTGGAGCAATTGCGCGACATGCCAGGCGAGAGCGAGGCCTTGCTTGAGGAGCCATTCCTCGATTTTGATGGCGACTGCGCGGCCGTTCAACCAAAGGGCACCATCAATAGCCGTTCGGGCAAGATCGTGCTGAAGCGCTTCGGTGGCTGGCGCTCGCGTTATCAGCAATGGCGTGATGAGATCTCGCGCAAGCTTGACGGCGTCGATCTGGCGCCTGATCTGGCCGAAGATATCGGCAGCCCGCGCTGGTTTCGCGGATTGGGCACGATGCTGGGGCTGGGCGCAGTGGCCTTGGCACTATGGCCCGATTTCGCGCCGCTTGAAGCGCGCCCGGCGATGACGATGAACCAGTCCGTGCGTGACGAATTCCGCAGCCATATGATCACGCCGCTGGCACTGGGCGGTGACAGCGGGCGGCAGATGGGGGCCGGGCGACAGGTCAAGCCGCTCGCGTCAGCTCCGGAGCGCCCGCAAATAGAACTGGTCGCAACTCTTGCGCGCGGCGACAGTTTTGACCGCATGTTGCAGCGCGCAGGGCTTGGTTCGGCTGATGCCCAGCGGGTGCACGAGCTTGTCGCCAGTGAAATCCCGCTCGCGGAAATCGAGCCAGGCACGCGAATCGACATCACGCTGGGCCGACGACCAAGGGAAGGCGCGCCGCGCCCGCTCGATGCGCTGGCCTTTCGCGCGCGGTTCGACCTCCAGCTTGAAGTGCAGAACGATGCCGGAAACCTGTCGCTGCGCCGCAAGGTGATCCGGGTCGACGACACGCCGCTGCGGATTCGCGGCACCGTGGGGCAGAGCCTTTACCGATCGGCGCGTGCCGCCGGGGCACCAGCGGGCGCGGTGCAGGATTTCATCAAGGCGCTCGATGGCCAGATCGACCTCAATCGAAGCGTTCGCTCAACCGACGAGTTTGACATGATCGTGGCCTATCGCCGTGCTGCCACCGGCGAACGCCAGGCAGGGAAGGTGCTTTACGCCGGCATCGACCGGGGCGGCGAGCCCAAGACCCAATTGATGCGCTGGGGCGAGGACGGAATTTTCTATGAAGCTTCTGGCGTGGGCGAGCAGCGCAATGGCTTGATCGCGCCGGTCCCGGGCCGGATTACGTCAGGATACGGCATGCGCCGCCACCCGATCCTGGGCTATCGGCGGATGCATTCCGGGATCGATTTCAACGCCCGATACGGAACCAGCATTGTGGCCGTGACAGACGGGCGGGTCAGCGGTGCCGGGCGCATGGGCGGCTGCGGCAATGCTGTGCGGCTTGATCATGGCAATGGGTTGCAGACACGCTATTGCCATATGAGCCGGCTGGCTGTGAGCCGCGGCCAACAGGTCCGGCGGGGCCAGGTGATCGGCTATGTCGGATCGACCGGGCTGTCGACCGGCCCGCACCTGCATTACGAGATGTATCGCGGCGGCCGCGCGCTTGATCCGCGCAGCGTGCAGTTCGTCAACCGCGCGCAGCTGGAGGGGCGCGAGTTGTTGAACTTCCGCGCCGCGCTGGCCGAACTCAAACAGATCGAGCCGGGCGCTGCCCTTGCAGACCTCGAGCAACGCCCCGAAGAGATCGAAGCGCCGCAGCGCGAGATCGAACGGATCGACAGCAAGCGCGAAATTCGCTGATCGTTGCGCGGCCCGCAATTATGCGGCAACACTCGCCCGCATGAATGGATCCTACCCCAATCTGCGCTTGCGCCGCACCCGTGCCAGCGGCTGGAGCCGTGCGCTGCACCGCGAAAATGTGCTCACCCCGGCGGACCTGATCTGGCCGCTGTTCGTCACCGCAGGGACCGGCGTGGAAGAGCCGATTGCGACCCTGCCCGGCGTCTCGCGCTGGTCGGTGGATGGAATCGCCAAACGCGCCAGGGAGGCAGTGGACCTGGGAATCCCCTGCGTGGCGCTGTTCCCCAACACACCTGCCGACAGGCGCAGCGACGATGGAGAGGAAGCGCTCAACCCTGACAATCTGATGTGCCGCGCGATCCGCGCGATTCGTGATGCGTGCGGCGATGATGTGGGCATCCTCACCGATGTCGCGCTCGATCCCTATACCGCGCACGGGCAGGACGGGCTGGTGGATGATACCGGCTATGTGGTGAATGACGATACCGTGGCGGTATTGGTCGATCAGGCGCTCAACCAGGCAGAAGCGGGCGCTGACATCATCGCCCCATCCGACATGATGGACGGGCGGGTCAAGGCGATCCGCATGGCGCTGGAGATGAACGGGCACCCCAATGTCCAGATCATGAGCTATGCCGCGAAATATGCCAGCGCCTTTTACGGCCCATTCCGCGATGCCGTGGGCTCGCGTGGATTGCTGAAGGGCGACAAGAAGACCTATCAGATGGACCCAGCCAATGCCGAAGAGGCGCTGCGCGAGGTCGCGCTCGACATTGCCGAGGGGGCCGACAGCGTCATGGTCAAGCCGGGCCTGCCCTATCTCGACATCGTGCGGCGGGTGAAGGAGCGGTTCGAGGTTCCGGTGTTTGCCTATCAGGTGAGCGGCGAATATGCGATGATCGAAGCGGCGGTTGCTGCCGGCGCGGGGGAGCGCGATGCGCTGGTGCTCGAAACGCTGATGGCGTTCAAGCGGGCCGGCTGCGCGGGGGTGCTCACCTATCACGCTGCGCATGCCGCGCGCTTACTCAATGGCTGAAATGACCGGCTTTCGTTGCGAGACCGACCGGCTGATCCTGCGCGACTGGCGCGGGGATGGCGATTGGGCGGAGTTCTTCCGCGTCACGAACACGCCCGCCGTGATGCAATGGCTTGGCGGGGTGCTCGACGATGAGGGTATGGGCAAGCAGCGCGCCCGCGTCGAAAGTTGCGCCGCGCGACTTGGGCATTGTTTCTGGGCGGTCGAACGCAAGGCCGATGGGGAGATTCTCGGGTTCTGCGGGCTCAAGCACGCCGATGCGCCCGGGTCGACGGTCACCGGCGCGATGGAAGTCGGCTGGCGGCTGCGCGAGGACACCTGGGGGCAAGGCTATGCGAGAGAGGCCGCCACAGCCGCGCTCGATCTGGCGTTCGAACGGTTTGGTGCGGAGGAAGTGGTGGCGCTGACGGTTGAAGGGAACAAGCCCAGCTGGGGCCTTATGCTGCGCCTGGGCATGCGCCGCCGCGAAGAGCTCGACTATCCCGATGCGCGTTACCAGCCACCGTGGCGCGATACGGTGGTCTATTCGATTGGACGCGAGGAATGGGAGACCCAAAAGGGTGGGGCGCATGGCTGACATCGTGATCGAGACCAAGCGGCTGGTGCTACGCAAGCCTGACGAGAGCGACGCGGCGTTGCAATATCGCTTGCTCAATACCCCTACGGTGATGGAGCATCTGGGCGGCCCCAAGGAGTTGCACGAAATCGAGGCCAAACATGCCAAGTCGATGGCATGGTTCGCCAAGCTGGGTTTTGGCTTCATGATGATGGTCGAGAAGTCCAGTGGCGAACTGGTGGGCCATGCCGGGATGAAGCTGGTCGACAATCCGTTGGCACCGAACCAGGGCGATTACGAGATTGGCTGGCTGGTGCGCGAGGACCGCTGGCGCATGGGCTATGCTTATGAAGCAATGCGCGCAGTGGTCGACTGGGCCTTTTCAAGCATCGGTGCGCCGCATCTTGTTGCCCTGACCTGCGAACGAAATGCGCCAAGCTGGCGGCTGATGGAGAAGCTGGGCATGCAGCGCGACCTTTCGCTCGAATTTGACGATCCAGCCTATGCTCCGCAGGATAATCCGACGATCCAGTACAAGCTGACCCGCGAGCAATGGAAGGCTGCGCAATGACAATACGCCCTGGCGTCAACATCATTCCGATCCACGGGAAAACGCCCAAGATCCACGACACCGCCTTTATCGCGCCCGGCTGCACGATAATCGGCGATGTAGAAATCGGTGCGGGCAGCTCGATCTGGTACAATTGCGTGGTCCGGGCCGATGTGTTCCGCATTCGCATCGGCGAGCGCACCAATGTGCAGGATGGCAGCGTACTGCATTGCGACCCACCGCGCCCGGGCGATGAGGAGGGCTCTGCGCTGATCATCGGCGACGACGTGCTGATCGGTCATATGGCGATGGTGCACGGCTGCACCATTCATGATCGTGGTTTCGTGGGGCTGGGCGCGATCGCGATGAACAAGTCGGTGATTGGCAGTGACGCCATGCTGGCGGCAGGTGCCATGCTGACAGAGGGCAAGGTGATGGAGCCGCGCACGCTATGGGCCGGCCGCCCCGCCAAACCCCTGCGCGAGCTGTCGGATGCAGCCATAGCTGGCATGCGCATCGGAGTTGCGCATTACGCGGAGAATGCGAAGCACCATGCGGCGGCGGTTGAGCAGGCGTTGGGTGATGACGGCTAGCCATGGCGCGCGCCAAGGCTGATCTGCCCTCGAGCGATCAGATGCGCGGCCTGATCGACGCTGAAGGGCGGATTGCCGTTCGCGTTACCCCCGGCGCGCGGCAACAAGGCGTTTCGATCGAGGGCGGGCAGGTGCAGGTGAAGGTGCGCGCCAAGCCGCAGGATGGCGCCGCCAATCAGGCGGTGGTCAAACTGCTGGCACAAGCGCTTGGCATTGCCCCGTCCCGGATTGAACTGCTGCGCGGCGCAACCTCGCGCGACAAGCTGTTCAAGATCCAACTTTAACGCCGCTGCGGCTTATCTTTCGGGGCTGGACCAGTCTTCCGGTTCAACCTCGCTGTTGCGCAGCCGCAGGGCAAGTCCGAAGGCAACCCCTACACCGATCGCAACCGTCAGGTCCGCCACCACCGTCAATACCAGTGTGGTGAGCAGCAGCAATTTGTCGGCGACCGGTCCCTGGAGATAGCTATGCCATTTATGCGGCTCGCTCATATTCCAGGCCGTCAGCATCAGTAGTGCCGCCAAAGCAGGCATGGCCAGATAGCCCGCAAGCGGCGCTGCCAGCAATGTCACGAGCAGGATCACGAGCGCATGGACGAGACCCGCAACCGGGGTCCGCCCGCCCGCCCGCACATTGGTGGCCGTGCGCGCGATTGCACCAGTGGCGGGCAGTCCGCCAAACAGGGCGGAGCCGATATTGGCGCAGCCTTGCGCCAGCACTTCGGCATTGGGGCGGTGGCGACCCTCGAACATGCGGTCAGCGACAATCGCGGACAACAGCGATTCGATTGCCGCAAGCACGGCGATGATCATGGCGGAAGGAAGCAGTTCGGCCAGCCGTGCGACCGTAACTTCCGGAATATGCGGCATCGGCAAGCCGCGTGGCAATTCGCCATAGCGCGAAGCGATCGTGTCGACCGGCAAGTGCAGTACCGCGACCATGATCGATGCCAGCGCGACCGCCACGATCAGCCCGGGCAATCTTTCTGACAGCCGCCGCAGTGCCACGATCAGCACCAGCGCGCCTGCGCCAATTGCCAGGGCGGTGGGATTGAAGCTGGCACGCATGTCCCACAATGCAGCGATCTTGGGCAGGAAATCGGCCGGCATTGCTTGCCCGCCGAGCCCGAAAAAATCCTTGAGCTGGCTGGATGCGATGATGATCGCAATGCCGATGGTGAAGCCGTTAACCACCGCCTCGGGGATGTAGCGGACCAGATTGCCCAGCCTGAGCATCGCTGCGACCAGCAGTATGGCGCCCGCCATCAGAGTCGCCAGCACAAGCCCGTCAAACCCGTGCTCTGCGATGACGCCATAGACCACCACGATGAAGGCCCCGGTCGGCCCGCCAATTTGCACCCGGCTTCCGCCTAGTAGCGAGATCAGCAGGCCGCCTACGATTGCAGTGATCAGGCCGGCTTCGGGCGGGGCGCCCGATGCAATTGCGATCGCAATGCTGAGCGGGATCGCGACCATCGCCACGGTCACGCCTGCGATTGCATCGCCGCGCAGTGCCGCCAGCGTATAACCGGGCAGCGTTGTGAGCAGTTTGGGCTTCATGCTACGGCACTATCTGGCTTGATCGCTCTTTCCGTACTTGTCGAACCAGGCGATGACAGCGGCGGCCTTGGCTGCCTGCTGGCTGGGGCTCATGGTCAGGTCACCGTGGCTGGCTCCGGGCGTTACATACAAGGCCGTGTCCACCCCCAGCACCTTGAGCGCGCCATAGAATTGCTCTGCTTCGCTGCGCGGCGTGCGGTAATCTTCGTCTCCTACCATCACCAATGTCGGCGTTTTGACATTGGCAACATGGGCCAGCGGCGAGCGGCGCCAGTAATCCGCCTGCCGTTCCCAAGGCTGGCCCTTCATCCAGTACTTGCCGAAGAAAGCATAGGCATCGCTCATCAAGGCCAAGCTGGTCCAGTTGATCACCGGTTTGTACGAAGCCGCCGCAGCAAAGCGATCGGTCTGGCCCACGATCCATGCGGTCAGGATGCCGCCGCCCGAACCGCCGGTGACGAACAACCTGTCGGGATCGGCGATCCCTGCTGCAATCGCGGCATCGACTGCCGCCATCAGCTCGTCATGGTTGGAGATCGGGTAATTGCCTTCGATCCGGTCCGCGAATGCCTGCCCATAGCCGGTCGATCCGCCAGGGTTGGTGAACAGCGTGGCATAGCCCGCGCTGGCATAGATCTGATAATCCGACGAGAAATGCGGGCCATAGGATGCGTAGGGGCCGCCGTGAATCTCCAGAATCAGAGGCACGCGGCTGCCTTCGTTGTAATCAGGCGGCAGGACGATCCAGCTGGGGATGCGCGTGCCGTCAGCGGCGGTTACATCAAGCGCAATGGTCTTGCCCAACCGTTTCCCGCCGAGCTTTAGGTCGTTGAGCGCGGTGAGCTGTGTGCTGCGATTCCCGCGCAATACCGAGATATCGGTGGGGCGGGTGGCACTGCCGCTGGTAAAGGCGATCGTGCCATTGCTGGATACGCTCCAATGGCCCCCCGCGTAGGGGCGTGAATAATAGGTATCGACCAGCTCGATCCCCATCGGGCTGACGCCGCCTGACGGGGATACCCGCGCGAGGCGATAGGCGCCTTCCTCTTCATAGCCTACGAACAGCCCGGCATCGGTCCATTCCATGCTGGTGATGTCGCGATCGAGGTTTTCGGCGATGCGGCGCTTGTTCGAACCGTCGCGATCCATCAGATAGATGCCGCTTTGCTGATAGGCCAATTCCCGGTCGTCGAAGCCGAGCCATGCAATCTGCTTGCCATCGGGGCTGACCTGCGGGTTGGCATCGGGGCCATTGCGCGTGGTGAGGGCGGTAACTTCGCCTGACGTCACATCGATCGCGTATACTTCGCTGTCGACTCCGGCCAGCTCCCAATCCTCGTCACGATTGCCGCTGATCAGGATGGTTTTGCTGTCGCGTGTCCATTCCAGCGTGCCGCCGTGGTGCCGGTCGCCATGGGTCAACTGGCGCGGAGCGCCGCCAACCGCGTCGACCAGAAAAATCTGAGTGAAGCCTGACTTCAGATAGCCTGCTCCGTCAAAGCGATAGGTAACCCGGTCGATGATCGTAGGGCCATCTTTCCACTTTGCCCCTTCGGGCGGTGAAAGCGGTGTTCCCAGCTTGAGCGTTTCGCCCGGTACACGCGTTGTATAGGCAATGCGCGCGCCATCGGGGGACCAGGAAATCGATCCGGGAGCCTCGGGAAGCGCGGTGATGTCGGCGCTTGCGCCGCTTGCCATCCAGCGCACATGCAGTTCCGGCCCGCCACCGCTTTCAGTCGAGACATAGGCAATTCGCGAGCCATCGGGCGACCAGCGCGGACTGCCATGCGATCCTGTACCGGTTACGAGCGGAGTTTCGGCGCCGCTTGCGACATCCACCAGCCAGATCGAGCTGACCGTGCTGTCAGTCATAATGTCATTGGTGTGCCGGACATAGGCGATCTGCCGCCCGTCGGGGCTGATTTGCGGATCGGATGCTACCGTCAGGCCAAACAGGTCTTCCCCGGTGAAGTATGCTGCATTCGGTGCTGGATCGGCTTCATGCTGGTCCGCGCTTAGCGGAGCAGCGAAAGGCACCGTCAGCAGCAGCGCAGCCACCGGGAATTTGAAAGATTTCATGATCGGCCCCCAAGACGGAACTAAGGAGCGCGATCATGCATATTCCGGACCCGAAAGCCAGCGCGAAAGCCTCGCGTGAACCTAGCCTTTGCCGTCAGCCTCGCTTCCGGCATCGGCGCCTGGCTTCTTCGGTGCCGCTTTCTTCGCGACGGGCTTCTTCCTGGCGGCTGGCTTTCGCTTCACTTTGGCCTTGGGCGGCGCGGGCGCAAGCTCGAAACTCGGCTTGCCGTCCTTGATCGTGACATGCACTTCCCCGCCATCCGCAAGCTTGCCGAACAGCAGCTCTTCCGCCAGTGGCTGCTTGATCTTCTCTTGCAGCAAGCGGCCCATCGGGCGCGCGCCATAGAGCTTGTCATAGCCCTTGTTGGAAAGCCATTCGCGCGCATCCTTGTCAAACTGGATGTGCACATTCTGTTCGGCCAGCTGCAGTTCGAGCTGGAGGATGAATTTGTCGACCACGCGGGAAACTGTGCTCTTGCCGAGATAGGCAAAGGGCACGATTGCATCCAGGCGGTTGCGGAATTCCGGGGTGAACATCTTCTTCACCGCTTCCTCGCCCGCATCTTCCTTGGACACATCGCCAAAGCCGATACCTTGCGACGCCATCATTGCCGCGCCGGCATTGGTGGTCATGATCAGCACCACATTGCGGAAATCGACCGTCTTGCCGTGGTGATCGGTCAGGCGCCCGTTATCCATCACCTGCAGCAGGATGTTGAACAGGTCAGGGTGCGCCTTTTCGATTTCGTCGAGCAACAGCACGCAGTGCGGGTTCTGGTCGATCGCGTCGGTCAGCAAACCGCCCTGGTCATAGCCGACATAGCCCGGGGGCGCGCCGATCAGGCGGCTGACCGAGTGGCGTTCCATATATTCGGACATGTCGAAGCGCTTGAGCTCGATCCCCATGATGCTGGCAAGCTGGCGTGCAACCTCGGTCTTGCCGACGCCGGTGGGGCCGGAAAACAGGAAACTGCCGATCGGCTTGTCAGGATCGCGCAGCCCCGCGCGGCTCAATTTCATCGCGGTTGAAAGGCGATGGATGGCCTCGTCCTGGCCGAACACGACGTGCTTGAGATCGCGCTCAAGGTTTTCCAGCGCCTTCTTGTCATCCTTGCTGACCGATTTGGGCGGGATGCGCGCCATGGTCGCGATCACCGCTTCGATTTCCTTTGCGCCGATCTTCTTCTTGCGGCGGCTGGGCGGGACCAACATCTGCATCGCGCCCACTTCATCGATCACGTCGATCGCCTTGTCGGGTAATTTGCGGTCATTGATGTAGCGCGCCGACAGTTCGACTGCGGCCTTGATCGCATCGGGGGTGTATTTGACCTTGTGATGATCTTCGAAGGCGGTCTTGAGGCCCTTGAGGATCTTGACCGTCTCGTCGATCGTCGGCTCGTTGACGTCGATTTTCTGGAACCGGCGCAGCAATGCGCGATCCTTTTCGAAATGGTTGCGGAATTCCTTATAGGTGGTCGAGCCGATACAGCGGATCGCGCCTGAAGACAGGGCGGGCTTCAAGAGGTTCGAGGCATCCATCGCCCCGCCGCTTGTTGCCCCCGCGCCAATAACGGTGTGGATTTCATCGATAAACAGCACCGCCTCGGGCATTTGCTCAAGCTCGGAGACGACTTGTTTCAAACGCTCCTCGAAATCGCCGCGATAGCGCGTGCCGGCCAGCAGCGCGCCCATGTCGAGCGAATAGATCACGGCATCCTGCAGCACCTCGGGAACATCGCCTTCCACGATCTTGCGGGCGAGCCCTTCTGCAATCGCGGTTTTGCCGACCCCGGGATCCCCGACATAGAGCGGGTTGTTCTTGCTGCGGCGGCACAGGATCTGGATCGTGCGGTCGACCTCAGGTCCGCGCCCGATCAGCGGATCGACCTTGCCGGCCTTGGCCTTGATGTTGAGATTGACAGTGAACTGGTCAAGCGCGGTTTCCTTCTTGTTTCCGCCTTCCTTTCCCGGTTCGCTGCTTTCGGCCTGCGCTTCATCGCTGCCCGGCGGGGTCTTCGATTCGAGTTGCCGCCCGCCCTTGCCGATACCGTGACTGATATAGCTCACCGCATCGAGCCGGCTCATATCCTGCTGTTGCAGGAAGTAGACCGCATAGGAATCGCGTTCGGAAAACAGCGCCACCAGAACATTGGCGCCCGTAACGGTGTCCTTGCCCGAAGACTGGACGTGCAGGATCGCACGCTGGATCACCCGCTGGAACCCCGCAGTCGGCTGCGGGTCGGAACCGTCCTCGGTCTTAAGTGATTGATATTCCTGGTCAAGATATTGCTTCACCACCTCGCCCAGCTCGGCAAGGTCGACCCCGCAAGCCGCCATCACCTGCGCTGCATCCTCATCATCGATCAGAGCCAGCAGCAAATGCTCGAGCGTGGCATACTCATGCCGCCGCTCTGACGCATTGCCGAGCGCATTGTGCAGCGTTCTTTCAAGGTTCTGGGCAAAACTGGGCATGAAGATACTCTATAGCAGGGGCCGGGAATTCTCTCTTGCGGGAGAGAGTGAACAGGGCTGGTTAAGTGATATTAGGCGTTTCTCCCCGATATGGGGAACTGGTGCAAAATTGCGAATCCCGAGTTCGTGGGGGGCGATCACCGTTCGGGTTTCCTGAATAGCTGATCCGCCGCGTTACGGTGCGCCGCCGCCTTGAGCCTGTGGCGTTCAACTCGCACAATTTCGGCCTCGAGCAGAGCAATCCGATCCTGCAACTCGTCTTGCGAATAAGGCGAAAGGTCCTCGCTGGCGAGCTTGCTCGCGGCGTCGCCCCTGGGGCGCGGCAGATCATCCGGGTCCATGCGAAGCATAACATCGCAAGCTGCATGGCTTGCTGTCAATGGACAGTGCGGCTACTTGCCACTTCCATATGGCCCATCGCGAATTGTGTCGCACTTGCGACACAGCACGGCTGGTAATGGGCGAAGGGCTGACGATTAGGGGGCAGGCCGCATGGGTGGCGTGAGCGCGCAGACACTTCCTGACACAATGCAAGCAACCGGTTTCGACCATCCCGGCGGGCCAGAGGTGCTCACTCTGCGCGAGGAGCCACTGCCTCAATTAAAGCCCGCCGACGTATTGATCCGCGTCGCCTATGCCGGGGTCAACCGGCCCGATTGCATCCAGCGCGCGGGGCATTATCCCGCGCCGCCGGGTGCCTCGCCGCTGCCAGGGCTTGAGGTGGCAGGTGAAGTGGTTGCCGTGGGCAGCGAGGTGCCGCAGGAACTGCTCGGCCAGATAGTTGCAGCGCTCACGCCGGGCGGCGGCTATGCCCAATACTGCGCTGCGCCATGGGGGCATTGCCTGCCGGTTTCCGAAGCCATGCCGCTGGCTCAGGCGGCGGCGCTGCCCGAAACCCTGTTCACCGTATGGCACAATGTGTTCGAACGCGGGATGCTGCGTGATGGAGAGCGATTGCTGGTGCATGGCGGCACGTCAGGTATCGGCACCATGGCGATCATGCTGGCCAAGGCCTTCGACGCGGAAGTGATCGTGACTTGCGGCGATGAAGCCAAATGCCGGGCGGCGCGCGATCTGGGCGCGGACCTGGCGATCAATTACCGCGACACGGATTTCGTCGAAGCGGTAAAGGAATTTACTGGCGGCAAGGGCGTCAATGTAGTGCTCGACATGGTTTCAGGCGATTACGTACCGCGCAATCTCAAATGCCTTGCCAAAGACGGCCGGCATGTGACGATCGCGGTATTGGGCGGGATGGAAGCCAGGCTCAACATGGCGCTGGTCATGATGAAGCGGCTGACGCTGACCGGCTCGACGCTGCGCCCGCGCTCCGATGCGTTCAAGTCGGCCCTGGCCGATGAAATCGCGCAGAACGCATGGCCGCTGTTCGCTTCTGGCGAGCTCAAGCCGGTGATGGACGAGGTTTTTCCCCTGGCCGAGGCCGCAGCGGCGCATGCGCGGATGGAAGCAGGCGAACATATCGGTAAAATTGTGCTAGAGGTAAGCGGTGACTGAGCGACTTACCCTTCACGAAGATCCGCGCAGCGGCAATTGCTACAAGATCAAATTGACTGCCGCGATGCTGGGCTTGCCGCTGGAAACCCGCCAGTATGATATCATGCTGGGCGAGACCCGGACGCCGGAATTCCTCGCCCATGTCAACCGCAACGGCCGCATTCCGGTTTTGCAAATTGAAGATTCCGGCGGCCAGCGTTTCCTGCCCGAAAGCAATGCCGCATGCTGGTATCTGGCCACGGGCAGCGAATTGATACCTTCTGGTCGGTTCGAGCAGGCCGACATGCTGCGCTGGATGTTCTTCGAACAATACAACCATGAGCCGAATATCGCGACCCTGCGTTTCTGGCTCCATTTCATCGGTGAAGCCCATTTGACCCCGCAACAACGCGATCAGATTGTGGCCAAACGCGTGGCGGGTTGCGAAGCATTGCGGCTGATGGACGAACATCTGGCGCGCGGCGAGTGGATGGCGGCGGGCCGTTTCACGCTCGCCGATATAGCTCTGTTCGCCTATACCCATATCGCCGAAGAGGGCGGTTTCGGGCTCGAGGACTATCCGCATATCTGCCGCTGGATCGATCGGGTCCAGGCATTGCCGGGCTTCGTCCCGATGGCCTGACACGCTGCTGACTTAGTGACCCCCAACCGTCATCGAACCGCGCCGCGCCTGTAACATTAGGCTGCCATAGCTGCTGAGCGTCAGACATTTGTCGCAGGAGCAGAAACCATGGCTGTAAACGCTGCGCCACCGCTTCCCCCATCGCAGCTTGCATCATCCATCGGCAGGTTTGCCACCCTCCCTGCGCGCCCGCTCAGAACGCCCGAGCCGGAAGGGATCGAGCGCCGCCGCTTCCGCACCATCTGGATCAGCGATGTGCATCTGGGCACAAAGGGGTGCAATTCCGGGTTGCTGATCGATTTTCTTGACCACACCGATAGCGAAACGATGTTTCTCGTCGGCGATATTATCGACGGCTGGCGGCTCAAGAAGAAGTTCTATTGGCCGGCCGAGCACAATGACATCGTCTGGCGCATCCTCAAGCGCGCCAGGCGCGGAACCCGGATCGTCTATATTCCCGGCAATCACGACGAAATGTTTCGCCAGTTCACCGGGCTGAATTTCGGTGGCGTCGAAATATGCCGCGCGGCGTTCCATGACACGGCTGACGGGCGGCGGCTCATGGTGCTGCATGGAGACGAGTTTGACGCAGTCATGCTGGCGCATCGCTGGCTCGCCTTCGTGGGTGACGCGCTCTACCATTTGGTGATGGGGCTCAACCATTGGGTCAATCTGGTGCGGCGCAGGCTTGAGCTGCCTTATTGGTCGCTTTCGAAAATGGCCAAGCACAAGGTCAAGAACGCGGTCGAGTTTATCGGACGCTATGAGGAGATTGTGGCCAAGGCCGCTGCTGAACGCGGCGTCGACGGAGTGGTTTGCGGGCATATCCATACCGCTGAATTCCGCACGTTTGCCCATCATGGCAGGCCGATCGAGTACTGGAACGATGGTGACTGGGTCGAAGGCTGCACCGCGCTGGTCGAGCATTTCGACGGGCGGATGGAGATTCTCAATTGGCCGGCCGAAATTGCCCGCCGCGAGAAGGAATCAGCAGGTCGCGAGATGGTCGGCACACAGCGGCGCGAGGCAGCATGAACATGCTGTACTCGCGCGATGCCAAAGTGGGCGCGCCGATCTCGCCAGAGCAGGGCGATGTGCCTTGCAGCATCGCGCCAGTCAGCATTGCGCCTGTCAGTATTGCGATAGTCACCGATGCGTGGGAACCGCAAACCAACGGTGTGGTTCGCACCCTGGCATCCACTTGCGAAATCCTGCGTAGGTGGGGGCATGACATTGCGATCATTTCTCCTGAGGATTATCCCTCACTGCCCTGCCCCACCTATCCTGAAATCCGCCTGGCACTGACATGGCCGGGCGAAGTTGGCCGGCGGCTCGCCTCACTCCAGCCCGATGCGGTCCATATCGCGACCGAGGGCCCGCTTGGCCTTGCCGCGCGGCACTATTGCGTGAGCAGGCGCGTGCCTTTCACCACCGCCTATCACACGCAGTTCCCCGCATATGTCGCGCGGCGAACGGGCCTGAGCGCGCGCCATTTCTGGCCCTATATCCGCTGGTTCCATCGCCCTGCTCGGCGAGTGATGGTGGCCACCGAAAGCATCAGGGAGGAACTGCGCACCCAAGGCATTTCCCGTCTCCATCACTGGAGCAGGGGTGTCGATCTCGATTGCTTCACTCCCGATGCGCCTCCCCCGCCCGAATATGCCCGGCTCGAAGGACCGATCCTGCTCTATGTCGGGCGGGTCGCGGTCGAGAAGAACATCGAGGCCTTCCTCGGTTGCGAATATCCGGGCACCAAAGTGGTTGTGGGTGACGGGCCGGCTCTCGCCGAACTCCGGCTGCGGTTTCCCAAGGCGCATTTCCTTGGCGTGAGGCGCGGCCGCGAACTTGCCGGATGCTATGCCGGGGCAGATGTGTTCGTTTTTCCCAGCCGCACTGACACTTTCGGGCTGGTCATGATCGAGGCGCTGGCTTGCGGTACCCCTGTTGCTGCCTTCCCGGTTGCAGGGCCGATCGATATCGTAACTCCGGAGGTCGGCGCCCTGTCCGAACGCTTGCCCCGCGCGATCGATGCGGCGCGTTATTGTGAGCGCGCTGTGTGCGCTGCTTATGGCGCCAGCTTCAGCTGGGAAAAGGCCAGCAGGCAATTTCTTGAAGGGCTGGCCGCATTTGATTCAGTGGCCGCTCCGGTGCCAACCGCCGCACTGGCATGACCGGCGTCAATTCAGCCGCTTTACCATAGCGCTTGCCGAATCCGCCGCACTTCCCTATCTACAGTCTCGTAATGGCCGCTCCGCAAGGGGCGGCCCTTCTATTTTCAGGCCTGATTACCGATGGGAGCTTCCACCATGGCCCAGGGGTCAACACAACCCACTCCGCTGATGCCGCATGCCACTGCCACCTGGCTGGTCGATAATACCGCGCTCAGCTTCGAGCAGATCGCCGATTTCTGCGGCCTGCATATCCTCGAAGTGCAGGCAATGGCCGATGATCTTGCAGGCAGCAAATACACCGGTCGCGATCCGGTGCATGTCGGCGAGCTGACACAGGCGGAAATCGAGCGCGGCCAGGCCGATCCGGAATACAAGCTGCAGATGCAGCAAGCCCCGGTAGAGGCTACCCGCACCAAGGGCCCGCGTTACACCCCGGTGTCGAAGCGCCAGGACAAGCCCGATGGCATCGCCTGGGTCCTGCGCAGCCATCCCGAAATCTCCGACGCGCAGATTTCCAAGCTGATCGGCACCACGCGCAACACGATCTCCGCGATCCGCGAGCGCACCCACTGGAACATCCAGAATATCCAGCCCAAGGATCCGGTCACGCTGGGCCTGTGTTCGCAGCGTGAACTCGATGCAGTAGTGGCAAAGGCGGCCAAGCGCGCCGGGATCGAAGCCGCCGAAGTTCCCGAAGGCGATAGCCGCAGCGACAAGGAAAAGCTGATCGAGGAATTGCGCGCCGAACGCGAAGCGGCAACCAAGGCAGCTGGCGAAGCGGCACAAGAGGCCGAGGCCGAGGCCTGGCTGGCCGCCAAGCGTGCGGCTGAGGAAAGCGAAGCGAAATAAGCTGCACCCAGCGCACCGTATTTAGCTTGTGCGACAACAGGGGATCGGCCATTCTGCTTACATGGATGTAAGCAGGGCGCGCTATCATCACCCCACCGCGTGGGATATAAGCTTCGAGCCGCTCACGCTGCCCGAAATGCTAGCCCGTGCCACCGCCCGGCGCGGCGACGCGCGGTTCCTGCATTTTCTTGGCCGCGACTATTCCTACCGGGCGATCCATCAGGAGGCGCGGTGCTTTGCCGCGGGCCTTGTAGCAAACGGCATGCAGCCCGGTGATCGAATCGGTCTGTTCCTGCCCAATGTGCCGATCTACGCTTCCGCCTATTACGGCGCCATGATGGCGGGTGCGGTGGTGGTCAACTTCTCGCCGCTCTACACGGTCGGCGAACTGAGCCACCAGGTGGCGGATTCGGGCACGCGATTGCTGGTCACGCTCGACGTGCCGGAGCTTTACGGCACGGCGCGCGAAGTGCTGGATGCTTCGGAGCTTGAAACGCTGGTGGTCGGTTCGTTGGCGGATATGCTGCCGTGGCACAAAGGACTGGCGCTCAAAACTTTCGCTCGCAGCAAGATCGCATCGGTCGAATACAGCAACAATGTGCGGAGATGGAGCGAGGTCGCCGCGAAAGGCGGAAAACTCTCGCGCGAAATAGCGATTGCGCCTGATGACGTCGCGCTGCTGCAATATACCGGCGGCACCACGGGGCGGCCAAAGGGCGCGATGCTCACTCATGCCAATCTCGCGATCAATGCTCAGCAAGTCGCCGCGATCAATCCGTTCGATAAACCGCAAGACGAAGTGTTCATGGGGGCACTGCCTTTCTTCCATGTTTTCGCCAACACAGCGCTTTTGAACCATGCGGTGGCGAGCGGAGCCGCGATCGCAATGGTTCCACGCTTCGAATCGGGGCAAGTGCTGGCCACCATCGCTGCCCGCAAGGCCACCGGCTTCCCCGGCGTACCGACCATGTTCCAGGCGCTGCTCGACCACCCCAAACTATCGAGCACCGATTTCTCGTCGCTCAAGGTATGCATTTCGGGCGGCGCGCCGATGCCGGCGCCCGTCCATGCCCGATTCGAGGAAGTGACCGGCGTGCGCCTGGTCGAAGGATATGGCCTCACCGAAAGCTCGGGCGTGGTCTCGGTCAATCCCTATGAGGGCATGCGCAAGCGCGGCACCATCGGGCAGGTCGTGCCGGGCACCGAAGTGATCCTGCTGGATAAGGAGGACCATACCCGGCTTGCCCCCGAAGGTGAGCCAGGAGAACTGGCGGTGTGCGGTCCGCAGGTGATGCGCGGCTATTGGAACCAGCCAGAGGCGAGCGCAGAAGTGCTGATCGAGCGTGGCGGGAAGATCTGGCTGCGCACCGGTGATGTGGCCGTGATCGACGAGGACGGTTTCCTCAAGATCGTCGACCGCATCAAGGACATGATCGCGGTGGGCGGGTTCAAGGTGTTCCCGAGCCAGGTCGAAGAGGTGATCCTGGAGCATCCGGCGGTCAAGGAAGCGCTGGTGATCGGCGTGCCCGATGAATACCGCGGCGAGATGCCGCGCGCCTACGTTGTGCCGGAGCCAGGCGCGCAAACGGATGCGGGCGAGTTACGCGATTGGCTCAACGCCCGGCTTGGCAAGCACGAACGGGTCGATCAAGTGGTACTGCGCGAGGCGCTTCCCAAGACGATCATCGGCAAGCTCGATCGCAAGGCGCTGAGGTCTGAAGTATTCGAGGGCTGACACGTAAAAGGGCGCCCGCAATGGGGCGCCCCTGTCTCGGCGGCCTGAAATGCCGGCTTAGCTGACCAGGCCGAGCTTGGGCTCCTCCCCGGTGGCCGATTTCCCGTCGCCGCCCGCTGGCCTGGCCTGCACGGCGTCGCTTGTGCGGCTGCGCGCGCCATGTGCAAACCGACCGTCAATCTGGGCGCCCTGTTCGATGGTCAGGGCTTCGTAATGAACATCGCCTTCGATCCTGGCGCTGCGCAGGATCACCAGTTCGCGCGCACGGATCGATCCCGTCACTTTTCCGGCCAGGCGAGCAGTCTCGGCCGTGATGCTGCCAGTGATCTTGCTGGTTTCGCCCTGGACCAGCGAAGCACAGGCGATATCGCCTTCGATCGCGCCGTCGACATGCAAATCGGCAGATGCATTTACATCTCCCTTGATGCTTACATCGGATCCGATGACAGAAAAGGTGGAGCTTGAATTGCTGGCCATGGAATTATGCTGTCCGGTCGGCCGCGTCGGTGCCGCGGGCTTCTTTGAGAACATCTTGCGCTGTCTCCAGAAAGGGGCGCGGATTGACCGCGCGATCATTAATACGCACTTCGAAATGCAGGTGTGGGCCGGTTGAACGGCCGGTATTGCCGAGTCTGGCAATGACATCGCCGACATCGACCATGTCGCCCGGCTTGGCGACGAAGCGTGAAAGGTGGGCGTAGCGTGTCAGAACGCCGTTGCCATGGCGAATTTCAACCACATTGCCATAGCCTGACATGCGCCCGACATAGGTGACACGGCCCTTGGCGGCGGCATAGATCGGCGTGCCGATCGGCCCCTTGAAATCAAGCCCGCGATGCATCGCGCCGCGGCGGGTAAACGGATCGCGGCGATAGCCAAAGCCCGAAGTAAGGCGCGTCTGGCGGCGGCTTGTGGGGCTGATCTGCGGGATTGTATCGAGGCTTTCCTCAAGCGCGGCCATGCGTGCCAGGCTAAGCCCGAGCCGTTCGAAGCGCGGGTCAATTTCACCGCTCGCCGATGTGTTGAGGGTTTCCAGCGGGCCGCCCATCGCCTGGCGTTCGGCCTGGCGCAGCATCGCCTGCGGGTTGAGCCCCAGCCTGCGCATTGCCTTGGCTGTGCGTTCGGCGCGCTGATCGGCATATCGGGTCAGGCGCTCGACATACGCCAGTTGGCGGGCTTCGATCTGCGCCAACACCGCCGCTTCGGGAACCGCCATGCTGACCTTGTCGATCGTTTCGGCAGCGGCGTTGGACGAATCCGAAACCGCGCTGGCCGATTTCACGTCAGCGGGGATCGCTTCGGTAATCTGTTCAAGAAAATCCTGCCGCTTGACCAGGTCTTGCGCCACCGCATCGATATCGTGGCGATAGGCGTTGACCCGTTCGGTTGCGGTGGCGACCTTGGCTTCGCGCTCCAGCAGCGAAATCCGGTCAGCCTGGGTGCGGTATTGCGTCCAGGCCATGGCGGCCATCGAGATCGCCCAGCCGACCAGCAGTGCCATGACAATTGCGGCAGCGGCCATCTGCACGCGCGAAGAAATCCTGATGAAGCGGACCTGCCCTTGCGACCGCATAAAGAATTCGCGATCCGGGAACCAACGCTGCAAACGCCCCCCCCATCCGCTTGCGGAATAAATGTTGGACAATGCGACCCCTCTTTTTTGTTATATCGCTTTTTGCGATCCGTGCGAATGCCTATCGGCCTTAGGCGATCAGGTCGAATCAAAACTTAACGGGTGGGGCGAATCGAACCCCTTGCGCGATGAATCGTTGCATCCGCTTGAAACCTTTAATTTCCGGCGCGAAAACTTAACCAAGCATAGCCCCTTTTTGCCCTCATGCGGGCTAAGAATCGCCCCCTGACAGAGCCGGCTTGCGATGCTAAGAGCCGCGTCATGGCAACACATGCAGAAAAACAGACTGAAGACTCCACCACACTGATTGAACGGCTCGCCCGCAATGCGCGCGCCGCACAAAGATTGCTGGCCGCGATGACGAGCGAGTCCAAGGCTGATGCGCTAATGAAAGCGGCCTCTGCACTTCGCGAGGATGCGGTCGCGATTCTTGCAGCCAATGCCCGGGATATCGCCGCTGGCGAAGCGAATGGATTGACCGGCGCCATGCTTGACCGTCTGCGGCTCGACGAAAGCCGGCTCGAAGGCATCGCGGCAGGCGTTGAGGCCGTGGCGCAGCTGCCCGATCCGGTGGGCGATGTGATCGACCATTCCGAACGCCCCAATGGCCTGAGACTCAGCCGCGTACGGGTGCCGATCGGCACCATCGGCATCATCTACGAAAGCCGCCCCAATGTGACTGCCGATGCGGCTGCGCTGTGCGTGCGGGCGGGCAATGCCGCCCTGCTGCGTGGAGGTAGCGAGGCGGTGCATTCGAACCGCGCGATTCTGGCGGCGTTGGTGCGCGGGCTTGAGGCCGGGGGCGTTCCCCCGGAC
>LOET01000145.1 GCA_001515985.1 Sphingomonadales bacterium BRH_c3 | reverse complement strand
GCACGCTCGCCTGGGCGGCGGTGCAGGCGCGCGACGAAGCCGAACGCCAGCGCGCCGAGGCCGACGGGCTGATCGAATTCATGCTCACCGATTTGCGCGAAAAGCTCGAGCCGGTCGGGCGGCTTGATGCGCTGGACGTGGTGGGCCAGCGCGCGCTCGATTATTATGCGGCGCAGAAGCTTTCCAGCCTCGATGCGGATTCGCTGGGGCGGCGCAGCCGCGCGCTGCATCTGGTGGGCGAAATCCGCAATCTGCGTGGCGATAGCGCGGCGGGGCTGGCGGCGTTCGAACAGGCAGCGAAAACGACCGGCGAGCTGCTCGAACGCAATCCGGACGATGCACAGCGGGTGTTCGACCATTCGCAAAGCGTGTTCTGGGTTGGCGCCATAGCTTTTGAACGCGGCGAGACAGAGGCGGCAGAGGCGCAGTTCCGCGAATATCAGCGGCTGGCGGCGCGGCTGGTGGAACTCGATCCCGCCAAGCCCGAATGGCAGCTGGAAAGCAGTTATGCCGAAACCAATCTGGGGGTGATGCTTTTCGGACTAGGCCGCTTCGCCGAAGCGGAGCCCTTCTTCGTGCGGGGTGTGGAACGGATCGAAGCGGTCGCCAAAAGCGAAGGTTACGATGCCGGAAGGCAGATTGAAGTCGGGGCGACGATCAACTGGCTTGGCCAAACTCGGGCGCGGCTTGGCAAGATTGCGCAGGCCCTGTCACTGCATCGGCGCGAAGCTGCGCATTATGAGGATATCCTGCGGCGCGATCCTGCCAACGCGCCCGCCAAATATCGCCTTGCCGTGGTGATGCAGTTTCTTGCAGAGCAGGAGCTCAATTCGGGCAAAGTCGATGCGGCGATTGACGCTATCGAAGGCTCGCTGGAAGTCGGCAGCCAGTTGAGGGCATTGGAGCCGGACAATACCGAATGGCAGGAAACCGAAGTGCGCGGACGGCTCGCACAGGCGGAATACATGATTTATGCCGGGCGCTTCGAGGCAAGCCGTGCCTTGCTCGATCAAGCAGCGGGATTGCTGACAAAGATGATTGCAGCCGATCCGGTCAACACGATCTGGTCGGGCGACCTCAAATGGATCGAACTTGGCAATCGCGCAAGGCTGGCATTGGCACTGGGCGAGATTGGGCGGGCGCAGGCTTATTCCGACCGGGCCCTGGCCTTGCTGGACAAGTATGGCGATGAGGGGGATCAGGCGGCTTCGGCCAGAATGCGGCGCGTGGCCGGCGACATTGCGCTGAAATCGGGCGATCGCGCGCGTGCCCGGCAGTTCTGGGAGGAAGCCCTTGCGCTGTCACCCTCGCACCCGGGGGCGGAGGGCGACAGATATATCTTGCTGAAGCGGCTCGGGCGAAGCGAGGACGCGATGCAGCTTGCTGAAAGGCTCGACAGGCGGGGCTACCGCCACCCCGCCTATTTGCGCGGACGGTAACCCTATTTTTTCAGCATGAAGGAATCATTGCTCCCCAGCCCCTTGCTGGTGAGGATCGGATCGATGCTGATATAATAGTCATTGGAGCCTGGCAGCACGAAAGCCATCATAAAAGCATAGGCGGGGCTGGCATCGGGCGTATCGTCATCGATCAGCAGTTCTGTGCCATCTGACCGCTTGAACTTCATCTTGTCGATGCTGATCGGAGGCGACACATCGTAATCCAGCGGCGGGCCAAGATCGTTGATCTTGCAGAACCAGCCAAAGCCAAGATGCTTGGTCTTGCCCTTGGAATCCGTGTAGGTCGGGCCTTCGTCATCCTTTGCCCAGCGCGGGGTAGCTTTACCGGTCAAGGGATTGCCGTTGGCATCTTTCATCTTGCTCGTATCGAGCGACAATTTGATGTCGATATTCTCATTGTAGCCGGTGTCTCTAGGCATGTGCGAGATATCGATCTTGCCGGTGGCGCTATCGACCGTGGCGGTATCGGCGGGTTTGCAGTCTGACGCCGCAAAGGCAATCGACGCAGTGATATCGAGCGGATCGGTGCTGTTCCAATGCAATGTTGGCGTGACCGTTATCGTCAGCTTGCGATCCTTCTTGTCATCCTGCGGTGAAAACTGCGTCTGCGCGGACATTTGCTGTTCCATCATCGGTTCCCTTCCCCCTTGATACGCATGGGCGCGCAGGCCGGCACAGGGGTATTACCCCGGCTTGCGCAGCTGCTTTGCAGACCCGATTGCGTTGCGGCACCTCCAGTCTTGCTTTTCGCCCGCCATTCGTGCGGGCATTCAGCCTATTGGGTGCCGATCTTGCGCTGCTCTGTCAGACACAGCGCCTACGCGGCAGACTGCGCCTGAATCGGCAAAATGTAAATGTCTGTGCGGAAGGGTGGGGCTGGCCGCCTTGCGGCGCGCGCGAGCATAGCCTCAAGGGTATTTCTGTGTTTTCAATTGCAGCGCGGGTAATCCTGCCCATCGGCCTGCAAGCCCTCCACGCGGCCATCCGCGATCTGAAAGCGGATCACCTGGCCGCTGCCGGGTACAAGCTCGACCCGCGCAGAATCGCTCTCGGTAAAAGGCTCCATCGCTGCCTTCAGGCGGCCTTGCTGCGCGAAAAGACCATCATCCCCGGATTGAACCGCGATCTTGCCGAAAGCATGGTTGCAATAGCTGCCTTCATAGGCGCTTGCGGGAAGCGAAAGCAGCCAGCTCCGTTCCGCGCGCTGGGCGATGTTCTGGCGCATTTTCTCGATCTGCCTGGCGGATCCTGCGCTCAGCAAATCCATTGCCTGCTTGGCATTGCCGCTGGCCTGCTCCGGCCCAAGAATGAACCAGTCATAGGCAAAGTCGGCGATGACATCGGCCAGCATGAAACCCGTTCCCTCGTCATTCACCATCACTGCTACGCCAAGGTCATGGTCCGGGAGGAAAGACGCATGGGCGCGCATTCCGGAAAATGATCCGAAGGCGTGATAAAGGATGGCATCGCGATAGGGGCCTGAATACCAGCCCAGACCATAACCTGTGCGCTTGATCGACGGTCCGAAACTCTTGTTGAAACTGCTTAAAGGGTGGTGCGCTTGCGCCGCCGCGAGTGCCAAGGGCGTGCGGGCAGAGCTGCTGGCCGCGCTCAATTGCAACTGGAGCCAGCGCGCCATGTCATTGGCGCTGGAATAGAGCCCGCCTGCCGACTGCATCGTATCGTCATGCTTTTCGAGGTAAAGCAGCTCGGTCCCATCGGGATGCAGGCTTTGGTAGGGCGCGGCAAATTGCGCTGCCTTGCGAGCCTGGATCAAGCCTTGGGCGTGCGTCTGGCGCAGGCCAAGCGGCGCGAAGATCTCATTTTCCAGAATTTCCTGCCAGCGCATGCCCAGTCTGCGCTCGATCAGCAGAGTGGCCAGGTTGAAACCCAGATTGTTGTACTGGAATGTCCCCAGCGGAGCGTCCGGATTGGCTTCGGTCTGGCTCAGAAGGTTCCACAAGACCTGTGTGTCCGCCTGTCCGCTATAGGCCAGCCGGAACGGAATCGCATCATTGCGCAAACCATGCTGCAGCGAAATCATGTGCCGCAAGCTGACCTCGTTCGCGCGCACTTCCGGCTTGAATGTGACATCGGGTGCCAATTCAGCCAGCGTCCAGTCGAGGTCGATTTCTCCCCTCGCATCCAGCACAGCCAGCGCGGTGCCGACATAGGCCTTGGTGGTCGATGCAATGTAATATCTTGTATCCGCAGTGGCGGGAAACTGCCGCTCCAGGTCAGCCATGCCCCAACCCCTGACCAGCACGGGGCCATCGCTGCGGGTCACTGCCACAGCCAGGCCCGGCACACGGTCGAACCGCGTCAGGGTATCGTTTACCAGTGTTTCAAGATCGTGCCTGAATGCCATATCCTCGGCCTCTATTGCGGGCGCGGTCCGGGTTTCCTGCGCCGCCGCCATTGAGGGGAAGGTGACCGCGATGCACGTTGCCGCAAAGAGAGATTTGAGGGAATTCCGGGTCATCGATCTTCTTTCGCAAATTGCCTGATTGCCGCACACGATAGGATGCGAAAGCAGGCCGGGCTTGTATCGATGAAACCATCAGCAGCGGAATAATGCACGGGCCTGGGACAGATTGATTCCCAACTCGCCACGCAGCGACCTCGCGGCGTGGCTCTGGTCGTAAAAGCCTGCGTCCTGCGCGCTGAGGGAAAGCGGCAGATCCCGGTTTGACATATGGTTTATCAGGCTTGCGGTCATCATGCTCCGCCTGAACAGGCTTGGGCTGGTCCCGAAATAGCGGCGGAACTGGCGCGCCAGATAGACCCGGTGGATCCCTGCGGCTTCAGCAATGTGTTCTATCTTGCAGCCCGCCGGATCGCCGGCAATCGCGTCTCTGACACGTGCAAGCCATTGCGGTGCCTGCTGCGGCGCCGCAATCCCTTCGCGTCGCCTGGCCAGGGCCAGAAGGTCGATCACCGTCTCGTTTTGGAATTCTGCGGGCTGGGCAGCGAAGAGCAGTCCGATCGTCTGGACGGTTGCCGGTGGCAATGAATTGGGCGTCCATCCCGGCTCTTGCGCACCAAGCAGCCGGTCTGCCAATTCCTGCGGCATCGATAGTGTCAGCAGCATGGCACCGGCCGCGCCCCACCGGTCTTTATGCGGAGATCCTGCAGGTTTGAAGCCAATCGCGCTCCCCAGCGCTTCGTAATTGCGCCGGGAAATGCTTTCCTCCAACATGCCGACCAGCTGGAAGGTCAGTTGCGCCTGATCATGGTAATGCAGCTCTTGTTCGTGACCCGGCGGATAATAGGCAAGCGAGATCGCAAGGCCTTCAGGGCGCTTGTTGAACCAACCAACCGGGCCGCCGCCGCCGCCCATTCGTCGCCAGCCCGAAGCCGCCGGTTGAAACGCAATGTCCTTCAGCATCTCACTGTGTTGTCGATATAATACAGTTCTGTCAAGCGTGGCGCCCTGGCTGAGCGGTTCACGCCTCGCAAGTCGCGGCAGAAGCCCCTTGACAATTGCGAACATTACCGGAACACGGCCCAGCATGGCACTCACGCATATTTCCGCCTTGCATGAGCTTCGCTCATGCTGACCCACATCAAAGTAAGGGGCGCGCGCGAGCACAACCTCAAGGGTTTCGATATCGACCTGCCGCGCGATAGCCTGATCGTGGTCACGGGCCTGTCGGGCAGCGGCAAGTCTTCGCTCGCCTTCGATACGATCTATGCCGAGGGGCAGCGACGTTATGTCGAGAGCTTGAGCGCCTATGCGCGGCAATTTCTCGAGATGATGCAGAAGCCCGATGTCGAGCATATCGACGGGCTTTCGCCCGCCATCTCGATCGAGCAGAAGACCACCAGCCGCAACCCGCGCAGTACCGTGGCGACCGTTACCGAGATCTATGATTACATGCGCCTGCTTTGGGCGCGGGTGGGCGTGCCCTATTCGCCCACCACTGGCGAGCCGATCAGCGCGCAGACCGTTTCCCAAATGGTCGACCGGGTGATGGCATTGCCCGAAGGCACGCGGCTGTACCTGCTCGCGCCGGTGGTGCGCGGGCGCAAGGGCGAATACCGCAAGGAGCTGGCCGAATGGCAAAAGGCCGGCTTCACCCGTGTGCGGATCGATGGCGAGATGTACGGAATCGAGGAAGCGCCCGCGCTCGACAAGAAATACAAGCACGATATCGAAGTGGTGGTTGACCGGCTGGCGGTGAAGGCCGGCCTTGAAACGCGGCTGGCGGATTCGTTCGAACAGGCGCTGAAGCTGGCCGAGGGGCTGGCTTATGTTGACCTGGCGGATGGCGTGGTTCCGGGCCGCGAGGGCGAGGGCGAAGCAGGGGGAGCCATGAAAGGCGCCGGCATCCCCGCCAACCGCATCGTGTTCAGCGAGAAGTTCGCTTGCCCCGTCTCGGGCTTCACCATCGAGGAGATCGAACCGCGCCTGTTCAGCTTCAACGCGCCGCAGGGCGCCTGCGCCACTTGCGACGGGATCGGCGAGAAGCTACTGTTCGATCCGCAGCTGGTCGTTCCGAACGAGGCGCTTTCGCTCAAGCAGGGGGCGGTGGTGCCATGGGCCAAGAGCAATCCGCCGTCGCCCTATTACATGCAGGTGCTCGCCAGCCTGGCAAAGGCTTACGATTTTGACCTGACCACGCCGTGGAACGAGCTTGAGCCGGACCAGCGGATGATCATCCTCCACGGCACGGGCGGGATGCCGGTCGCGCTCACCTTCAAGGACGGGCGCAAGGAATACACCGTCTCCAAGCCGTTCGAGGGGGTGATCGGCAACTTGGGCCGCCGCCTGCTCCAGACCGAGAGCGCGTGGATGCGCGAGGAGCTGAGCAAATACCAGACGGCGCAGCCGTGCGAGGCCTGCGGCGGCAAGCGCCTCAACGAGAAGGCGCTTTCGGTCAAGGTTGCGGGCACCGATATCGCCGAGCCAACCAGGATGAGCGTGGCCGACGCCAAGGCGTGGTTCTTGCGGCTGGAGGCGCAGCTTACCGACACCCAGCAGCAGATCGCCCGCGCCATCCTGAAGGAGATCAACGAGCGGCTGGGCTTCCTCGACAATGTCGGGCTCGACTACCTCAACCTCGATCGCACCAGCGGCACGCTGAGCGGCGGGGAATCGCAGCGTATCCGCCTCGCCAGCCAGATCGGCAGCGGCCTCAGCGGCGTGCTCTACGTGCTCGACGAGCCGAGCATCGGCCTGCACCAGCGCGATAATGACCGGCTCCTGGAAACGCTCAAGCGCCTGCGCGATCTCGGCAATACGGTGATCGTGGTCGAGCATGACGAGGATGCGATCCGCAGCGCCGACCATATAGTTGATCTTGGCCCCGGCGCCGGGGTCCACGGCGGCGAGGTGGTG
>LOET01000144.1 GCA_001515985.1 Sphingomonadales bacterium BRH_c3 | reverse complement strand
GCCCACCGGTACCGCCGCCTGCATCGCCTGGCCGCGCAGCTTGAGCAGCCGCGCAGTGTCAGCCAGCGAGAACGCCCCGACCGCGCACAGTGCCGAATATTCACCCAGAGAGTGGCCAGCTACGCAGGCGCCCTTTTCCGCCAGCAAAACGCCGAAGTCGCGCTCAAGCACCCGTAGCGTGGCGATGGCGTTGGCCATGATCGCAGGCTGGGCATTCTCGGTTAGCGTCAGCTGGTCTTCCGGCCCATCGCGCATGATCGCGGAAAGCTTTTGCGACAGCGCCTCGTCAACCTCTTCAAACACTTCGCGTGCGGCCGCGCTTGCCCCGGCAAGATCGGCCCCCATGCCAACCTTTTGGCTGCCCTGCCCTGGAAAAATGAATGCCCGCATTGAATATCCTTGTTTTTATTGGCCTGGCCACCCGCTCCCTCCACCCTTCCGCCCGGAGCCTACCGGGATATCATCCAGGTGGAAGGGTGGAGGGAGCGGGTGGAAATGCTCTTCAAACTTACTCCGCGCGGTTAGCCAGCGGTAGGCGGACTCGCAAGGCCGAAGGGCACGATCCGGTTAAACGCTGTGTGTCCGATCTCTGCGCGCCCGAGATAGGGGATGCCCGCCCGCGCGCACCAGAATTGAGCGATCTCCTCCGGCGACTGGCCGAATTCAACATGGTTTTCCGGCACGTCAGTCACTGCGCCAAGCCGCAGTCCGGCAATCCGCGGCAAGGCGTTGACAATGTGGAAAAAAAGCCGGTCAACCGAATAGAGGTGCTCGCTCACTTCCTCTACCATAACCACATGCCCGTCGAGCCTGGGCATCAGCGGTGTGCCGATGAGCATCGCCAGAGTGATGAGGTTGAAGGCAACCGCCGGGGTCTGCCCGTCAAGGCTTGGCTCAAGACCGCTGCCATCCCCCGAAAACCAGCGCAGCACCCGCCGCACTGCCTCTCTCCCGGTATCGCTGCGCGCGCTGACCGGCATGGAACCATGCACCTGTTGCCCGATCCCGTGGCGATAGAATGCCGCCAGCAGATACCCCATGTCCGAAAAACCGACATAGGTTTTGGACCGCGCAGCCGCGTTCATCCGCGCCACTGCCGCCTCGGCAATGCGGTTTGAGCCATAGCCGCCCTTGGCAAACCAAACGGCATCATAGGCCGGATCATTGGCGAGTTCGACCAGCGCCTCAAGCCGCTCGAGATCGCTGCCCGCAAAATGCCCCGCGCTGTTGAAGCACTGCTCGTGGAAGTGAATCGAATGCTGCGGGAACTCATCTGCCACCAGAATCTCGGCAGCTTCGGCGTGTTCGCGCGTGATCGGCGTGGCAGGGGCGCAGACGGCAATTCTGGTCATGGCGCCACTCTGCCCGCTTGTCTTGCCCCGCACAACTCAATACCGGTCCGGGCATGGCCGAATTCCCCACCTATGACGAGCTGCTGGCGCGCCCCTTCTTCTTCTGCGGGATCGGCGGATCGGGCATGCTGCCGCTGGCGCAGATCCTTGCCGGGCGTGGTGCGAGCGTAAGCGGATCGGACCGCAGCCGCGACCAGGGCCGCACGCCGGAAAAATTCGCAGCGCTCGAACGCCAGGGCTTCGCCCTGTTCCCGCAAGACGGTAGCGGGATAACCTCGAAGGAGCAGATCCTCGTCGCTTCCGCCGCGATCGAAGATACGGTGCCCGAAATGGTGCGCGCTAGGGAAATTGGCTGCCTCAAGCTGACCCGCGCGGAGCTCAATTCGATCCTGTTCAATACCAGCGGCGCGGGGATCGCGATTGCCGGGACCAGCGGCAAATCGACCGTCACCGGTATGCTGGGGTGGATCATGCAGGTCGCCGGGCGTGAACCCACGATCATGAACGGCGCAGTGATGAAGAATTTCGTCACGCCCGATCGCCCCATCGCCAGCGCAGTTGTTGGCGGGCGCAGCATCTATGTCAGCGAAGTCGACGAAAGCGACGGTTCGATCGCGCTCTATCGCCCGGCGGTGGGTGTGCTGACCAATGTCAGCCTTGACCACAAGAGTATGGACGAGCTGCGCATTCTGTTCACCGAATATCTCGCCCGCAGCCGGATCGCTGCGATCAATGCCGACGATGCCGAGGCGCTGGCGCTGCTACCGCATGCGAAGGAGGTGGTCACCTTCGGGATCGAGCAGGAGAAGGCGCAGATCGGTGTGGTGCCCGGCAGCATTGCCGATGGGCCTGTGCGGCAGGCAGCGGCGGTGGTGGATCGGCACGATGGCAGCACCCATCCACTGGTGCTGCACATGCCGGGGAGGCACAATCTTTCTAACGCGCTGGCAGCGATTGCCGGGGCCGCCTGTGCCGGTGTGCCGGTGGGCATCGCGGTAGAGGCGCTGGCGAGCTTCGCCGGGCTGGCGCGAAGGTTCGACATTATCGGCACCAGTGCCAGCGGGATCACCGTGATCGACGATTTCGGGCACAATCCGGAGAAATGCGCGGCCACCCTGCGCACGCTCAAGGCGCATCCCGGCCGCGTCATCGCCTTCTTCCAGCCGCATGGCTATGGCCCGCTGCGCCAGATGGGGCATGAACTGGCGCAAACCTTCGCGCGCGAGCTTGGGCCGGATGACATCACCATCATGTGCGACCCGGCCTATTTCGGCGGCACGGTCGATCGCAGCGAGGGGACCGAACGGATCGTTGCCTTGATCGGGGAAGCGGGCGGAAAGGCCGAGCATATCCCTGCCCGCGAGGATTGCGGCGCGCGGATCGTGGAACTGGCGCAGCCGGGCGACCGGATCGTGGTGATGGGCGCCCGCGACGACACGCTTACCGAATTTGCGCGTTCGATCCTCTCCGCACTAGGCTAGATCGCAGCAGGACCTGCGCTCTCGCGGGCCACGGCACGCTGATATGCTTCGCGCGCGGTCAAGCTCTCGCGATAGGCCTTGAGGCTTTCAGGCACGCCTTCATCCAGCCCCACTCTTTGGGCCAGGATCAGCGCATAGCCGCAGCAGATATCGGCCACGGTAAAGCGATCGGCGCACAGATATTCGCGGCCCTTCAGCCGCTGTTCCAGCTTCACCAGCCGTTTCCAGAACCACTTGGCATAGGCTTCGCCCGCCTCGGTCCAGCCCTTCTCCTTCTCGAAGACCGCGAACCGCATATAGACCGTCTGCGGGAAAGTGATCGTGGCGTCGGCGTGGTAGGTGAAATCGCAATAGGCGGCGTAGTCCGGCTCGCCCGGCGCCACGACCAGCGGCGATGGACCGTCCTTGCTGGCAAGGTAATGGGCGATGGCGCAGCTTTCGGTCATGCGCGCATCCCCGTCGACCAGCAGCGGCACAGTGCCCAGCGGGTTGAGTTCGAGATATTCGGGCGCAAGATAGCGCGGCGGGAATGGCAGCAGCCTGAGGTCAATATCGACTCCGGCTTCCTCGGCGGCCCAGGTGGCGCGAAGCCCACGCGATCCGGCGCAAGTGTAGAGAACTGGCTTGCTCATATTGCAGTCCTAATGCGCTTCACGGGCTCCTGCACTCACCATTTTGTGCAGGATCAGTGCGATTATCGCGCCCAGCACCAACCCGAACAGCGCTGAAACCCCCGCATAGCTTACCCATCCCAGCACGCCTGACAATGCACCCGTCAGCCCCTCAACCGCGTGCTGCACGCCGTGCGCCCAATCGGCGGGCGCGTTGAGGCCGGTTTCTTCCAACCCGTGCAGGACGATCCCGCCGCCAACCCACAGCATCGCGATCGTTCCGACCACCGAGAGTAGAGTCAACAATTTGGGCATGGCGTGGAGCAGAAACTTCCCGATCTTTTTCGCGAAGCCGTTCTCACGCCGAGCCAGATGCAGGCCGACATCGTCCATTTTCACGATCAGCGCGACCGCGCCATAAACGAGCAGGGTGATGGCAATGCCAACCAGCGCCAGGGCCATGGCCCTGATCCAGAAACTGTCCGATATCGTCGCAATCTCGTTGAGCGAAATCGCCATGATCTCTGCCGACAGAATCAGATCGGTACGGATCGCCCCATTGATGCGATTCTTTTCGAACTCCGCCAGATCCTCGATTGGATCTTCCAGCGTCTCGCCGTGATGTTTGCCGCCAAGCTTCTCCATCACCTTTTCAGCGCCTTCATAACAAAGGTAGCCCCCGCCCAGCATCAGCAGGTAAATGATCGCCTGTGGCAGCAGCCAGCTCAGCAGAACCGCGCCAGGCAGCAGGATCAGCAGCTTGTTCTTGAGGCTGCCCTTGGTGATGTTCCAGATAATTGGCAACTCGCGCGCAGGCGAAAGGCCCGTGACATAGCCCGGCGTCACCGCCGCATCGTCGATCACCACGCCTGCCGCCTTGGTGCCGGCCTTGCCTGCTGCCACGCTGACATCGTCAATCGATGCCGCCGCTGCCCGTGCGATGATCGATACGTCATCAAGCAGGGCCATCAAACCACCGGGCACCGCACACCTCCTGAAAGCTTCGCTGAAGCCGCACTGCCCGCAGCGCGCCGACTGCGCAAGGCTTGCATTCGCCGGCAAACCCGCTATGTGCGCGCATCCCCTGGGCCGGACTGCGGCTTGCGGGTGTTTGTGAAGAAAGCCGGAGGGGCGCCCGCGAACCGCGCGGAACGGCCAGCGATCGGCAGGAAGTGAAAGGAAGCGAGATGGCTCTCTATGAGCATATCTTTCTCGCGCGTCAGGACCTGAGCCAGGCTCAAGTCGATGCGCTGGCGGCCGCGGCGACCGAAATCGTCGAACAGAATGAAGGCAAGGTCACCAAAACCGAAACCTGGGGCCTCAAATCGCTCGCCTACAAGATCGAGCGCAATCGCAAGGCGCATTTCGTAATGCTCAACATTGACGCACCGGGTTCGGTCGTCGCCGAGCTTGAGCGCCAGACCCGTATCAACGAAGATGTGATCCGCTACATGACCGTCCGCGTGGACGAGCATGAAGAAGGCCCTTCGGTAATGATGCGCAAACAGGACCGCGAGCGCAAGCGCCGCACAGACCGTGAGGAGCGCGACTGATGGCCCGCCCGTTTTTCCGCCGCCGTAAATCCTGCCCCTTCGCTGCCAAGAACGCACCGAAGATCGATTTCAAGGACGTGCGCCTGCTGCAGGGCTTCATGTCCGAGCGTGGCAAGATCGTTCCGTCGCGCATCACCGCCGTTTCGGCCAAGAAGCAGCGCGAACTCGCCAAGGCGATCAAGCGCGCTCGCCACATCGGCCTGCTGCCCTACATCGTGAAGTAAGAGGAGAACGAATATGGATATCATCCTCCTCGAACGGATCGAGAAGCTGGGTTCTATCGGCGACGTTGTCACCGTGAAGGACGGTTTCGCCCGCAACTTCCTGCTCCCGCAGAAGAAGGCCCTGCGCGCCAACGAAGCCAACAAGAAGGTTTTCGAAGCGAATCGCGAGCGCCTGGAAAAGGAAAACGCCGAGAAGCGCGGCGAAGCCGAAAAGCTGGGTGCAAAGGTTGCCGGTGCCGAGATCGTGCTGATCCGCGCCTCTTCGAATGCCGGCCAGCTCTATGGTTCGGTAAACGTGCGCGACATCGTCGCCGGGCTCGAGGCACAGGGCCACAATGTTGACAAGAAGCAGGTCGTGATGGGCCACCCCATCAAGATGATCGGCATGCATGACGTCACCGTTGCGCTGCACCCGGAAGTGCATGTGACTGTGAAGGCCAATGTCGCCCGCTCGGACGACGAAGCCGAACTGCAGAGCAAGGGCATCGACGTTCTCGCCCAGATTTTCGAAGACGAACAGAAGGAAATCGAGGAACAGGCCGAAGCGAACCGCATCGCCCCGAACCTTGAGCCGGGCGAAATTCCGGCCGACATGCTCGAAGAATCGGTTGAGGAAGACGAAGCCTGATCCGGCGTTCTATCTATCCGAACCAGCAAGGGGCGTGGCCGAGAGGCCGCGCCCTTTTTGTAACAGCCGCGCTATCGCGCTGCAGGACTGTCATTGAAAATCAAAACAAGAAGAGTAATCCCGCCGTATGAGCAATATCGAACATATCCTCCAGCAACTCAATGAACACTTTGACGCGGCGGTTGCCGCGCTGCGCGAGGATGTGATCGAATATGCGCGGTCAGGCGCTGTTCCGCCACAGCGCAAACGCGAGGACGGCAGCTATGCCTATCCCGAATTGCGGGTGCATTTTTCTGGCGATGGCGCGCCATCCGACCGCTCCCGTGCTTTTGGCCGGCTGGAGCAACAAGGCACCTATGCGACAACGATCACGCGCCCGACACTGTTTGCCGGATATCTGCAGGAACAGCTTTCGCTGATCGAGGCGGATTACGATGTGCGTTTTGAAGTCGCCCGTTCGCGCCAGGAAATTCCCTTTCCATATGTACTTGACGGCGAAGCAGGCGCGGCAATGGCCGGGATCGCACCGCAGGAACTGGCCAAGCACTTTCCCTCAACCGATCTGGCGCTGATCGGCGACGAGCTGGCCGACGGGCACGAAGTGGCAGAGCCCGATTTTGCCATGCCGCTGTCGCTGTTTGACGGGCTGCGTACCGATTACTCGCTGGCAAGGCTCGCGCATTACACAGGAACCAGCACGGAAGATTTCCAGCACTTTATCCTGTTCACGAACTATCACCGCTATGTCGATGAATTCGTTGACTGGGCCGGCCAGCAAATCGGCAGCGAAGGCTACACCACGCTGACTGGAGCCGGCGGACTCAATATTCATGAGCGAACGAACAGCGCGCGCGACCAATTGTCAGACACCGCTTGGCGCAAGCACCAGATGCCGGCCTATCACCTGATCCGCGAAGATAAGCGCGGCATCACTTTGGTCAATATCGGGGTCGGTCCCTCCAACGCCAAGACAATCTGCGATCATCTCGCGGTGTTGCGCCCGCACAGTTGGCTGATGATCGGCCACTGCGGCGGCTTGCGCTCAAGCCAGAAGATCGGCGATTTCGTGCTCGCGCATGCCTATCTGCGTGACGATCATGTGCTTGATGGTGTGCTGCCGCCCGAAATCCCGATCCCGCCGATCGCCGAAGTTCAGCTTGCCCTCGCCGGCGCTGCTGAAGAAGTTTCGGGCGTTCAGGGCGCCAACCTGAAACAGCGCATGCGCACCGGAACAGTGGTCACCACCGATGACCGCAATTGGGAACTGCTCTATTCACGCAGCGCCAAGCGCTTTTCGCAAAGCCGCGCGATCGCGATCGAGATGGAAAGCGCCACCATCGCCGCGCAGGGTTACCGTTTCCGCGTTCCTTATGGCACATTACTGTGCGTCAGCGACAAGCCGTTGCATGGCGAGATCAAGCTGCCGGGCCAGGCCAACAGCTTTTACGAAGAGGCCATCGCGGCGCATTTGCAAATGGGCATCAAGGCCTGCGCGCGGCTGCGCAATGAAGGCGATCGGCTGCACAGCCGCAAGCTGCGCGCTTTCAACGAACCACCGTTCAGGTGAGCGAGGGCCCAGGCCTTTCGCGCTCGATCGCGGGCCGGGTAGCCATCGTTACCGGCGCTGCGAGCGGCATGGGCCGCGCCACGGCAAAGCTGTTCGCCAGCGAGGGCGCAAGGGTGGCGGTTACCGATCTTGACCTGGCCGCTTGCGAAGCGGTGGCGCGCGAATGCGGGCTGAACGCGCGGCTCTATGCGCTTGACGTGTCCGATGGTGAAGCGATCAAGCGCGTGGTGGCGCAGGTGGCGGAAGATTTCGGCGCGATCGACATCCTCGTCAACAACGCTGGTATTTCAAGCTTTTGTGCGCTTGACGACGAGGCTTACGAGGATGTCTGGCACCGCGCGATTGCGGTCATGCTGACCGGGCAGCAGCGCATGGTGCGTGCCGCCCTGCCCTATCTGCGGCAGAGTGACGCCGCACGCATCGTCAACATCGCATCGACCGAGGGGCTGGGCGCGACGCCGGGCGACACGCCCTATGTCGCGGCCAAAACGGGGGTGATCGGTCTCACCCGCGGGCTGGCGGTCGACCTTGGCCCTGAAGGCATCACGGTCAATTGCATCTGCCCTGGCCCGATCCGCACCGCGATGACCGACAAGGTGCCCGATGAGCACAAGGTAATCTTCGCCAAGCGCCGCACCGCGCTCAAACGCTACGGCGAACCTGAAGAGGTCGCGCATATCACGTTGTCGCTGGTGCTACCCGCCGCAAGCTATATCACCGGCACGGCGATCCCGGTCGATGGCGGGCTGATGGCCCGGAATGCGTGAGCGCACCGCGCCTATCGGCGCGCGCTAACCAAGGCGCAGCCGGGCCTGTCGGCCAAACTGGATTAGTGGATCAGGTTGCAGCAGCGACAGCTATGCGCGCAACCCTGCGGCGCACCCACCACGGACGCACAATCTCGCCGCGCTGCACCGCCAGCCAGACGAAATAGATACCAACCGCCGTGGCCAGCACCATTGCGATTACCGAAGCTTCGAGCCCGAAGGCCCCGCCGCTCAGCAGCTCGTTGCCGCGCAATTGCGCTTCGACCATGCCGTCAACATCGTTGCCCGAAACCGGCACGTCCCAGATGAACCCCTGGGTCACGTTCCAGCCGAAGTGGATACCGATCGCGAACCACAGCGAACGGGTTACCATGTAGGCTCCGCCCAGCAGGATGCCTGCCTCCAGCGCAATTGCCAGCGACGACAGCCACGTCGCATTGTCATTGCCAATATGGGCAAATCCGAACAGACCCGAAGTCACTGCCAGCGCAAACCAGCTGCCCCCGAAATCCTCAAGCCAGCGAAACAGGACACCGCGAAACATCAGTTCCTCAACGAAACCGGCAGCAAAACCGGCGACAAACAGGATCATTACGAAATCTTCGCCGCCGCCCCAGCCGACAATTCGATAGGACCCCAGCACCGCAGCAATCGCCACGATCGCCGAGAACAAGCCAAAGGCAAGAAGCGTCCCTAGTGCCAGTTCGCGCGGGGCGCGGTGCCAAGGCAAGTCATCGTGCGGCTCTTCGCCCAGATGCCGAACAGCAAGCTTGTAGACGATCAGCAGCAGGGCAATTAGCGCGATGACCTTGAAGGGCCTGATTGCGTCCTGGTTGGTAATGTCGGGAATTTGCTCCACCAACCAGCCGAAACCCGAGGTTGTGCCGACAACCGCCAGCAATGCGATCGCAAGTGCGACCAGCGGAAAATCGGCGATTCTGCGCCACAGCGGTTTTGTCATTCGAAAGCCTCCCGAAACGCGCAACCGATGGCGCGTATCGGATACCAACGCAATCGAATTAGCCGTTTGCCTGCTCGCGCTTCAGCAATTCGCGCTTGATATCAGTGCCATAGGCATAGCCGCCCAACGACCCATCCGCCTGGATCACCCGGTGGCAGGGGATCAGCACCGCGATGTTGTTGGCTCCGTTGGCACCGCCCACGGCGCGGCTGGCCGCGGGCTTGCCCAGCGCCGCGGCGAGTTCGCCATAACTGCGTGTCTCGCCGGGCGGGATTGTCCGCAGTTCCTGCCACACGCGCTGCTGGAATGCCGTGCCTTTGACGTCGAGCGGGATCCCGGCGCCGGTACCGGGCCGCTCGACCGCCTGCGTCACTGCAGCGAACAGCTCGCGGAATTCCTCGCTGCCATGCACCAGCCGGGCCTTGGGAAAACGGGCCTGCAGTTCCGCCTCGCCCTCGTTGAAGGCAAGGCAGCACACGCCCACCTCCGTCGCCGCGACCAGCATCGGCGCAATCGTGGTCCTTACCACGGCCCAGTGGATCGTGCGCCCCTCGCCGCCGTTCTTCCAGTCGCTTGGCGTCATGCCCATTTTGCCTTTCATCCCTTCGTAGAAGCGGCTCGGTGCCTCGAACCCTGCGTCGTAAATCGCATCGGTAACGCGCTCTGCATTGCCCAGCTTGTCGCGGGCGCGCTCTTCGCGCAGCGCGCGAGTATAAGCGGCCGGAGAAAGCCCGGTTGCGCGCTTGAACACCCGTTGGAAATGGGTTGGTGAATAGCCGGTGATGGTAGCCAGCTCCTCCAGCGAAGCCGTTTCGCCTGCCTTGACCGCATCGATTGCCGCCAGAACCGCTGCTTCGTCGCGCGCCACATCATCGGGCAGGCAACGCTTGCAGGCGCGCAGCCCGGCAGCGCGGGCTTCGGATCCGGTCGCAAAGAAACGCACATTGCCACGCGCCGGGTGCCGCGCCGCGCAGGACGGGCGGCAATAGATGCCCGTGCTCAGCACCCCGGTGACAAAGCGTCCGTCAAAACTGCGGTCGCGCCGCAACACCGCGGCCCAGGCCTCATCCTGATGGATTGTCTCACTGCTCATGTTGCCCTTGATAGGTTAAAGCACCGCTCACTGCATCCCGAAGCTTGCGGTCAAAGCATTTGGGCGTCAAACAGCGGTGCCATGGGCCGCTTGTTGACATTTCTTGCCTGCTTCTTCGCACTGTCCGTGCCGCATACGGCGCAGGCCGATCCGGCCGATATCGAAGCGGCGGCGCGCGGCGTGGTGCGCGTGGTGATCATCGGCACGGACGGGCGCGAAGTTTATCCGGTCAGCCACGGATCGGGTTTTGCCGTTTCGCCCACACAGATCATCACCAGCGCACATGTCATCCGCGAGGCGCTGCAGGATGATACCCTGCGCATCGGCGTGGTGCCCTCGCAGGGCGAAGAAGCAGCCTATGCCCGCCCGCTTTCGGTCAGCCCGCGCAACGATCTGGCACTGATAGAGATTACCGAGGGCAGCCTGCGCCTGCCGCCACTGACGCTTTCGGGCAACATTGCGGGAGACATGGGAGAGGTTTCTGCGGTTGGTTACCCGATGAATGTCGACCGTGCGCAGGGGCTTGATATCGGTGATATTTTCCGCGCCCAGCCGCCGGTGAAAAGCCGTGGATTCCTGTCGGGCGCACGCCCCAGCCGCCAGTTCGACACTATCCTGCATACAGCGCCGATCGGGCGCGGCAATTCGGGCGGGCCGCTGCTTGACGGATGCGGGCGCGTGCTCGGCGTCAACAGCTTCGGCGCGGATTCGGACGGTTCGGACGCCGAGTTCTACTTCGCCGTTTCGGTTCGCGAGATACTCCCTTTCCTGCGCAGCAACGAAGTTGATGTCAGCGTCAATGCGCTGCCCTGCCGCAGCATTGACGATCTTGAAGCCGCCGAGCGCACGCGGCTGGAACAGCAGCGCGCCGAAGCACGCGAACGGATTGATGCGCGCGAAATCGAACTGACCCAGCGCCGCGACCGTGCCCAGTTCGAAGCTCAGTTGGAAGTGCAGCAAGAGCGTGAGAACGCCATGGCTTTGGCGCTGATCCTGCTGCTCGTGGCGATCGCTGCGGGCTATTTTGCTGAACAGGCCCGTAGACAGGAAGACCGCGAACGGCACATGGCCATCGCCGGTGGAGTTGCCTTCGCGGCGCTGGCAGCAGCTGTGGCACTATGGGTTTCGCGCCCCGGCATCGACGAGATCGACAGGCGGGTCGAAGCGGTAATGAAGGCGAAGACAGGCGAGCAGGCCGACCAACCCGTCTCGCAAGCGCGCGAAGGGACTATGCTGTGCACCTTCGTACCCGAACGCAGCCGCGTCACCAGCGCGCGCACCGACGATGTCGAGTTCGACTGGGCGGCCAATGGCTGTGTCAACGCACGTACGCAATACGGCCTCAACAATGGCGAATGGACGCGCGTGCTGGTATCCGATGACGAGGAATTGGTGGCCATCAACCGTTACGATCCGGAAACGCGCACCTTTCTGAGCGAGCACTACCTACTGGGCCGCGATGCCATGGCCCTGGCCCGTGAAGCGCGCAGCGCCTATGATGCGCCACAATGCGGCAGCACCAATGCCGCAGCCACCCTGGGCGAACAGCAGCAAAGCGTGATTGGCATGCTGCCGCCGCGCCCCAACGAGCGGCTGGTCTATAAGTGCGAGCCCAAAGCAAGGATCAGTTCATCGGGACAGGAATAGCCCAAGCGGAACCAAATGGCGGTTACAATCGTATTCGGCAGCGAGGTGCAAGCTATGAACAGGCGCAATATAATGATCGCTGGTGCCGGACTGTTCGCGGGTCTGGCCACTCGCGCTCAGTTCGCCAATGCCAAGCCCGCGCGCAAATTTGAGGTCGCTTACAGCGATGCCGAGTGGAAGCGCAGGCTCACTGCGCGACAATATTACATTCTTCGCGAACAGGGGACCGAGCGGCCGTTCACCAGCGCGCTGTTGAAGGAAAAGCGCGTGGGCCTCTATACCTGCGCGGGCTGCGCGCTGCCCGTCTATCGCTCGTCCGACAAGTTCGACAGCGGCACCGGCTGGCCAAGTTTCGTTCGCGCGATCAAGGGAAATGTCGGAACCAGCGTTGACAGGAGCTGGTTCAGTGTGCGGACCGAAGTGCACTGCCGCCGCTGCGGGGGGCATCTGGGGCACGTGTTTGACGATGGGCCTCCCCCCACCGGCAGGCGGCACTGCATCAACGGCGATGCGATGGATTTTGTGCCCGCCAAGCGTATGCCCAAAGCGTCATGAGGCTGATCCTCGCGATAGTCGCCGCTGCGCTGTTGTCGGCATTCACGCAGGCGAAGGACACGCCGCTGCCGGCGCGTGCCGAAGCCTATTTCGCCATGGGCTGCTTCTGGTGCGCCGAGCATGACATGGAAGCGGTGCCAGGTGTAATCGAGGCGGTGTCAGGCTATACTGGCGGAACCACACGCGATCCAACTTATGCGCAGGTCAGCGCCGGGGGGACCGGTCACTTCGAGGCAGTGCGCGTCATCTATGATCCCCGCGAGGTCAAATATTCGCAGCTGCTCGACGTGTTCTGGAAGAATGTGGACCCATTCGATCCCGCTGGCCAATTCTGCGACAAAGGCGAATCCTATCGCGCCGCGATCTTCCCGGTGAATGCGGCACAGCGTAAGCTCGCCGAAACCTCGAAGGCGCGGGTGGAGCGGAGGCTGGGAAAGCCAGTAGCGGTACAGATTATCGCCAAGAGCGCTTTCTACAGGGCTGAAGGGTACCATCAGGACTACGCCAGGAAGAATCCACTACGCTACAGATTCTACCGCCAGGGTTGCGGCCGCGACGCGAGGCTCAGGCAGGTCTGGGGCGACTAGGCCAAGCCGCACCATTGCAAAAGGCGTGAAAGCCGGGTTGCTTAATGCCGGACCCTTTGCTAGTCGCGCGCCAGCTTTGCCGGGGCGCCCTCTTACGTGCCCGGAACGGTTAAAGCGGTGCAACGTTATTTTCGCAGATCCTGAAGGACGTAAGACGCGTGGATATTTCCGCCGGTATACAGGCTAGCCTTGCTGGGCGTTACGCCTCGGCCCTGTTCGAGCTCGCAGCCGAGGGCGGCATTGTTACGTCCGTCGAATCGGACCTTGAGACGCTCGACGCAGCGCTCGCCGAATCGGCGGAACTGCGCGAAGTCGCCAGCAATCCCCAGTTGAGCCGCAAGGCACAGGGCGAAGCTATCGCCGCAGTTGCCGCTCACCTCGGCCTGTCGGAACTGACCGGAAATTTCCTCGGCGTGCTGGCCGGCAATCGCCGCCTTTCCGCGCTCGGCGACATGATCCGCGCCTTCAGGGCCATCGCAGCCGCGCAGCGCGGTGAAGTCTCCGCTGAAGTTGCCAGCGCGCATGCGCTCAGCGACGAGCAGCTTGCGCAGCTCAAGGACAGGCTCACTGCCAGCCAGGGCCGCACTGTAAAACTCAAGTCGAGCGTCGACCCGGATCTGCTGGGCGGCCTCGTTGTCACTATCGGATCGCAGCGCATCGACGGCTCGATCCGCACCCGTCTTAATACACTCGCCAAGGCGATGAAGGGCTGAAAGCCCGTATGCCCGAAGATTCGATGAAAGGCTGAAAATGGAAATCCGCGCCGCAGAAATCTCCAAGGTCATCAAGGACCAGATCGCCAATTTCGGCACCGAAGCCGAAGTGAGCGAAGTCGGCTCCGTTCTCTCGGTGGGTGACGGCATCGCCCGTATCCACGGCCTCGACAAGGTGCAGGCCGGCGAGATGGTCGAATTCGCCAATGGCGTGCAGGGCATGGCACTGAATCTCGAGGCCGACAATGTCGGCGTCGTGATCTTCGGCTCTGACGCCGAGATCAAGGAAGGCGATGTCGTCAAGCGTACCGGGACCATCGTGGACGTGCCGGTGGGTAAAGGCCTATTGGGCCGCGTGGTCGATGCCTTGGGCAATCCGATTGACGGCAAGGGCCCGATCGTCGCTGAAAAGCGCAGCCGCGTCGAAGTGAAAGCTCCGGGCATCATCCCGCGTGAATCGGTTTCGGAGCCTGTGCAGACCGGCCTCAAGGCCATCGACGCGCTTGTGCCCGTCGGCCGCGGCCAGCGCGAACTGATCATCGGTGACCGCCAGACCGGCAAGACCGCCGTCGCGATCGACACCTTCATCAACCAGAAGGGTGCCAACGCGTCGAACGACGAATCGAAGAAGCTCTACTGCATCTATGTTGCCGTCGGCCAGAAGCGCTCGACCGTTGCTCAGATCGTGCGCCAGCTCGAAGAAAATGGCGCGATGGAATATTCGATCGTCGTCGCTGCAACCGCTTCGGAACCCGCTCCGCTGCAGTATCTCGCGCCTTACACCGGCTGCGCGATGGGCGAATTCTTCCGCGACAACGGCATGCACGCCGTGATCGTTTATGACGACCTTTCGAAGCAGGCTGTGGCTTACCGCCAAATGTCGCTGCTGCTGCGCCGCCCGCCGGGCCGCGAAGCATACCCGGGTGACGTGTTCTATCTCCACAGCCGCCTGCTCGAGCGTGCGGCAAAGATGAGCAAAGCCAATGGCGGCGGCTCGCTGACCGCGCTGCCGATCATTGAAACGCAGGCGGGCGACGTATCGGCCTATATCCCGACCAATGTGATCTCGATCACCGATGGCCAGATCTTCCTTGAGACGGACCTGTTCTATCAGGGTATCCGCCCTGCAATTAACGTTGGCCTGTCGGTCAGCCGTGTGGGCGGCGCTGCGCAGACCAAGGCGATGAAGAAGGTGTCCGGCTCGATCAAGCTCGAGCTGGCGCAGTACCGCGAGATGGCGGCTTTCGCGCAGTTCGGCTCGGACCTCGATGCCGCCACGCAGAAGTTGCTCAACCGCGGCGCACGCCTAACCGAACTGCTCAAGCAGCCGCAGTTCTCGCCGCTGCCCTTCGAAGAGCAGACCGTATCGATCTATGCCGGCACCAATGGCTATCTCGATGCGATCGCGGTTGACCGGGTGACCGAGTATGAGGAGCAGATGCTGGCCTATATGCGGGCCGAGCACGCCGATATCCTCAAGGAAATCCGCGAAACCACCAAGTTCGAAGGCGAAACTGCGGACAAGGCCAAAGCCGCGCTGCAAGCTTTCGCCAAGCAGTTCGCCTGAACCTGAGAGCGCACTAGGAGAGCCAACATGGCCTCACTGAAAGAACTCAAAGGTCGGATCAACTCGGTCAAGTCGACCCAGAAGATCACCAAGGCCAAACAGATGGTCGCAGCCGCCAAGCTGCGCCGTGCGCAGGCGGCTGCCGAAGCGGCGCGCCCCTATGCCGAACGCCTGAGCGCGGTGATGGCTTCGCTGGCGGCAAAGGTCAGCGGGGACAGCGCGCCCAAGCTGCTGGCCGGCACCGGTGGCAACCAGCGCCACCTGCTGGTTGTGGTCAACACCGACAAGGGTCTGTGCGGCGGCCTCAACGCTAATATCGTGAAAGAGGCCAAGAAGCAGGCGCAGGCGTTGATCGCCGCGGGCAAGGACGTGCAGTTTTACCTCGTCGGCAAAAAGGGCCGCGCGCCAATCAAGCGCGACCATGCAGAGCGGATCGCCAAGCTTTTCGACACTTCTGGCGTGCGCACCCCCGGTTTCGAAGAAGCCGACGATATCGCCAAGGAACTGGTCGTCATGTTTGACAGCGGTCAGTTCGATGTTGCGCACCTGATCTACCCGACATTCCAGTCGGCGCTGGCACAGGATCCGACGACCGTGCAATTGATCCCGGTTCCCTCGCCCGAAACCGTCGTCGCAGGCGATGCAGTGGTCGAATATGAACCTGGCGAAGAGGAAATCCTGGAAGAGCTGCTGCCACGCTATGTGAAGACACAGCTGTTTGGGGCGCTGCTCGAACGCGAGGCTTCCGAACAGGGCGCTTCGATGACCGCAATGGATAACGCCACGCGCAACGCGGGCGACCTGATCAACAAGCTGACGATCCAGTACAACCGCAGTCGCCAGGCCGCGATTACTACCGAACTGATCGAAATCATTGCCGGCGCAGAAGCGCTCTAGAAACGGATAGTAATTGTGAAAAAGATTGCCCTTGCCCTCTTGCCCGTTCTCGCACTTGCCGCTTGCGGCGAAGAGGCAGCACCTATGCCGCAGCCGACCGAAACCGCCGTGGCAGAGCCGGAAGTGCCCGCCCTGCCCGCGCCCGACGAGGGCGTGTTTGCCGCAACCATCGCCAAGGCATGCCCTTCGGCCAAGCCGGTCAGCACTTCCGTGTGCAAGCGCGCGGGCTTCGGCTCATCTGACGTTATTTGCAACTATGGCCTGGGTGAAGACGAATATCTTCGCCATTCGGCCACTCTGACCCCCGGCGACGGTGAATGGACCGTTGTCGACACTGAAACCGTTTGCGCCCAAGGCGCCTGATAAACTGCAAGGCAGGACACAGAAAATGGCCACCGCACCCGCATTGAACCAGACCACCAACGGCACGATCAGCCAGGTCATCGGCGCCGTCGTCGACGTGCAGTTCCCCGCCGAACTGCCCGCTATCTTGACCGCGCTTGAAACGAAGAACGGCGAGAATACGCTGGTTCTCGAAGTTGCGCAGCACCTTGGCGAAAACACGGTTCGCACCATCGCGATGGACGCAACCGAAGGCCTTACCCGCGGCCAGGAAGTGGTGAATACCGGCTCGCAGATCTCTGTGCCTGTCGGCCCAAAGACGCTCGGCCGCATCATGAACGTGATCGGCGAACCGATCGACGAACGCGGCCCTGTCGGCGCCGAGAAGCGCAACCCGATCCATGCCGAAGCTCCGCTGTTCGTCGACCAGTCAACCGAAGCGGCGATCCTGGTTACGGGCATCAAGGTGATCGACCTGCTCGCCCCCTATGCGCGCGGCGGCAAGATCGGCCTGTTCGGCGGCGCCGGCGTGGGCAAGACCGTGCTGATCCAGGAGCTGATCAACAACATCGCCAAGGGCCACGGCGGCGTGTCCGTTTTCGCTGGCGTGGGTGAACGCACCCGCGAGGGCAACGATCTCTATCACGAATTCCTTGACGCTGGCGTTATCGCCAAGGACGCGGATGGTAATGCCACCAGCGAAGGCAGCAAGGTGGCGCTGGTGTTCGGCCAGATGAATGAGCCGCCGGGCGCGCGTGCGCGCGTGGCGCTGTCGGGCCTGACCATGGCGGAATATTTCCGCGACGAGGAAGGCCAGGACGTGCTGTTCTTCGTCGACAACATCTTCCGCTTTACCCAGGCGGGTTCGGAAGTGTCGGCGCTGCTCGGCCGTATTCCTTCGGCGGTGGGCTATCAGCCGACACTGGCCACCGACATGGGCAATCTGCAGGAACGCATTACCTCGACCACCAAGGGATCGATCACCTCGGTGCAGGCGATCTACGTTCCCGCCGATGACCTTACCGATCCGGCCCCGGCAACCTCCTTCGCTCACTTGGATGCGACCACCACGCTGAGCCGTGCAATCTCCGAACTCGGCATCTATCCGGCGGTTGACCCGCTGGATTCGACCAGCCGCGTTCTCGAACCGCGGGTTGTCGGCCAGGAGCATTACGAAACCGCGCGTAAGGTTCAGGAAACGCTGCAGAAGTACAAGAGCCTTCAGGACATCATCGCCATTCTGGGCATGGACGAGCTTTCGGAAGAAGATAAGCTCACTGTTGCCCGTGCCCGCAAGATCCAGCGTTTCCTCAGCCAGCCGTTCCACGTTGCCGAGGTGTTCACCAATATCCCGGGCGTGTTCGTCCAGCTGGAAGACACGATCAAGTCGTTCAAGGCTGTGGTTGAAGGTGAATACGATCACCTGCCCGAAGCGGCCTTCTACATGGTTGGCGGCATCGACCAGGCGGTCGAAAAAGCCAAGAAACTGGCTGAGGACGCGTAAACGCGATGGCACTGCACTTCGAACTCGTAACTCCGGAACGGCTTGTCCGCAGCGAGGACGTCTACATGGTGGTCGTCCCAGGTGCGGAAGGCGAGTTCGGCGTATTGGAAGGCCACGCGCCCTTCATGTCGACTATCCGCGATGGCGCTGTGCAGGTCTACAAGACCGACGGCGCGCAGCCCGAGCTGATCGAAGTGCGCGGCGGCTTTGCCGAAGTCGGCGACGCTGGCTTGACTGTACTGGCGGAGCACGTCGAAGGCTGATCGCTGCTTCGAAAACCCGAATGCAAAGGGGCGGCCACGGGTCGCCCTTTTCATTTGCGGAACCGATACAAGG
>LOET01000143.1 GCA_001515985.1 Sphingomonadales bacterium BRH_c3 | reverse complement strand
CTTCATTAGCCTCATCTTTTCATGGAATCAGCCTCGATCCCACGCAGGTGGAGGGCAACTTGATAGCCCCATCACTGCAACCGCAGCCGCACCCACTGTGGTCTACTTTGACGGAACGGGATCGCGCGTCGTTTTCCTTACCGGCTGCGCTTCGCTCCCCAAGCGAAGACTGTACCGGCAACCAATTTCCATAGCAGGCAAGCACCCCATTTGCGTACTCCAATTCCTTGCTCATAAGCAAGGAGGAATAAACGAAAATGCATCATATGCCAATATACCCCTTAAAAAAACACCCAGTCGCAACAGCAAAGCTTGCGCATACGCAAGGGCTATAGACTCAGGTCCGAATCTAGGATAAGTTGAGCAGATAAAAAATTAGCTCTGGGGAGGAGAAAATGCAGAACGACTCGAGAATGGGGGCGGCGCCGCTCCTTGCGCTCCTAATTGTGGGAAGTGGGGTTGCGTTTGCCCAGGAAGCAGCGGCCCAGGAGACAGACTCGGAAGCATTTGCTGCACAACCAACTAATGAGCGGGCGCGTACGAATGAGGATGCTTCTGGCAACGCAATCATTGTTTCGGCTCGCAGAGTCGCCGAAAGGCAGCTTTCCGGAGTGCCTCGGAGATCGGTGTCGAATTTAGCCGGAGATTTTGACCAAGATTGGTTGGAGTTTGTCCCAAAGACGAGTGGAAGTTCGGTCGAGGCAGTAATAAAGCGTGGTCACGTAGCGCTGAGAGTTTATCAAATGGCTTGTGGTCAAATTTGGCACTAGACAGTCGAGCCTCTTATGGCTGCTGTTCAAGTCAAGGGCCATCGTCGATGGCGAAATGAAGGGACACGTGAGGAAGAGTAGATGAAAATGTTGCCAGACGACTTCGCCGATCTTGAGGCTTTTGCGAAAATTTGGGCGTTGTCCACGGAGTCTGATCGTTTTATGAAGGTTTCGGATTCCACCCTAGATGAGATGCGTCCCTTCTACGACACCACCCTGCCAAGGCTGGCCGAGATGAGCGACTATCTGCAGGGCCGGGGTCACCCCTATGATTGGGCGTATGAGGACAAGAATTTACTGAATCTCATCTTGGCACTCTTCGAAGTTTATTCGCCGCTCTTCATTCATCAGAAGCCGGGCGGGTCTCCTCTCGCTGTCGAAGCTGAGCGCCTAGAGGTGCTAACCCCCTGTCTCTGGCAGATGCAACTTCCAAAATTCTCTTCAAAAGAAGGATCGGAATCGTGACAAGTACCACGAAAGTAATTCATGGACCTGGCGTGCCCGAATGTGTCGGCGGGAGCATTTCCGTCGAACCTTATCATTCGGAAGAGTCTTTTAAGAAGGAGCGAGATCATATCTTCCGCAAGTGCTGGCTCAATGTCTGCAGAACTCGAGACGTCCCGGAACCTGATAGCTACTTCGTGCGGGACTTGGCGATGATCGGAACATCCATACTCGTCATGCGCGGCGAGGATGGTGTGATCCGTGCATTTCATAACGTGTGTGCCCACCGGCTCAACAAGGTCGTGTGGAATGAATCCGGCGCCTGTCCCAAAAAGGGCATTCAATGCACTTTTCACGGGTGGCGCTATAAGAGTGACGGTAAGCTCGCGGGTGCCCCAGACCGCGCCGAGTTTCCCAATTTCGACGCATCTGCCAACGGTCTAACCCCTATTGATTGTGAGACTTGGAACGGGTTTGTATTCATCAATCTCGATCCTCAGCATGAGGTGGGCCTTCGGGAATATCTCGGTGAGTTTGGCGACATTTTAGAAGAATATCCGTTCGAAAAGCTCGTTCCAATGAGCAGTTACAGGATTGAGATTGAAGCTAACTGGAAGGTAGTATTAGATGCCTTCTCTGAAGGTTATCATGTTCCCTTCACTCACGGGCCCACACTGCCGGATTTCATCGACACAAGCCTATATCACATGCACCAGATCGGACTCTTTGAGCGTCATCACTACGGAAGCACGCCCGCTAACCCCGATTCCCTCTATTCGAATTCAGCGCTGCCCTATCTGCCGCTCGATCCAAAGGTCGAAGAAGCAAGACCGGAAATGGAGCGTATTATGTCAGCTTTTTCTCGCTCCAATCCAGCCCCGGAATTCCACCCGGACAGGCTTCCCGAAGGGGTTAACCCGACAAAGACCAAGCGCTTCGGCTTCGACCTTTGGACATGCTTCCCCAACGTCGTCGCCATTGTCTCGAGTCGCCTCATGACCCACCATTTCTGGCCGATTTCTCCGACGCGCACGGTTTTAGAGTCCAAAATTTATGCTCCTGATGTGGCCGGGATCCGAGATTACCTTTTTCACCAGTTCCGGAACATCGTTATTCGTGAAGCGGTGCGCGAAGATGTGAAGAACCCCGAGGAAACTCAGCGTGTGCTTGATTCGGGCGCTCGATCTCACATGCTGCTCTCACGCCAGGAAGCATTAATTCAGCATTTCGCCTGGGTGCGAAGTAAGTATGTCGACAGTGCCTCCGAAGGGAACCCGACGCCAGGGACCGATCTGCTCAAGAGCGTTGCCGCCTAGGCCGTAGATCTGTAATTTGCAGTCGCTTGGCGGTTGTCCCTTGAGGGTCTCTCAAGGATCTGTCCGCACTCGCCGTCCTGGAGGTCGGTGGTGCTTGACGTGACCCCCTGATTTCCGTCCAGGAATGATTAGAGTCCGGACCTTTCGAAGGGACGGACGATGAAGCGAACGGGCGTGCGGACGGTGATCGATTTGCCGTCTTTGGTCAGGGTAGCGATCTGCATGCGATCAAGATCGCGCAGCAGCGGCTGCCATTCGGGTTTGACGCCGGCGGCCTCGCAGTCGCGTGCGTGTTTCGCAAATTCCCGGACACGGATTTCGGTAATTCCCGGACAGTGATTTCGGTAAATACGGGACAGCGATTCCGCTAATTCCCGGACAGTGTTCGGGGCGGGGATGAGGTTCGTCTTTCGGGCGCGCCGGACTGGTATGGAGCCCTTTCATCGATGTGATGGGAGGGATGATGCCGAGACGGAAACAAGCGAGACGAACGAACGTGAAGGACATGCGATCGATCCTGCGCCTGACCTATGGCCAGGGGCTGTCAGTGCGGGCTGTGTCGGAACGGCTGACCGCGGATCGCGGCGTCTGAGCTGTGATAAATCGGACGCGTGTCGAGCGTCGCCTTGGCGGCCTGGAACAGGGTTTCGACCTGGAGCAAGTCGCGGTAGCGCAGCACCGCCTGGAGCGGTGTGATCCGGGCGTTGGTCCGGAGCACGAAGATGCCGTCGTAGCGCGCCTCCTCGGCGAGCTTGCCGGCATCGATCTCGAACGCCTTTTTGCCGGTGGTGCGCAGGTAGCGGCGATAGGCCGAGTTGCCGACCAGTGCCTTGTCACCCTTTTTCAGCTGCGCCTGGAGACCGGCGATGATCGTCTGACGCTCGGCCTTGTCCTTGGCCGCCTCGGCCTCGTTGCGGCAGACGATGTAGCGCTGCTTGCCGACCCTGACCTCCTTGATGAAGAGCTGGGTCTCGCCGCGCTGGCGGTCGATGGCGAGCGGCGTGAAAGGGGTATCGTCACCCAGCACGACATCGCGCACCACCGCGCTGGAGCGCTCGCGCGCGCCGAGGATATAGTCGAGCTTGCGCTCCTCGAGTGCGGTGATCGTCGCCTGCGAGATCATGCCGCGATCGGCGACCACGCAGACCCGGCCGATGCCGAAGCGGTGGCGCAGGCGCTGGACGATCGGGACCAGCACGGCGACGTCGGCGGTGTTGCCCGGCATCATTTCGGTGCAGATCGGGCGGCCCTCGCCATCGATCACCAAGGCCACGATCATCTGCTTGAGGTCGGGGCGATAGTCCTTGGAGTGGCCCCGCTCACCCAACGTCTCGCCGCCCTCGCCGTAGAAGGAGAGCGAGGTCGTATCCATGAACACGAGGCTCAGGTCGGTGAACAGGTCACGCCGCCGATCGAACAGCTTTTCCTCGATGACATCCTTGACCGTGCGCGGGGCAAACGGCGTCGCCCCGGCCTGCTCGTCGTCGGGCAGTTCCTCGCCCAGCCACGCCATCGCGCGGTAGAAGTGATGGAGCGCCAGATCGGCGCTGCCGGGGATGTCGTAATCGCGCATCCAGTTCACGCAGTCGCGATCCGATCCCGACACGAACAGTCGGTGCAACGTCGCCACCAGCACGCAGCGCTCGACCGCAAACTCGAAGCCGCGCGAGGCGAGAAGATCGTCCAGCACCTCGTGGATGCCGGTCCGCTCCCACAGCCGTCCGAACAGCAACGGCCCGCCAATCCGGCGCGGCGCGAACTCCCCCGCACCGCTCTCGATCCCCTGCAGGACGATGGCGCGTTCGGCATGCCGCCCGACCGACGCCGCCAACCGGTCGAGATCGCCCGACGCCAGCACCGCGTCCTTGCGGCCGAGGTTCTTGATGATGCGCTGTTTGGCGCGGCCATTCTCGCGCACGCTCTCGACCAGGTAGAGATAGGTGTAGCCGTTGATGGTCTTTTCACGGACGAACATGACGCTGAATTAGCAGTCATATAGCAGACCAGAGTCAAGTAAAAACAGCACTCACAGCACATTATTTAGCACTACACCCTTTTCCAGCGGAAATTCGCCCTCTGTAAAATCAATCACTTGTACTGCCGTGTTCCGCGTTCGTTCGCGAACTACTGTTCAAGTCGGGTTTGGCTTCCTGCGATGGATGCGGCTGGTGAGCATGTTGCGCGCCAGCCAGTGCTCGTTCCTGGCTGAACGATAGGCGCTGTCGTCGCGCGCGTCTGCGACCCCAAGAACCCGAGCAGAGACAAGCCGATGCTGGTTGGACTCTGACGTCATCTCCCCAAAGCCCCGGTCTTCTGAAGCGAAGCGATCTCCTCAGCATTGAAGCCCGCTTCTTCCAGCACCTCCAAGCTGTGCGCGCCGAGCCGCGGACCGGGATTGCCGATCTCCCCGGGCGTAACCGAGAAATCGGTCGGGATGCCCGGAAACCGCACTGTCCCATGCTCCGTTTCCCGCCGCACCCAGAAACCGGCTTCCTCCAGATGATCGTCGTGGAGCAGGTCGGGCAGGCTTCGGAGCGGCATTGCAGGCAGTTGTGCCGCCCGGAAGTCTTCCATCCACTCGTCCGTCGTCCGCTCTTCGATCAGCGCTGAGACGCGACCGAGCACGTCGTGAATATTCTCGGTTCGGCAGCGGATGTTCGCGAATATCGGATCCTTCGACCATTCCGGGTTGCCGATCACGTCGAAGAAAGCGCGCCAATGCTTGTCGTTGTAGATCATGACCGCGATATATCCGTCCTTCGTTCGGTAGGGCCGGCGTTCGGCGGCGACGACGCGAGGATACTCGGGTGGGCCAATCGGCGGCTCGAACAGGGAGCCGCACAGATGCTCGGCCATCGCAAACGAGACCAGTGTCTCGAACATGGGGACTTCGATCTCTTGGCCTACCCCCGTCGTTTCGCGCGCATAGAGGGCGGCGAGCACGGCATAAGCGGCGGTGAGACCAGTAACTTTGTCGGCGACTACCGTGGCGAGGTAAGTAGGAGTTCCACCGCTGAGGCGCGCCTGCAGATCGGCAAGGCCGGAGGCCGCCTGCACGATGTCATCATAGGCTGGGTAATCGGCGTATCGTCCCCGCCGGCCGAAGCCGTAGAGATTGGCGTAGACGAGGCGCGGGTTGGCTTCCGCCATTGCCGTATAATCAAGGCGCAAGCTCCGAATCGCCTGCGCCCGCATCGAATGGATAAAGATGTCCGCCTGGCTACAGAGCCGGAGCAACGCCTGCCTGGCCGCAGGCTGCTTAAGGTCCAGCACGAGGCTGCGCTTGCCTCGGTTCAGGTTCATGAACATGACACCGCAGTCCGACGTCGGTCCCGGCGGCAGGTAGCGGGTCGTATCCCCGTCTGGACTTTCGACCTTGATGACATCGGCGCCAAGATCGGCGAAAATCTGCGTGGTATAGGGACCCATCAGCACGCTTGTAAGGTCGATTACTTTGACGCCCTTTAATGGCCCCACCCCTTTGCTCCCTCTCATGCCGCCAACGCGTCGGCAGCGCTTGCCCCGGCATTCCCATCACTAAGCCTCGCCCATGCAGATGCGGGGAGGCGAAAGGCACGCGTCTCTAGGAGCGGCGCCTGAAGCAAGTCGCAATGCTCTGTTGCGCGCTCGGCCGCTGCTGCGGCCATAGCGATCAGCAGCCCGTAGTTTTCTTCTTTCTCCAGAGATAAAGGTGCAGCTGGAGTTGCCCTATCTTCATTGAAATCCTGTGGCGGGTGGTCCGAAGCGTCATGAGGCATTCGAGTTGAGCCTTCCTCGAGGCGGGGCAGAGCAGAAAGATCTGCCACTCGATATTGTTGAGCTCTGCTTCGATCGTCGCATCGTAGAGTAGCATTCAGTGCCCAGGCGCGGGATTGTCGGGCGCGCACCTTAACGGGCGGAGGCGCTTCCCCAAAAACGCGCCGATGGTCGACTGGATCAGTGCCCCACCATTCTTGAAATGATCGAGCACAGCGCCGTGAGGAAAGCCGGCTTCCGCCACAAACTTCGTAGTCGTCGTGTCGGAATAGCCGAGTTTGGTGAGGCTGCAGATCGTCGCCTCCATCAGCCAAGTGCGAGTCTGCGCCACTGCGCACCTCTTGAGCGCCTGCGGAGTTGGCTCCGTAGACCGCTGGGCCTCGGATCGTTCTCAAAGAGGGTAGTGTCACTAACGAGGCATCCCGTTTAGAGGTCTCAGCTCGAACAGACATCTCCCTCTCCTTCAATCACGGGGTCGTGCTCTCTGGCCAGTCGCTTGTTAACCTGATGATGAAGATACGCAACGCGCGCTTCGCTCAGGCTAAGGGGGAATTCATCTATGGCACCTGAGGAAATACTTTGTTGCACATGCTCGAAGGCGAACAGATCCTGTAGGAACGTATCACGAACGAGGGAAAGATAATATTCTTGCGCGAACCGTTCGCCGGCGTTTCGGGCGGCGCGCTCATACCGCCGGTATTCGAACACAGACTTTGTCGCGGAGACGGGCCAGAACCACCAAACGTTGTAGCTCTTCGGATGGGCCTGGATGAGGAAATTGGGGAACAGCATCACGCTGTCCAGCTCCCAGTTATCGTCTTGGGTGGGATTCATGTTCTTGCTGATGACGAACGGCTCGGGCGGTAGGCTACCGGCGACATTCGGCCCACCCAGAACCTTCCCAATCGGCGGACGTCGGGGCGAAGGATTGCCCGTGATCGAACAGACGCAATGGGGATCCCACCACTGATGCCAGCCCAACCGGCCGAAACGATTATCCGGCGCTAGAAATGTATTGGCCACCGTGGTCCGGTGGGAAAACGCGAAATGATACTGCTCGAGGAAGCCGTCGAAGCAAATTTTCCAGTTGGCTTCGACCTCGGTTTTGAAAGACCATGTGACGTTGAGCTTATCGAAGTCGAAACCGTTGAAGAAGCCATACAGGTCGCCAAGATACTCCTTGAGTGGCGCGGGGATTTCATTCCCAAGATGGACGAAAATAAAGCCGTTCCATGTGTCGATGTGGACCGGGATAAGTCCCAGCCGAGCCTTGTCCAAATCGAGAAAGGCCTCCTCATCTGGGACGCCCCTTAGCTTGCCATCACAGTCGTAGGTCCAGCCATGAAACGTGCAGGTGAATGCCCGGGCTTGCCCTGCGGCCGCGCAGGCGATCTTATTTCCACGATGCCTGCATATGTTGCGAAAACCCTTGATTCCATTCTTCGTGTTAACAATCAGGATAGAGGCGTGGCCGAAAGGAAGATCCTTGGTTATGTAACTTCCAGCTTCAGGAATTTCCTCAACTCTCCCAACCAGTATCCAGTTTTTTACAAAGCATAGATCGACTTCTTTCCTGAAGTATTCAGGAGAACGCATCGATTCTGAAGTAATCCTAAGAGGAAAAGCGTCATCAACTCCAATTAATTGACAGTTATTTTGCATTTGTCTCTCTCCGATCTTGCGATTTGGTCACGAGGAACGGTGCCTGCTGTTTCTGGGTCAGTAGGCGACCGTCCTTCCTCCATCCACGACGATGACCGCGCCTGTGACGAACCCAGATTCATCCGACCCCAGAAAAACCGCAGCGGATGCGATATCGTCGGGCTGGCCAATTCTGTTCAGCATTAAGCGAGACCGAGTGGCGGCGGAGTATTCCTCGTCGTCAAGTAGCGGCCGTATTGCTGGAGTTTCGATGATACCAGGGCAGATCGCGTTTGCTCGAATGCCGCTACGGCCGAAATCCACCGCGACGGAGCGGGTCAGTTGGATCACGCCGCCTTTCGCAGCGGAATAGGCGGCGAAGCGGGGAACTCCGCTGATACCGGCGGTCGACGAGGTATTGATAATGGACCCGGAGCCTTGCGCAACCATGGAAGGAAGCACTGCCTTGCAGCCCAAAAATACCCCCTTAAGTGTCGTGGCGAGCTCGTCGTCCCAGTCATCTTCGCTCGTCTGCAGCACGTTCTTGCCGTAGATGATGCGGGCGGCGTTGTTATGGAGGATATCGATCCTGCCCTGTCGCTCAAGGACCTTGGCAACAACTTCCGACCAGTGATCCGGTCGCGATACGTCGGCGTACTGGAACGTCGCGTCGCCGCCTTTGGCTCTTATTGCATCCTGTGTCTGTTTGCCGCTCTCCTCGTTGAGGTCGAGGATGAACACCGCGCAGCCCTCGGCCGCAAACCGGGTTGCGACCCCCTGGCCGATTCCGGACGCCGCTCCGGTAATTATCGCAACCTTTCCGCGCAACCGCATCAATCCTGCTCCCATCAATGACCCACTTAACAGCTAATGCTCTCAGTAGTGCCGCACGTGCACCATCTCACAGCGCGATCTAAGCAGTCTCGAGCCGAGACGGCAATCCGTCAGTGAACCATGCCGCAGCTGTTGCGGTTATCGGCACAGAGCTTAGTCCAGGGATGGCCGTCCGAACAGCGCACGGCCCCCACCGAATCTCACGTTGTGATAAAAGCTGTGAACCAACCATCTGCAAGAGTCGGTTTCGAAACTCACGCTGACCTTGCAAGTCTGCGGATCATAAGCATGGCGGCCGCGACGTAGAGGAAGGCTGCTGCGGATTTGAGTGTTGCCTCGACATCCTTGGCCAGGCGGCGATTTCGGTTGATCCAGGCGAAGAAGCGTTCGACAACGAAGCCGGTCTGCCCGGTGATCTTGTTGTCGATCTCGACCGTGATGCTGGTAGCTTGCGTGACGCGCTCGTGGTGGTAGCCATCATCGGCCCAGACCTTCTCGATGAAAGGGAACAGGCTGCGCGAGATTTGCAGCACTGCGCCGCCGCCATCACGATCCTGGACATCGACGGTGTGCGGTTCGACCAACAGAGCCCTGCCATCGGTATCGACCAGGGCATGGTTCATCCGCTCGAACACGGCCTCGTCGCGCAGCCAGGCAAACCAGCGGTGGACCGTCTGCCATGGCGGAAAGTCTTTCCGCAGCAATCGCCACGCGATCACGCCGCGCCGCACATAGAAAATGGCGTTCACGATCTCGCGCATCGGCCACTCCCGCCGCCGCCCAGTCGAACCGGGCATCAGCAGAAATGTCGCGATCAACTGTCACTCTGGGTCGCTCAAATCTGTCTGGTATCGCTTCGAAACCCGCGTATGCTGCGCGCGGGTGGCTGGAGTCCACATGACTATCTCCAAGATGCCTGCAAACTCCCGAAATCACATGAACCTCAGCCCCTCAACCTCTTTCGGACCAGGCTCTTAGAATTCATTCAACTTCGATCAAAAGGTCACTGGCCGGAAACAGCCGGCAAGCGAGGGCATAGCCCGCTTCGCGCTCAGTCTCCGAAACCTTTGCCGTGCTCATCTTCCCGGTCCTGTAATCGCCAGCGACAACCCTGACCCGGCACATTCCGCAACCGCCGCCCCTGCAGCCAACCCCGATGTCGCTTGCTCCGCATCGCTCCATCGCGATCAGAACCCGTTCGTCCTCGCGGCAGATGAATTTCGTTCCGCCAACGATCTGAATTCGATGCGGTTTAGCCATCACCCGAAACCGCTTTGGCGGCCTTCGCCGCAAAGGACTGACCGCCCACCGCGAAATGCCCGGGCGGCATTTCGCGCAGGATGATCCGAACCGACTCGCGCGGCGCGGCGATCGACGTGACCGCCGCGTCGGTAAGCGCCTGAATCAGCCGCTCCTTGTCCTCAGGCGATCGTCCTTCGAGCAGATTGACCTCGATGATCGGCATTTACACCTCCACCCGGAACATGACCGAGCCAAGCCCCTGAATCGTCGTGCGGACGGTTTGACCGGGCGCGAGATTGGGCGCGGCGGTGATGCCGCCAGCCATCACGATGTCGCCTGCCGTGATTTCTTCGCCGGCCTCGGCGACAAGCCGCGCTGCCGCAACCAGCGACCGCAAGGGATGGCCGAGAATGGCGGCAGTCGAACCGATCTGGGTCACCTGGCCGTTGATTTCGAGGATCACACCCAGGTTCGAGCAATCGGTGGCCGGATCGTTCCATTGTCCGATCACCAGGCCAGAGGACGAGGTGTTGTCGGCGATCACGTCGGTCAGCGTGAACTTGAAGTTCTCGTACCGGCTGTCGATGATTTCCATTGCCGGGGCGATCGCTTCGACGGCCGCCAGCGCTTGGGCCGCAGTGACCCTGCCGGAGAGCGGCGCCTTCATCAGGAACGCCACTTCCGGCTCGACCCGCGGGTGGACGAAGCGGGCGCGCGACATCGCCGCGCCTTCCTCAATCAGCATTGCATCGGTCAAACGACCCCAGGCGACTTCATCGACGCCGACCTGCAGCATCTTGGCCCGGCTGGTCAGCCCCATCTTGACGCCGATCCGGCGTTCACCGCGCGCCAGACGGCGATCGACCGACAGCTTCTGGATCAGGTAAGCATCGGCCACACTCAGATCCGGATCGCCGTGCGTCAGCTGCGGTGTCGCGCGGGCGTCCAGCGCCGCCCTGTCCAGGGTCTCCGCGTATCGTGCAAGCTTGTCCATTACCATTCGCCTATGCCGCCCGCGCGGAAACAAGATCGAGCGCAACATCGACAATCATGTCTTCTTGCCCGCCGACCATGCGCCGCTTGCCCAGTTCGATAAGAATTTCGCGCGTATCGAGGCCATATTGTTCGGCAGCCTTTTCTGCGTGACGCAGGAAGCTTGAATAGACGCCAGCATAACCCAGGCTCAGAGTCTCGCGGTCGACCCGCACCGGACGGTCCTGCAACGGACGGACAATATCTTCGGCAGCGTCCATCAGCGCCATAACATCGCAGCCGTGGTTCCAACCCTTGCGATCAGCGGCAGCAATGAACACTTCCAGCGGGGCGTTGCCGGCCCCTGCGCCCATCCCGGCGAGGCTGGCGTCAATCCGCACGGCCCCTTCCTGAGCAGCAACGATCGAATTCGCGACACCGAGCGACAGGTTGTGGTGGGCATGCATACCGCGCTGGGTTTCCGGCTTGAGCACGCGGTTGTAGGCCCGCAACCGATCGCGCACACCGTCCATGTCGAGCGCACCGCCGCTGTCGGTCACATAAACGCAATGCGCGCCGTAGCTTTCCATCAGCAGAGCTTGCTGGGCCAGCGTTTCAGCGTCGATCATATGGCTCATCATCAGGAAGCCCGAGACGTCCATGCCGAGATCGCGGGCGATGCCGATATGCTGCTTGGCGACGTCGGCTTCGGTGCAATGCGTCGCCACCCGTACCGAGCGGACGCCCAATGCGTATGCGCGGCGAAGCTCCTCGACAGTGCCGATGCCGGGCACCAGCAGCGTGGTCAGCACCGCCCGCTTGATCACGTCGGCGGCCGCCTCGATCCATTCCCAGTCGGTGTGAGAGCCAAAGCCATAATTGAATGACGTGCCGTTGAGACCATCGCCGTGTGAGACTTCGATGGCGTCGACACCGGCATCGTCCAGGGCCTTGGCGATCGTGCGGATGCTGTCAGTGCCGTACATGTGAAGAATCGCGTGCATCCCGTCACGCAGGGTGACATCCTGGATGTAGAGCTTGTCGGTTTTGGGATTGAAGGTCATGCTGCCACCTTTGCCAGGTTTTGCTGCGCGAGCCGCTCGCCGGCCGCCTTGGCCGCGGCGGTCATAATGTCGAGATTGCCGGAATATTTCGGAAGGTAATCGCCCGCGCCCTCGACTTCGAGGAAAACGCTGGTCTTGAGGCCAGTGAACTCGCCATAGCCGGGAATCTTCAATGGCTGATTCGAACCGAACCGTTCAAACTGCACTTCCTGCTTGAGGCGATAGCCGGGCACGTAAGACTGGACGGTCTGCACCATGTCCTGCACCGACTGGCGGATAAGGTCCTCGTCAACCTGATCGGTAAGCGTGAAGATCGTGTCGCGCATGATCATCGGCGGCTCGGCCGGGTTGAGGATGATGATCGCGCGCCCGCGGCCCGCACCCCCGACGACCTCGATCGCCTTGGCCGTGGTCCGGGTGAATTCATCAATATTGGCGCGGGTTCCCGGCCCCGCCGAACGCGATGAAACCGATGCGACAATCTCTGCATAATGAACCGGGGTCACGCGCGATACGGCAGCAACGATCGGGATAGTCGCCTGGCCTCCGCAGGTGACCATGTTCACATTGCGAACGTGGCCGTCGAGCGCACTATCCACCGGCGGCACGAAAAACGGCCCCAAAGCAGCAGGCGTCAGGTCAACGACCAACTTGCCGTCCTTCTGCAGCGCAGCATCGTGTTCCTTGTGAGCATAGGCCGAGGTAGCATCGAAGACAATGCCGATCTCCGGATAGACCGGCAGCTTGCGCAGCCCCTCAATCCCCTCGTGGGTGGTCGTGACACCGCGCTCGCGGGCCATCGCTAGCCCCTCCGATGCTGGGTCGATGCCGACCACCGCAACGAGCTCAAGCACATCAGACCCCTTGAGCAATTTGATCATCAGGTCAGTACCGATATTGCCTGAGCCGATGATCGCACATTTCATTTTAGCCATACGCTTGTCTTTCATCCAATCTTCAGTTGCCGTCCGCGGCGAATTCTGCCCGCACCGTTCCGACACCGTTGATTCTCGCCTCGACAACGTCACCGCGGTTCACGCCGGCCATCGGACCAAGCGCGCCGGACAGGATTACGTCGCCTTCGAGCAGCGGACGGCCGACCCGCGCCATCACCCGCGCCAGCCACAAGGACGCGGTTATCGGGCTGCCAAGACAGGCGATGCCGGCACCGACAGAAATGGGCTCGCCCTTGATCTCCATCACCATGCCGCATTCGCGCAGGTCGAGCCCGTCGAGCTTGCGCGGAACCGCGCCCAGTACGAACAGGCCGCTGGAGGCATTATCGGCGACCGTATCCCAGATGCGAATGTCCCAGTTGGCCACCCGGCTGTCGACGATCTCGATCGCCGGCACGACATATTCCACCGCGCGGATCATTTCGGCGGTCGTCAGGTCCGGATGGGGCAGGTCGCGGCCGATGACAATCGCGATCTCGGCTTCGACCTTGGGCTGGATCACCTGATTGAGCGAGATCGGTATGCCCTCAGGTACGTCCATGTCGGCGAACAGCATGCCGTAATCGGGCTGGTCGACACCAAGCTGCCGCTGGACCGCGAGCGAAGTGAGGCCGATCTTGCGGCCAACCAGTCTCCGGCCGTTGCCGAGATAGTGCCGGGTGTTGACCTCCTGCACGGCATAGGCCGCATCCACGCCGCCCGCCGATATGAGATCGCGAACCGGAGCCACGGGCTTCCCGCTTGTCGCAGCGCCGCGCAATCGTTCGGCGGCTTGTTGAATGACCTTAGGGTCTATGGTGGTTTCCATGGTCACGATCTCAAAGTTTCACGCAAATGTTTTCGGTTTCGGTGTAGAATTCAAGGCTATGTACGCCGCCCTCCCTGCCGATCCCGGAATGGCCCGATCCGCCGAAGGCTGTACGCAAATCGCGCAGGAACCAGCAATTGACCCAACACACACCTACTTGCATCGCCGCTGCTACCCGGTGCGCGCGCGAGACATTTACAGTCCAGATCGTCGCGCACAGTCCGTAGTCGGTGTCATTGGCCAGCGTGACGACCTCGTCTTCGGAGTCGAACGGGATTACGCCGCAGCACGGACCGAAAATTTCCTCACGCATCACAGTGCTGTCGTGTGCGAGGCCGGTCCACAGAGTCGGCTCGACGTAGAAGCCGCCGGCTTGATCCCCATCGACCTTGGGAATTCCGCCGCCGGTGACGACAGTCGCCCCATCTTCCAGCGCCTTGGCGTAGTAGCCGAGTACCTTATCGCGGTGTTCTGCGCTGCTCAGCGGCCCAAGGTAGGCCGGATCGTCGATGGCACCGGGCTTGAATGCCTGCGCCGCCAGCGTCATCCGCCGGATGAATTCATCAAACAGCGGCCGCTCGACATAGACGCGCTCGGTGCCGAGGCAAACCTGCCCAGTGTTGAGGAAGACCGAGCGCGAGAGGCCCTCTATCGCCTTGTCGAGATCAGCGTCGGCGAAGACGATCGCCGCATTCTTGCCGCCGAGTTCGAAAGACACATCGCGAACCCCGATGGCGGCCTTCTGCATGATCGCCTCGCCAGTGCCGGTCTCGCCGGTAAAGGTGATGGCATCGACATCCTTATGGGAGGTCAGGTACTCGCCGGCCGAGCCCGCGCCGAAACCATGGACGACGTTGTAGACACCTTCGGGTATCCCTACCGTGTTCATCACTTCGCCCAGAAGCGCCGCCGTTCGGGGCGTTTCCTCCGACGGCTTGATCACCACGGTGTTGCCGCAAGCCAGAGCCGGTCCAACCTTCCAGGTCATCAGCAGCAGCGGAAAATTCCAAGGGCAGATCACCGCAATCACACCCTTGGGTTTACGCACGGCATAGTTGATCGCCTGCCCTTGATCAGGGGTCGGCGTCGTGAAGGATTCGGTTGGCATGGTCGCGACGACATCGGCGAACATCCGGAAATTTGCCGCACCACGCGGAATGTCGATATGCGATGCCACGTGACGGGGCTTGCCGGTATCGGCTACCTCGGCCTCGAGAAAATCATCCGAACGGCGCTCGATCTCGGCGGCTACCGCGACGATCAACTTGACCCTTTCGGCCGTTGTCATCTTTCCCCACGGACCGTTAAGCGCCGCCCTGGCCGCCGCCACCGCGTCGGCCACGTCGGCTTCGCTTGCCTCATGGACTGTGCCAATCGTTTGCCCGGTTGCAGGGTTGACGTTGATAAAGGTCTTTCCATCGCTGCCCTGACGATATGAGCCCCCAATGAAATTGAGAATGGTGTCGGTAACGTATCGAGGCGTTTTGCTGGTCATCTGATTATTATCGTTCCAATGTATCGGATCACCGGACGCTCAATGCTGTGCCCCGCCGATCGCGGAGAGGCCGGCTTTGGCGCAGGCAATGTCAAGTTCTTCGGATCCGCCCGAGACGCCGATCGCGCCGACGAATTCGCCGTCGATCACGATCGGCAGCCCTCCGCCGAACATCGCGATGCGCGGTTGCGCGGTTATCCCGGCGCACAGCGCCGGATTTTCCGAAACCATCTGGTACACTTCAGGCGTCGGGACCCGGAAGCTGGCGGCGGTATAGGCCTTGTCCTGGGCAATCTGCGACGAGGGAAAGGGTGCCCCGCTCGCGCGCACCAAGGCCACCAGTTCGCCCCCCGCCCCAATGGCTGCGGCAACGACCGGGCAACCCGCTTCCTCGCCCTTGGCGACGGCGGCCGAAACCGCGCGCGTGGCCAGGCCGTGTCCGATCGTCCTGATCGTCACCAACCCTTCCATGTCAGGTGGTTACCGTCATGAAGCGGTCATGCAGCGCCTTCTCGTAATAGAAAATCGCCTTGCCCGCGTTTTCTGCCTGCCACATGCGGCGCGGATTGTCCGGGTAGTAGAAATAGCCGCCGCTGAACGTCTCGTTGCGGTTGCCCGACGGATCGAAGAAATAGATCGTCTGGCCGCGAGTGATCCCGTGGCGCGTCGGGCCGATATCGAGCGAGATATCGAAGCGACTGATGATGTCAGCCGCGTGTCCAACGTCGTGCCAGGATTCGAGGTTGAAAGAGACGTGGTGAATCCGACCGTTTTCCGGATAGCCCAGGAACGCGACGTCATGCGCCTTGTTGCTGCACGACAGGAATATCCCGAGGCGTGCGCCCGAGCTTTCGTCGACCAGTTCCTCGGTGATCGAAAAGTCGAGCGCTTCGACGAAAATCTTGGCACTCGCGGCAATATCGACGCCGTTGAGCGCACAGTGATCGAAGCGAGTTACGCGCATACCACGTGGTTCGGTGGTCCAGATATCGGGATTGCGCACCGCGGGTCCGGTTTCGGACAGCTCCATTTCAGCATAGAGATCGAACACGTGCGCGGTCGGCGTGTTGAAGCGGATCTTGCGTCCGACACCCGGATCTTCTCCGGCGGGAATGACCTCGACGTTCACGCCGGCGTCGAGCAGGCGTTCGGCAAAATGATCGAGATCGGAGTCTTTCGCGACCTTGAACGCCATCCGGTCAAGTCCAGCGGTATCCGCCTCGCGCAGGATGATGCTGTGCCGGTCGAATTCGTCGAACGCCTGAAAATAGGCCCGCCCGTCCTCGACGCTGACAAGGTTGAGACCGATCCGGTCTCGGTAATGCTGGATGGCCTCGTCGAGGTCGAGAACCCGCAGTTGCACATACCCAGGGCGCAGTACACCGGTCACAGCCATTTCAGTTCTCCTTGTCCCGTCAGCCCTTGAGGCCGTTGGTGAAAAATTCAGACACAATCCGGTTGAAACTGGCCATACGCTCGATCTGAACCCAATGGCCGCATTCGCCAAACACGTGCAGATCGGCACGGGGCAACAGGCTTGCCAGACGCACGCTCGACTCCAGCGGAATGACCTGGTCGGACCGGCCATGCAGGATCAGCACCTCGTGCTGCAGCACGGCAATGTCTTCTTCGCGGCTTGCCAGCATCGCGATGTTGCGCTGACGGTCTGGGCCGCCGAAGGTAGCATGGTAGGGTTCATGCGCACCTGGGCGGACGCTTGCTTCATATCGCGACTTGACCAGATCGTCAGTCAACCTGCTGTGATCCCACGCAAGATACTCGAGTGATGAGCGCATGGCTTCGACCGAAGGTTCGTAGCCCCAGATTTCCTCAAGCGCGGGTGTAATCGGGAATTCAATACCGGCCGGCCCCATCAACACTGCACGCTCAACCCGATCGGGATGGGCAATCATGAAAGCCAGGGTAATACTTCCACCGAACGAATTGCCCACCATCGACACTTTATCGATGCCAAGATCGTCAAGCAGGGCTGCCAGTTGGTCAACCCAGATCTGCTTGTTCTCTATTCGGCCCTTCGAATCGGAATAGCCAAACCCGAACATGTCTGGCGCAATGACCCGGAACCGCCTAGCAAGTTCGGGCATATTAAGCCGCCAGTTAGCCCAGGCTGTGACGCCCGGCCCCGAACCATGGACGAGCAAGACTGCCGCGCCTTCGCCATCATCATGATAATTGGTTGCACAGTTATCCACGACCAGCGACTTGCCGATCTCGGCGCGAGCGACTTCATTCGAAACGGTGATCATAGCTCTCCCGAACATACTTTGCGTGGGTTCCGGTAACCCCAACGTGTCATGTTCTTGCAAGAAACCGACCCGCGCGGATTCGACCGAAGAGGGTATTGCAGCTATAGTCCGCGGATGGCCGTCCGAACAGTGCACTGCCCCCAGCGAATCTCACGTTGTGATAAGAGCCGTGAGCCAGCCATCGGTTAGGCGAACGCAACACCTTTCAATCTGGTCCGGGCGCCTGGCCGTTCGACTATTCAATCGGCACAAGACATCTGGAAAGAAGCGGTCGCAAGGTCTGTGCACATTTGCGAAGTTTGGCCAAATGCGGCAGGAGATCAGCCGCATTGGATCCCCCGCGCCTGTAGGCAATGGACATCGCCAAAGGTATCGGCTCCTCGACGAGCCGCACCGCGAGGCAGTGCAGGTCCGGGTCCACTTCGGCATCATCGATCGCAAAGCCGTCTTTTTTGATCCTGCACAGTTCTCTTGTAAGTCTGGTTGGATCCGCAATCGTATTGTCGGTCAGCTTGTAGAACGGACCGGAAGCGAGATACCTTTGCAATACCGCATCGGGCAGCCCAGAGAGCAACATCTTGCCAATTGCCGAGCAATAGGCCTCGAGTTGCATTCCTTCGCGTGTAAACAGGTCGTCCTCGGTAACCGACACCTTGGCGATGTAGGTGACCATGTCATCCTCGAGAACGCCCAGGTGAATCGTCGCGTCTGTCTGACGTGAGAGTTCCCGCAGGACCGGACGACACGCGGCAGTGGCCACCTCCTTCGCCGAAGCGCGCCAACCCAAATCATGTAGCGTCCTTCCTGCCACGTAGTAGCCGCGCTGCCCGTTCATCAGAAGGCCGCGCTTCTTCAGAGCGGCGGCGATCCGATATGCGGTCGGAGCGGGGAGCCCCACCTCTGCGCTAATCGCGGAAAACGGGCGACGGCCGCTGTCCTTGACGACCGCCATCAGGAGCGAAATCGATTTGTCGAGCGAGGCCATCGGAAGACTGTCGGGCACCATCTCTCCTCTCACATTGTGATACGTCTTTAGTGGCGGCCTATGGAGTAATCAAGCTTATCAGTCTAGTCCTCAGAGTTGAAGCAAAGGTCGCCGCTGACAACCTGGGAAGAGTGGGTAAGTCGAGCGGCTAGCGGGGTTGGTGATAGAGGCCTTATAAGGTCCAATGACCGAACGGGTTAAGAGGAGGCTAGGAAGGCAATGGAAGCTACGCCGTCGAAGTGGTCCGAGCAGCTATGTAAGATGGGCACCGGGCCCGTTCCGATACAGCCTTATTTCGACGAGGATTTCTTTGAGCGGGAACGCGAAAAGATATTCCGCAAGGTCTGGTTGAACGTCTGCCGGGTCGAGGAAATTCCCAACCCTGGCGATTACATTGTGAAGGACCTGGCGGTCCTCCGAACTTCGATTATCGTGGTTCGGGGCAAAGACGGAAAAGTGCGGGCTTTTCACAACATGTGCTCGCACCGCGGTAACAAGGTCGCTATCGAACCGTCCGGCTCGTCGAAGGGGTTCACCTGCTTCTTCCACGGTTGGACTTACGATACCGACGGAAGGCTCCGCGGGGTTGCAGATGAGAAGAGCTTCACAGGCTTGTGCAAGAACGAGCTCGGTCTGACGCCGCTGTCTGCGGACATCTGGGAAGGCTTTGTGTTCGTCAACGCCAACCGCCAGCCCGAACAAACGCTTGCCGAATATCTGGGCGAATTCGGCGCGCAGATGGCAGGATTTCCCCTCTCCGAAATGTCCGAATGCTATTCTTGGGCGGCGGAGGTCGACGTAAACTGGAAGGTGGCGAAGGACGCGTTTGCCGAATCCTACCATGTCAAGGCTCTGCACAGGAATTCGGTGGCCGGCGCGCTCACTTCGGCCCAAAATCCTTTCAGTCATGCGCTCGCGTTTCATGTCTACGGCCCCCATCAGTGCATCTCGATGGGCGGCAATAGGGCGTATCGGCCAAAACCGACTTCAATTCTCGCCGCGCAGCAAAGTTCGAGAATGAAGCGCTATGAAGCCACGAACGAAGCAGCGCGATTGCCGCCGGGAATTAATCCGACGCACTCGGAAGACTGGGTCTTTGAAATTACCACGATCTTTCCGAATATGAATCTTCATTTCTTTCTAAATTCTTTCACAACCTACAACTTCTGGCCATTATCTGTCGACAGAACGGTATGGGAGGTGAAGCAATATTACCGGCCTGCAGAAAATGCGAGCGATCTGTTCGCGCAAGAAGTGATGAAGAACCTGTTCCGCGACACAGTTCTTGAAGATTTGAGCACGCTCGAGAGAACACAGTCTGTCCTCAACTCCGGTGCCAAGAGCCAATTCTTCCTGAACGACGAAGAAGTTCTCATCCGGAGGTTCAATGAGATCGTCGATGAGTATTTGGAGGCTTGAGCTGAAAAGCGGCCGAGATTTACCGTTAGCGCGGTTCGGGATGAATATTTTGGGAGAGCTGAAGTGCTAGACGACAAGTTTGTGATCGATGCCGTGACGCACGGTTATGACTACGCGCCCGAGAACAGGTCCGATCACTGTGACGAGGAACACTATCGGCGGCTGGGCTTATTTATGACCCTGCGCGGACACCAGCCTCTGGAATCCACCGAGCCGGGCTTTGCAATGACGCCTGAAGAGTTCATCGTGCGCTGGCCGGCGCAGTCCATCGCTCACGCCCTGTTTGTCGAAAGCGATGTCGATATGGCAGTTTATCATCCGGTCTCGATCCCTGCCCACTGTAAGAACGGCGTTTCCAGGTGGGATATTGGGACCGCACTGCGCGATATCGCACCGGACCGAGTGAAACTCTACGGTTTCGTCGACACCTTTGATCCGGATCGGGACCGGGTGTTCGACGAAATGCGTCGCCAAGCCGCAGAAGGAGTCATTGGATTCAAATTCTATCCGTCAAGCGGCTTTTTCGATAACGACCGCATCTTGATTACGGCCAAGTACGACTCTCCGGAGCACGCCTTTCCCTATTTCGAGCATGCTCGAACTCTGGGGATAAGGCATCTTGCCTTTCACAAGGCCCAGCCTGTCGGCCCCGGTTCGGTCGATGCCTTGAAGGTCAATGACATTTCGACTGCCGCCACGGCCTTCCCAGACATGACTTTCGAAGTCGTGCACGACGGCTGGCATTTCCTCGACGAGTGCTCGATGCAGCTGCGGATTGTTCCCAACATCTACGCGAATCTCGAATGCACGATCAATCTGATCGTGCGCCAGCCGCGCCGGTTCGCCGAGATACTCGGTCGTTTCCTGCTTTACGCCGGATCGAGTCGGCTCCTCTATGCTTCTGGCTGCGCGGTCGCCCATCCCGAGCCCGTCCTGCAAGCGTTTCGCGATTTCGAGATGCCCAAGGACTTACGCGAAGGGTACGGCTTTCCCGAAATGACGGATGAGGACAAGGAGAATATCCTCGGGCTCAACTTCGCGCGCCTGCATAATTTCGATATTCCCGCAATCAAGGAGAAGATCAAGGACGATCACTGGAGCAAGCTACGTGCTGAGGGGAAGCGGTCCCCCTGGTCCGAACATCGCAAGATCATCAACTCGCCGGACTACAGCCACAAGCGATACAAGGCCGAGGACTTCACCGAAGAAGACTATCGCGCCTACCAGTTCGGCGTTGCGCTGTGATGGCGAACGACGGCCTATCTTTGATGGACAGGGTTAGGGAAGCGGCGAACGCCGTGCCCGATCCCTGTAGCATGGCCCGCAATCTCAATTTGGGCGTCGCGGATATGGGCATGATCCGGAACATCCGGCTCGAAGAGGTTCCATCTGGACGGTGGTCGGTTACGATGCTGATCCGCCTCACGGCCCCCGGGTGCATGTACATGCCATATTTCGAGGAACATTTGCGCCGCGAAGTCACTCGGTTGCCAGACGTGGACGAGTTCCGGATCGTCTGGGACGACAACTTTGACTGGACGCCGGAGTGTCTTTCTCCCGCCGCCAAAGAGAAGGTTGCAGCCAGGACCAGGCACCTCGAGGAAGTTCTTCGGTACACGGAGCGCGCGGACTGCGATGCACAAGGCGCCGCAGCCAAGCCAAGTGTCACAACGCAATCAAAAGTAAAGGAGTAGTCAATGGCTGATCTTCCCAGTGGGTTCGAGGACTTGGAGCCTTTGGTCGCCAAGTGGTCCAAACCGACGGAGCGCAAGCGCAACCTTGTCCGGATCGAAAGCACGATCGAGGAACTGGACGAATTTTACCAGAAAATCTTCCCAAGAATTGAAGAGGTTCTCGGCTTTCTCAACGAGCGAAATTTGCACCGCTTCAACCCGCAGGAAAAGAACCTGCTGTTCCTCGCGCTTTCTCTTGCGGAGGTGGCGCCGAGCGTCGAGCTTTTCCGCAGTCCAGAAGTGCCGGACGGTTTCGATTCAAGGCGCTTCGTCAGGGTCCATGTGGCGCATCAGACACCGGACATCTCACCCGCCTGAACCCGTTGTATGAATACTGCCGTACAATCAGTGATGGTGAAAAACGCATCTGAATTCTGTGAACGACAAGGGAGGGAATTTAACATGAAGGGCAATTTCGAACAGTGTCCCATTCGATGGGGAGTATCGGCATTTGCGCTTGTCGCCGCGGCGCAGTCGGGGATCGCGAATGCCTCCGAACAAGGAATAGATAACGAAGCGGCGCCTGAGTCCGCGACGGAGTTGCAGGACCCACCAAATGGGGAGATCATCGTAACGGCGCAAAAGCGTGAGGAGCGCCTGCAGGATGTGCCTTTGACGATTACTAGCCTCAGCAGTGAGCAGCTGACTTCGGGGGGCGTCGTGACCACAAGGGATCTCGGCATGGTTGTTCCCGGCGTTATCGTTACCAATAATGGCAACAGCTTCGCGCCGACGATCCGGGCTATCGCTTCGCGGGGCGTGGGGCCGGGCGACGATCCCAGCGTGGCAACTTATATCGATGGTGCCTACAATCCTTCGCTATTCGGAGGATTCAGCAATCTTCTTGACGTGGATCGCGTTGAAGTCCTGAAAGGCCCGCAAGGAACCCTTTACGGTCGCAATACTACCGGCGGAGCAGTCAATATCATCACCCGCGATCCGGACGGCCCGCTCACGGCGCGGGCACTTGTTGACTATGGTGTAGAATTTAACACGATTTACCTCGCCGGATATGTGGCCGGTTCCATCAACGACTCGTGGTCCGTCGGCATCGCCGGGAGTCACCGCCAAGCCGATGATTTCGTCCGCAATATTTCGCCCGGTGCGGCTTTCCAAGAGGTAGGTAACATCAGGGATGATGCGGCCCGTATCCGCTTGCAGTTCGAACCGCCGGGCTCAAGCGGCAAGGTTTTCCTGACTGTCGACTGGGCCGACTTCTACAACGAAGCCACTTATGCGCTGGTCCCATTTCCTTTCGGTCGGAGCCAGTTCGCGGCCGTTCCCGGCGTCGTGCTGCCCTCGTCCAAGGATGAAGTCTCGCTTAGTCGCAAATCCTGGCTGGACGGTAGTACATTAGGCGCAACGCTCAATGCAGGTTTCGACATAGGAGCGATCAACGTTTCATCGATTACTGCCCTTCGCCGCATTGAGGGGCGGATCAACACCGATCTCGACAGAACGAGCTTTGCGGGCGGTTGGACGACCGGCCCTTCGAAGTGGGTCAACTTGAGTCAGGAAATCAACGTCTCGGGCGAAATCGGGGATAAAGTCGACTGGATCGCGGGCGTATTTATCTGGCGCAGCGACGCCTATCTCCGGCAATATATCGCAGTCAACGATGATCAGTCGATCACACGGGAGCCCTATGATCCGGAATTCGCGTTCGGTCAGCCCGGTTTCGACCGGCAGGGCGACGTTGACAGCCAATCTGAGGCAATCTTCTCCGAAGTGACGTACGCATTCACCGATCGCTTCAGCATGATCGGGGGCATCCGCTACACGATGGAACGCAAGGACTTCACGTTTCGTAATTTTCTCAGTGGGGGAAGTACGGTGGATGACGAGTCCTGGGACAATGTCACGTACCGCATTGTCGGAAAATACGAGCTCTCCGACAATTGGCAGAGCTATGTGAGCTATGGGACCGGCTTCAAGAGCGGCGTGTACAACGCCCTTTCGCAAGTTGTGAACCTCGTCGATCCGGAGGAGATCAAGGCTTGGGAGATCGGGGTGAAGGGAACTCCCACGCGTCAGATTTACGTTGCGCTATCCGCGTTCCAGTACGATTACACAGACTTGCAATTCACGGCCTGGAACGTCAGCCCCGCGGGAACCAGTATCACGCTGCTCAACGCCGCGGATGCGAAGATCCAGGGCGCGGAATTCGAGATCGGCTGGTCCGGGCCCTCGCTGGCAATGAACGCGGGTCTGGCCTGGACACCGACCGCTAAATTCACGAGCTTTCCTAACGCACTGGTTTATGCCGACAATCCTGCCACGGGCGGAAATCTTCCGGTTGTCCGCGACATCTCCGGAACGCGGATGCTCCAAGCCCCCAAGCTTTCCGCCAATCTAGGCGGAACCTATACAATTCCGGCGGGCAGCAGCAGCGTTCTGCTTTCGGCGAACCTGGCCTATAACAGCGGTTTCTATTTCGGCCTGAACGAGACAGCGCGGGAGAAGGAATACTTCCGCGCGAACGGACGGATTACCTGGGTTTTGCCCGGCGAGGTTTTTCGGCTCAGCGTCTGGGCCGACAATATCACCGACGAACGCAACGCGGTTTACGCCAACCAGGGCGGACCGCACGATGTGTTCGCATTCGATCGTGGGCGTGAATTCGGCCTTGGCGCTGAATTCCGGTTTTAGGCGTTTCGGGCGTCATTCCCCCGAGCGCTGGAAGGAAATTCTGCATAGATTTGGTAAATAAGGCATGACGATAGTGAACTTGCGCTATGAATAATCGGATGGAGCGCATTCGCGCCGAAGATTTTGTCGGGCTTTCGACGGACGTGCGCCGGAGACTCGATGCGCGCAGCTTTCTTGTCGGCCTCGCGCTTCCCTTGCAGCAAGGGGCCTGGACCTTCTCTAACGTTTCATCGAGCACGAACTGGCGCTGGAATTACCTTGAATCGCTCGCACGGACAGCAGACCAGGGCGGGCTAGACTATCTGTTCATGGGGTCGCAGTACTTTCCTCCGGGGGGGGTCGCTGGCAGGCATCGCACTCATTCGCTTGAGGCGGTGGCTCTCGCCAACGGCATCGCCGCGCTAACCGAGCGGATTTTCCTGTTCCCTACGCTCAGCGCGCTGGGGGAATGTTCACCGGTCTATTTCGCCCGTGTATTAGCCACACTCGACCAAATAAGCCAAGGCCGGGCGGGAGTGAACCTCATGCCAAATCTTGCGATTGGAGATCTCGGTGGCGCGCTTGCTGAGCAGAAGGTATTGGCTCAGCGCTACCGGGTCGCCGACGAATTCGTCAGAATCGTGAAGATGCTGTGGAGTTCTAATGAGTTCGTCTCTTACGATGGCGAATTCTATCAAGTCTACAAAGCTCACATCTCCCCTCGTCCTATTCAAAGTCCTTTTCCCCTGATCATGTCAGCCGATCTTACGCCAGACAGCGCGGACTTCCTCATCGACCATTGCCAGATGCGGTTCGTCTTGCCTAATTCGTCTGTCGGCGAGGAGTGCGGACCCCTTAGTTTGCGGGGCGTTCGGGCTACCGCACTGCAGTATGCTGTTTGCCGCCGCTCCCGGGAAGAGGCAGAGATAGTGGCCGACCGCCTCAAAGACGGCTTCGATCCCGAGACGCTCGCCGGGCATAACCGGAAATTTTCACGCGAGGATTGCGGCCCTTCGCTCGACTCTTCGCTGGCGCTCGGAGGAACGGCGACTTTCCCGCCCATCGTTGGGACGCCGACGGACGTCGTGGATCGCTTCCTGACGCTCAAACAGCAGGGGCTTGGCGGGGTTCACATGAGCTTTGCAGACTATGAGGAAGACCTGAAGTTCTGGGTCAGCGACGTCATGCCGCTTATCCGGGAGGCCGGGCTGCTATAGGGTTGATTCCAACGTTTGGGGCCCTTGGCGGACAGCAGCGATGGTTTCGTTTGGATCACCTTTCCAGACGAAGGGGCGCGGGTTCTCGTTGTGCTCCTTGATGAAGCGATTGATGGCCGCCTGCAGGGCGACAACGGAGTGGAAGACCGCGTTTTTCAGCCGTCGCCTTGTCAGCTGGACACCCGCAACAACTGTGATTTTGATGTCGTGATTGGCCGGTTTGTTGATCGCAGCGCGAGATGTGCCGTTTGAGGGGAGCGATTGGCGGTTCTGGGGTGGTTTTTATTGGTCTTTCAGCCCGATCGGTGGATTTCAGGCGCACCTATCCCGTGGCTGCACGCTGTTCGTGGAAGATCAGGCGGTCGAAGTTGTAGACCAGATTGGCGAGCGTGAGTTTGGCCTGCGCCCTGGCCAAGCCGATGGTGCGGATGAACAGGCCATAACGCCCCTTCTGGTGGGCGAAGACATGCTCGACCCTGGCCCGCACGGCTGATTTGGCCGCACTGGCTCTGGCAGTGCGCTCGGGCATGGGTTTGCCCTTGGGCTTGCGATGATGGATACGGCTTGTGAGCATAGTGCGCGTCAGCCAGTGCTCGTTCCTCTTCGAGCGATAGGCGCTGTCAGCCCAGATATCGCCAGCGGTGTTGCTGGTGTCGATCACCCGGCGCAACTGCCGCCCGTCGCTGTCTGCCGCCGAGGTCACGGCCGCCTTGCGGATAAAGCCATAGCGCCGGTCGATGCTGATATGCGACTTGTAGCCGAACACGGGCGTTGCGATCTGCGGCAGGGGCGTTCCGTCGGGACGATAGCGGATCTTGCCCCCTATCTTCACTGTCCAGCGCGCATCGACATCCTTCTGATGCGCCTTGTTCGCCTTGCCGCGCCAGATCTGCCTGGCTGATTTGCCCGCCTTGATGGCGACCTTCTCGTCCTCGGTGTTGCGCTGTTTGGGGGCGGGCACCAGCGTGGCATCGACGATCTGACCACCCATCGCCAAGTATCCCGCTTCGCGCAGTTGCTGCTCGAACGCCTGCATCAATGCCTCGAGTGTGCCGCTCTCGGTCAGCCGGTTGCGATAGTGCCTGATCGTGTTCTCATCCGGCATCGATGCACCCAGATCAAAGCCAAGGAAACGCATCCAGCTCAAGCGGTCGCGGATCATGAACTCCATGCGCGCATCCGACAGATTATGCTGCGCTTGCACAACCAGCACCTTGAACATCGCGACCGGATCAAACGGCGGCCGCCCGCCCCTGGCCCTGTCGCTGTAGCCAAGCCCGCGGGTCAAATGCGGCCGGAAACGCTCGAACTCCACCGTGGCCGCCAAAACCTCAAGCGGATCGCCGTCCTTGCTCAACCGCTCCAGCTGCTCCGCCAGCGAAAAAAGGCTGCGTGGGTGCATCGAAATTCTCCATCCAGTGCCCCGAATGAATCACAATCGCACGCTCAAAGCGAGGGGTTTTTGCGGGTGTCCAGCTCCATCATGCGACGGCCAGTGCCGACCGCGAAGACGACCCTGCACCTGGCATACGATATCAAAGCAAAATAAAGCTCTTGCTATTTGACCCGCAATTAGACGACCCCATCAGTTCAGTTGTGCCAAATGTTCTGACGTGACGACGGACACTACCAGCTGTAAGATCGCATTTCGTCTTCCGAGAAGTCACTTTCGCTAAACTGCGGATAAGGGTACGAAGGAGAGCTGATGATCTCCCGGTGCCTAGTCCAGGGAGGCGGTGTCCCGGAAGCCCGTAGCTTGGCCCACCTATCATCGGCGATCGATTGCTTGATGCCGTTCAAATCTATATTGTGCAGGCGTGCCATGTTTCCGCCGAGTATCTTCCGTTTGTCATCCCACGTCACCTCTGGATAATCGTAACCTTTGATTAGGTCTTCTGGCATAGAAAACTTCATGAAAGCATCCAAGACCGGCTTAGGATGACCAAAAGCACATCCAGTCGCAAAGATAAGTCGATCCGGCCCGCCGTAGGACAACAGCCGGCCCAATATATGTGCAAATCTCCGCGGCTGTCGAACCACCAAGTTAATCACACACTCCAGATTGGCGTATATGTTCGGCAGATTTCGCAGCTGTATCGCGCACTCATCCAAAAAATGCCAACCGTCGTGAACGACTTCGAACGTGAGTTCAGGAAAGGCCGCAGCTGCCGATGATAAATCTGAGGGATGCAACCCAGCCAATGATCCTGGACCAACAGGCTGGGCCTTATGAAACGCTAACCGAGTGACCCCAAGTTCCCGAGCCTTTTCGAAATATAGGTAAGCGTCATCCGGTGTGTCGTACTGGAGCTCAATCAGCTTCCTGTTGCCGTCAAAAAAGCCGCTTGACGGGTAAAATTTGAAGCCGACCACGCCCTGTTCCGCTTGCCTTTCCATCTCCGCGAAGACTCGCCCCTTATCAGTCGCAAAGGTATCGACATAGCCATAAAGGTAAACTCGACCGGGCGCGATGTTCCTCAACTCAACTCCCGTGTCCCAGCGCGATGCCCCTCCCTTAAAATAATAATCTATATTCACATGATGGTAGAACACTATATCTACGTCGCTCTCAACAAAAAACGCGTGAGCGAGTGCCTCTGCTGTCCATCGTGCCGAGAACTCCCTGGGGCTTAGCATAAACCCAGGATCTTTTGACTCTAGCGGTTGATGTCCACGCAGAGCCATAAACATTGCCATCTTGCGGTACTGTTCGGGCGTGCAGTACTCAGTTCGATTGGAAGGCGAAAAGTCGTACCCATGCGCCACACCGTCAATTATAATTTCATCCCTGATCATTTCAAGATCCCCTTCCCGCGCCCAAACCGTGGCAAATCCTGAGCCGTAGCTTCGGCTAGCAGAATATCCAATATCTCATCATTTTGTTCGATGAAATTGGGCTCCCACTCCAACCAAGCCGCTCACGTCATCATTCCAAGATCCTTGCCAACTGCCCAAAGAATGCGAGTATCAAACATCGAGGGAAACGTCTGATTTCTCAAAACTCAGTTCTGAGTGTAACGCCGAACGTCCGCGGTTCTTCATAAACTTCGAAATCCCCAAAGCCACTCGCCTCAGTCCGCAGAAGAACTTTGGCGTTGGTGACGTTCCTTACGAAAAGGCCCACAGTAAAGTTGGCATACAGCATCCAATCGGCATTCAGGTTCAGGCGTGCGTTGGCCGGTTGTTCGAATGAACCTTTGCCGGTTAGAGGATCGAAAAGCGCAGTCGTAGGGGCATAGCGACTGAAGAAATTCAAATTTCCGGATAAGTTAAGGCTTCCTACGCTAGTTGGAATGACATAGTCCACCAGAAGATTTCCGGTCCAGTCAGGAGCTCGTAGCGCCCGCCTACCGCTCCAATCCTGAACGGCTGCCTGGTTAAAACCTGTCGCTGGGTTGGGCAGAAAAACTGGAGCACCGGCGAACTCGGCGTACCTGGCGTGAGTGTATGCAAGCCCTAAACGCAGATTTAAACGATCTACGGGCGAAAAGACAAGCTCTGACTCAGCACCGTAGATTTCCACGCTCGCGGCATTGGATATCCTAGTCAGGGCTACGCCATTCTCGGTAACTGTCACCGACACCTGCAAGTCCGTATAGTCATAGTAAAAGGCAGCCGCGCTATAGCTTATACGAGACTCTCTTCCCTTCAAGCCTACTTCGTAAGCATCAACCTTTTCAGGATCAATCGGCGTTCGGCTCGGAACGGCGGAGTTAAATGTGCCACTTTTGAAACCGCGAGACCACGTGGCGTACAGATTGGTTTTCTCGTCAATAGAATATGTAATGGCTAGTCTTGGAGTAAAGCTCGACCACGATGCCACTTCGCTGTCTATTATGGTTGTACTTGGAGGGCTTTCAAAATGATAATCCTTTTCTTCCCACGAGTATCGGAGACCCGCCGTGAGCGACCAGGCGCCATCAAGTTTGTATGTTACGTCGGCGTAGACACCAAGAGCTTGGTTCTTGATCAGACTGCTTTGATTTACGCGCGGAACGTTGGGATCTGGGCTAACTTGCGCCGAAAATAATGGCCTCAAGGACCGACTATCAAAGTAAGATGCACCAAGGATACCTTCGAGGTCGCCTAAAGATAGCTCTAAATTAAACTCCTGCGATATGTTTCGCTGTCGTTGAATCAACAAAAGATCTACAAACTGAATGGGTGAGTAATCTTGATCAAAATTGATCAAGTCTTTGGTCTTATCGTATCTGCTGTACGACGTAAGATTTACATCGGGGCTCAGTTTCCATTCTCCAGTGAGCGTCACTCCACGCACCTCCGATTTTGAAACTTGCTCTCCTGTCAAGGACGTTTTATTAAATTCATCCTCGACAATTTGCGTGCCCGGAAAGAGCGCCTTGGCCAATAGGTGGTCAGTACCCGTTACGGCGAACCCGGTTCCGTTGGAAACCTTGTCAAAGCGCCCGTTAAGTATGAACGAAAGGTTTGCTGTCGGCTCATATAAAAGCTTGGATGACAAGTGCAAGTTGCGGACGGGGGCCGTATCGAAGCCGCCAATGTCCTTGATATATCCGTCATTGCGCTTCAGAGATCCGCTAATATTTAAGGCAACGCGATCGTCTATGCCCTGGGTATAGTAAAGATCCCCGATTATTTCATTATATCGTCCATAACTTATGCCGATCGAACCGGAGCGATCAAATGACGGGTTTGCAGTCGTTATTAGGATTGCACCCCCTGTGGCGTTCCGGCCAAAAAGCGTGCCCTGAGGTCCTTTTAGTATCTGAATGCCATCGATATTCTGCAAACTTCGATTAAGTGCAAGCGGATTTGGTTGATAAAATCCGTCGACATAGGTAGCCACGTTGTTTTCTTGTCCAATGCCGATAACTGTAGTCGTTATTCCTCTTATCGTGGGTTGCACATACCCACCTACAGCTGCAATATTCGTTCCCACTGCGATAGCGGGTAAGTCCCTGAAGGTCGTTAACCCCGCCGCCTTGATCGCGCGATCGTCTAAAACAGAGACCGATATAGGAATGTCAATTAAATCTTGATCGCGCCGTTGTGCGGTTACGATAATTTCCCCAGAAGCATCCTCATTCGTGCGTGCCCGCTCATTTGTTGGCAGGGCAGCCAAGGCTTCCGGGTCTGCTTCCTGGGCCTCTGCTTCCTGGGCCTCTGCTTCCTGGGCAAACGCAACCCCACTTCCCACAATTAGGAGCGCAAGGAGCGGCGCCGCCCCCATTCTCGAGTCGTTCTGCATTTTCTCCTCCCCAGAGCTAATTTTTTATCTGCTCAACTTATCCTAGATTCGGACCTGAGTCTATAGCCCTTGCGTATGCGCAAGCTTTGCTGTTGCGACTGGGTGTTTTTTTAAGGGGTATATTGGCATATGATGCATTTTCGTTTATTCCTCCTTGCTTATGAGCAAGGAATTGGAGTACGCAAATGGGGTGCTTGCCTGCTATGGAAATTGGTTGCCGGTACAGTCTTCGCTTGGGGAGCGAAGCGCAGCCGGTAAGGAAAACGACGCGCGATCCCGTTCCGTCAAAGTAGACCACAGTGGGTGCGGCTGCGGTTGCAGTGATGGGGCTATCAAGTTGCCCTCCACCTGCGTGGGATCGAGGCTGATTCCATGAAAAGATGAGGCTAATGAAGAAATCCCCAC
>LOET01000142.1 GCA_001515985.1 Sphingomonadales bacterium BRH_c3 | reverse complement strand
CTCGACCCCGTCGAGCGCTTGCGGCGCGCGGTCGGCGGCGAACACCAGCCGCTTGCCTTCGGCCAGCAGCGCGTCAATCGTGTAGAGCAGCTCTTCCTGCGCGCTCGCCTTGCCAATGATGAACTGGATGTCATCGACCAGCAGCAAATCGAAACTGCGCAAACGGGCCTTGAATTCGATCATCTGGTTGGCTTTGAGCGCCTGGACGAATTCGACCATGAAACGTTCTGCGCTGCAGTAGAAGATGCGTGCACGCGGATGCGCCGAAAGATAGGTATGGCCGATCGCGTGGAGCAGGTGGGTCTTGCCCTGGCCGGTTGCCGCCTTGAGGTAGAGCGGCGAAAACTGTGGCTGTTCGGTGGCTGCCATGCGCTCTGCCGCGTTTTTGGCAAGCACATTGGCTTCGCCGGTTACAAAGGCGGCAAAGGTAAGCGAAGGGTCAAGCCCCACCGAACTGGTGAAGCCGGCATCCCCGATCGTGCCGGCAGCTACCGTGATCGCGCTGCCATCGCCGCCGTCATTGGCCGGGCGGCGGCCACTGCCGAGCATCAGTTCAGGCAGTTGGCGGCGTCCCGGATGGACCGAGATGCGCACCTTGCGCACTTCGCTGCGCATGATCTTCCAGGCCAGCTGCAGCCGGTCATGGAACCGGTCGTTGACCCAATTGGCGGAAAATTCGGTTGGCAGATACAGATCCAGGGTGCCGGAATCCTTGCAGATACCGCCAAGCTGAATCGGTTTGATCCACTGGCTGTGGAGCTGGTGGCCCAGATCCTTGCGCAGGCCCTGGCTGATATCGGCCCAGTCGGCGGCGAGATTTACGGCTTCGGCGTCTTCCATCAGATCTTCGTCGATTGCCCGCTTTGCTGCTCGCGCCTTGTCATGATTCTGGACCATTCCCCAAAAAATCCTATCTCGACCCCGGTCACGCGCCGGAGTGATTTATTCGAACCAACGATAGGCAAAGCTTCGCCACCGCGCGAAATCGTGATTCCGCGCTTCCCCCCATCGCTTCAGCTTGTAAAAACCCGGACTGTCCCGCCCCAAGCACCAACGTTTTATCTACGCCTTTTTATTTCACGCAAGGGGGATGGGTGTAAAAAATCAGAAATATTTTGATTGACTCGCCTTAAACCCGCAGACTTGCGTTGAAGTGATTGAATTGGCTTCAAAATACCACTCAAGCCAATGCGAATCGCGGGAAAACCTAGGGTTTCGTGCCGAACCCTATGCTTCAGGGATAAAACAAAAGGGCCGCGCCCAAACAGAGCCGGCCCTTATGTGCTGGAGTGCGCCATGCGGCAGCGGCGCGAAGCCGCTGAAACGCGAATCAGAGCGAAGCGACTCGCTTCGTCAGGCGCGACATCTTGCGGGCAACGGTGTTCTTGTGGAGCACGCCGCGGGCCACGCCGCGAGCGAGTTCAGGCTGGGCAGCCTTGAGCGCGTCAGCAGCAGCGGCCTTGTCACCGGTTTCGCATGCGGCTTCGACCTTTTTCACGAAGCTGCGGATGCGGCTCATGCGTGCACCGTTGATTTCGGCGCGGCGGTTGTTGCGGCGGATGCGCTTTTTGGCTTGCGGCGTATTGGCCATGTCTGTCCTTGTCTCTCGACCGCCCTGTGCGGCCGGATAAATCACTATTTAGGTTGCACGAAAAACGGCGATTCCTCGCCGCAAAGCGCGCCACATAGTCGCGACTCGCCAAATCGTCAAGGAAAGGCTCACCTCTGGCACGTCGCGCAAAACCAGCTGCTGCGCCCGCCCTGCGCGAAGCGACGGATCACTCCCCCATCATCACGGTGGCAGGCTTCGCCCTCTCGGCCATAAACATCGAACGAGCAAGCGAAATAGCCCAGCGCCCCATCGGGCGCGGCATAATCACGCAGGGTGGAACCGCCGTCGCGGATCGATTGCTCGAGCACTAGGCGGATCGCGGGCACCAGCCGTTCAAGCTGCGGACGCGTGACCTTGCCGCCTGCCTTGCGTGGGTGGATGCCCGCACGCCACAGCGCCTCGCAGACATAGATATTGCCGAGCCCGGCGACGATGCGTTGGTCGAGCAGGCACAGCTTGATTGCCTGCTTGCGCCCGATGAGCGCGGATTTGAGATAGGTCGCGCTGAATTCATCACCCAGCGGCTCCGGCCCCAGCGCGGCAAAGGGCGCCCAGCAGTCGAGTTCGCCAGTCTCGACCAGATCGACCGAGCCGAACCGGCGCGGATCGCATAGCGCAAAGCGGTTGTGCGCGGTTTCAAGCACCAGATGGTCATGCCGGTCCGCATCGGCGGGATCGATCCGCCACCTCCCACTCATACCCAGATGGAACACCATGGTCTGGTCGCGGTCGGTGTGGATCAGGCCGTATTTGGCGCGGCGCCCCAGCCCCGTCACCTGCGCGCCGGTCAGCACCTGCACCAGCTCGGGCGGGAAGGGGCGGCGCAAATCGGCCCGGTTTACGCGCACGCGGGTGATCCGTTCCCCGTCAAGGAACCGCGCGAGCCCGCGAACCGTTGTCTCAACTTCTGGAAGTTCTGGCATGGTTTCTTCTGATTGACGGAACCGGCTGGCGCTCAGCCCAATAAGGACGTTCCTTTAACACCCTTTGCCACGCCCGCAATTCATCCTAAGGCGCCTCGCGATGACGGATAAAGTTTCCTTTGGCTATGAAGATGTAGCCCCCGAAGAAAAGACCCGCCGCGTGGGCGCGGTGTTTTCCAATGTCGCGCGCAAATATGACGTGATGAACGATGCCATGTCGGGCGGGATGCACCGGCTGTGGAAGGATCGTTTCGTGCGCCGGGTAAAGCCGCAGCCGCATGAGGCGATCCTGGATATGGCCGGCGGCACGGGCGACATCGCCTTCCGCCTGGCAGCGCGTGGGGCCGAAGTGGTGGTGGCTGACATCAACCAGGACATGCTCGATGTAGGGATCGAGCGCGCCATGGAACGCGGGATAGATGGCCTGTCATGGTCATGCCAGAATGCTGAAACGCTCACATACCCGTCAAACACCTTTGATGCCTACACCATTGCTTTCGGGATCAGGAACGTCACCGATATTCCCAAGGCGCTGCGCGAGGCGCACCGGGTGCTGAGGCCCGGCGGGCGCTTTTTCTGCCTCGAATTCTCGACCACCGAATGGCCCGGCTTCAAGGAAATCTATGACGTTTATTCGCACAGGCTGGTGCCCGCGATCGGCAAGGCGATTGCCGATGACGAGGATTCCTATCGCTACCTGATAGAATCGATCCGCCGGTTTCCCGATATGCCGAGCTTTGAACGGATGATCCGCGAGGCAGGCTTTGTGAACACACGGGTCGAACCGATCATGGGCGGGCTGGTCGCGATCCATTCGGGTTGGAAGATTTAGGTTGCCACGTCCGGCCACGCATATCTGGCGGCTGCTCAAATGGGGCCGTACGCTGGCGCGGCATGGTGCGCTGCGCGGGATCGAACGCGATCCCAACACCCCGCTGCCGGTCAAGCGGCTGGCGCGTATCGCCCGACTGGGCACTTTCCAGCCAGCGGTTCCCGATTATGCCGGTGCGTTCACGGATATCGGCCCTGCCGCGATCAAGCTGGGCCAGACGTTGGCTACGCGGCCAGATCTGGTCGGGGTTGAGGCCGCGCACAATCTGCTGACCTTGCAGGATAGCCTGCCGCCGGTGCCCTTTGCCGAGATCGAGGCATCGATTACCGCGACTTTCGACAAGCCGCTGAGCGAACTGTTCCAGCATATCGATCCGGTTCCGGTTGGTGCAGCCTCGATCGCGCAGGTCCACCGCGCGGTGACGAGCGACGGGCGCCAGGTGGCGGTGAAGGTGCTGCGGCCCGGCATCCGCGAACGCTTTGCGAGCGACATTGGCACCTATGAATGGGCCGCTGCGCATCTTGAGGCGCTGGGCAGCGACGAGGCACGCCGGCTCCGCCCGCGGCTGACCATCGCCAATTTCAAGCGCTGGACCAATCGCGAGCTGGACTTGCGGCGCGAGGCGGCATCGGCCTCTGAACTGGCAGATTCGATGAAGGGTTTTGCCGGCTACCGCATTCCGGAGGTCGACTGGGATCGAACCAATGGCCGGGTGATGACGATCGAATGGGTCGACGGCATCAAGATCAGCAAGGTCGACGAGCTCAGGGCCAAGGGACATGACCTGCCCGAACTGGCCAATCGGCTGGTGCTCGCTTTCCTGACGCAAGCGATCTCGGGCGGTTATTTCCACGCCGATATGCACCAGGGCAATCTGTTCGTGGAGGATGATGGCACGATCGCAGCGATCGATTTCGGCATTATGGGGCGGATCGATCGGCGTGCGCGGGTGTGGCTGGCAGAAATCCTCTATGGCCTCACCACCGGCAATTACCGCCGCGTGGCGGAAATCCATTTCGAGGCGCAATATGTGCCGAGCTATCACTCGGTCGACGAATTCGCGACCGCGCTGCGCGCCGTGGGCGAGCCGATGCGCGGCAAACCGGTGAGCGAACTCAGCGTGGGCCAGATGCTCGACGGCTTGTTTGCGATCACCCGCGATTTCGACATGCAGACCCAGCCGCATTTGCTGCTGTTACAGAAGACCATGGTGATGGTCGAAGGCATTGCGACCCAGCTCAACCCCCAGATCAACATGTGGGACACGTCTGCGCCCTATGTGCGCAGCTGGGTGCGTGACGAGCTGGGCCCCGAGGCGGCCTTGGCCGATGCGATTCGGGAGTATGTTTCGACCTTGCTGCACCTGCCTGGACTTGTCCGGCGGCTGGAGGAGAAATTCCCGCCCAGGGGCGGCGCGCCCGAACCGCCGCCATTGCCTGACGTCGAACTGATCGTTGGCCCTGGCACAGGAAAACAGCGCAGCTGGCCAGGCTATTTGCTTGCTGCGGCGCTGGGCGCAGCGGCGCTCTACGGCGTCCTGGCGCTGGGCTGGATCGGCTAGTCTTCGCCTTCGAAAGCATGGTGCGGCAACATGCGGCTGCCGATCAGCGCGATGACCACGATGACCGCTTCGATCAGCATCGGCTGCCAGAACCCCTGATAGGGGCCGTCGGTCATCAGCGTCACGATCCGCCCGATCAGCGCGATTGCCATCAGCGCGGCCGAAACCAGCAAGGGATCGCCCTTGCGCGACCAGCCGCCCCAGATCAGACATCCGCCAGCGACCACGAAAAACGCGGTCATATCGGCCCTGATCGTGGCCAGGCCCATTACGCCCTGCGGGGCAAGGCCGAAGCTGGCTGCCGAGCCGACCGGGGTCAGCAGGAAGCCAATTCCCATCGCTACGAAGAACAGACCGCCAACGAAAAGCAGCGCGCGTAACACCAAAATCATGGAAATATCCCCTCAGACCTCGCAGCGATGTTAGCTGCATGTTAGGAAAGCGCTAGGTAAAACTTAACCACTATGTCGCAGGGTTGGCCTTGCAGGGTTGGCTGGGGCTGGCTGTGCGGCTAAGCGTGACGCGGATCAACCAAGGGGGAGCTCAACGCAATTATGAGTGTGTCGCTGGGCGCTGACACGGGAATTCGCTCGTGAGCGGTGCTGGACCGAAAATTCTGCTCGTCGTGGGCGGCGGTATCGCTGCCTATAAATCGTGCGAGCTGGTCCGCCTCATCCGCAAGGGTGGGGGCGATGTCACTTGCGTGCTGACCGCAGGCGGCCAGCAGTTCGTCACACCCATGGCGCTGGCAGCGCTGAGCGAGAACCAGGTCCATACCACCTTGTGGGATCTCAAGAACGAAGCCGAGATGGGCCATATCCAGCTCAGCCGCGAGGCGGACCTGGTGGTGGTGTGCCCGGCAACGGCTGACCTGATGGCCAAGATGGCGGCGGGGATTGCCGATGATCTGGCCACCACGCTGATCCTGGCGACCGACAAGCCGGTGATCGCGGTCCCGGCGATGAATGTGCGCATGTGGGAACATGAAGCGACGCAGCGCAATCTTGCCTGGCTGCGGGAAGCGGGCGTGACAGTGCTCGATCCGGATCAGGGCGCGATGGCCTGCGGAGAATTCGGCTATGGCCGCCTGCCAGAGCCGGAAGTGATCTGGGCCGAAATCGCTGGCCGCTTCGGAATCGAAGTTGAAGTGCCTGTGCGGGCCGCGCCTGTCGCCGCTCCGGCAATCGAACCGGACGAAGAAGCCGAATCAGAAGATGTCGTTGAAGCGATCGAGCCTGAGGTTGCGCCCAAGGGCGGCGGGCTGGGCGGATTGCTGGCTTCGATCATCCCGCGCTCGACTGCCAAGCGCACTGCCGAGGATATCGAGGCTGAATTCCTTGCCGAAGAGGAAGCCGCGATGCTGGCGGCCGAAGCCGAGAATGATGAGGCTTTGCCCGCAGGCGAAGAGGCGGGCGAAGGCGAGTTGCCGGTTGAAGGCGGCCCGATTCTGGCCAAGAAGGGCGGGGCAAGTTCCGCCCCGCCAACCGATCCCGAAGCGATGAACCATACCGTCAAGGAGGGGGCCGCAGAGCCTGAACCCTTGGAAGGCGAAATGCCCGCACCGGCACCTGAAGCCAGAGATGTCGAGGCCGCCGAGGAAGACGCGCTGGGCGGCGGTGAATTTAAGGTCGCAGCCGGGCATCGCCCGCTCAAAGGCAAGCATGTGCTGGTCACCGCCGGGCCGACCTGGGAAGCGATCGATCCGGTCCGCTACATTGCCAACCGGTCCTCTGGCAAACAGGGCTTTACCATTGCCGCAGCCGCCGCTGCGCTGGGAGCCAAGGTCACACTGGTGTCCGGTCCGGTCTCGCTCAAGACGCCCGAAGGGGTTAAGCGGGTTGATGTCGAAAGCGCGATGCAGATGTCGGAAGCGGTCAAGCAGGCCATGCCGGCAGATGTCGCGGTGATGGTGGCTGCGGTCGCTGACTGGCGCCCCAAGGATTTCAAACCCGAAAAGATGAAAAAGCGGGGCTCTGCTCCGCCTGCGCTGGTGCTGACCGAGAACCCCGATATTCTCACCAACGTCGCAGCAGCAACTGACCGGCCCAAGCTGGTGATCGGCTTTGCCGCCGAGACCGAGGATGTGATCGACAACGCCAAGAAGAAGCGCAAGCGCAAGGCGGCTGACTGGATCATTGCCAATGATGTTTCTGGCCCCAAGGGCGAGAGCGTGATGGGCGGGGACACCAACCGGGTGCACATCATCAATGATGCGGGCGTCGAGAGCCTGGAACAAATGCCCAAGCTCGAAGTGGCGTTGGCGCTGGTGCAGCGGATGGCAGAGGCGCTGGCAGAAAAGGAAGCCAATGGCTGATCAGGTTGCGGTGCAGGTCAAACGCCTGCCCAATGGCGTAGGTCTGGAATTGCCGCGTTACGCCACCGACGGGGCAGCCGGGATGGACGTGGTTTCCGCCGAAACCGTCACGCTTGCCCCTGGTGCACGGTATGCCGTGGCGACCGGGCTGGCGCTGGCGATCCCTCAGGGTTACGAAATTCAGGTGCGGCCGCGTAGCGGCCTTGCGCTGAAACACGGCATCACCGTACCCAACACGCCGGGCACGATCGACAGCGATTATCGCGGCGAGCTCAAAATCATCCTGATCAACCATGGCCCCGAACCGTTCCCGATTGCACGCGGAGACCGCGTGGCGCAGCTGGTGCTGGCGCCGGTTATTCAGGCGGCTTGGGACGAAGTCGAGGAACTGAGCGAAACCGCGCGCGGCACCGGCGGCTTTGGCTCAACCGGTGGGCACGTGAAGCTGGTCTGATCGTTTACCGGCAGTTGGTCAGTTATCGAGCCGGCGGACCTTGTTCTCTTCGGGCTTGATCGTAATCCGCAGTGTCTCGCCCGAATTTCCGGGGAAATCGACGAACATCGCCTCGACCAGATTGGGCACAAGATATTGCAGGCGGTTCGAGGAAGAGACCGCCTGCGCCTTGCCTTCGAACAGCCGTTCGCCAGTTTCCGTATCGTCGATCTTCAAGTCGATCCCGCTGGTATAGACGGTGTAGCTGCGAACATCCGGACCGCCGAACCACGGATCGTAGAAGCCATAACCCCAAGCGCCGTATGGGCGATGGAACCCGCTGCGGTAATAGCCGCGATACCACGGGCTCCAGAACGGATCATACGCACCCGCCCCGGTCGAGCGCACCTTTTCGCGGCCATTGTCGACGCCATAGTCAAAGCGCACCAGCAGGCCGGCATTTTCTGGATTGGACTGGGTATAGCCCAGCCGTTCCATCTGGGCTTCGACCATATCGGCATAGAGCGCGAATTCGAGCCCACCGGCAAGCGCCGGATCGTCTGCCACTACGGCAAAAGTCTCGCCTGCGGGTGCGGGCAATGTTGCCTGGAAGCGCGACACATCGGCTTTGAAGCCGGGTGAAGCGCAGGCCGCCAGCCCTGCCAGCAAGATGGGCACGGACGCAATCCTGAGCGCGCGGGCGCTGAAACGGCTTGTCTTGGTCATATCGCCACCTTCAATCTGGTTTGCGCCGAAAGGACGCTCATATTGCTGCGCCTCGACGACGCAAGCTGTCATTTAAGTGCTGCGAAGTAAACCAAAAGGGGTGAACGGGAATTGAATGCATTTGCCCCGTGCAATTTTACCGCCTCAGCCGCGTGCGCGCACCAGCCCCAGCGCCTTGTAGGCGGCATCGAGAGTGGGGGTGCCCAGCTCCCGGGCGCATGCTGCGCCGCGTGCCAGAATCGCGTCGAGCGTTTCGCGGTCATCCTTGAGCTCTCGAAATCGTGCGCCGATCGGCGCCAGAGTTTCGACCAGCAATTCGCCCAGGGCGGGCTTGAACACGCCGAAGCCCTGCCCGCCGAATTCACTCAGCACGGCATCCGTGCCTTGGCCTGAAAGCGCGCCATAGATCCCGACCAGGTTCAATGCTTCGGGCCGCCCTTCCAGCCCCTTGGCCTCGCTCGGCAGCGGTTCAGGATCGGTTTTGGCCTTCTTGACCTTCTTCATGATCTCGTCGGCATCGTCAGCCAGATTGATGCGGCTCATGTCGCTGGGATCGGACTTGCTCATCTTGGCGCTGCCATCGCGCAGGCTCATGATCCGTGCCGCTTCGGGCGGGATGATCGGATCGGGCAGGGTGAAGACCGGCGCCTCATCGGAAGCGAAATCATTGTTGAATTTCTGCGCGATGTCGCGCGCCAGCTCCAGGTGCTGCTTCTGGTCCTCGCCTACCGGCACATGCGTCGCCTGGTACAGCAGTACGTCCGCTGCTTGCAGCACCGGATAAGTGAACAACGCAACCGAGGCCCCCTCGCGGTTCTTGCCAGCCTTGTCTTTCCACTGGGTCATGCGGTTCAGCCAACCCATTCGCGCCGTGCCGCCTAGCAACCATTGCAGTTCGGCATGCGCGGGCACCTGCGCCTGGTTGAACAGGATCGCCTTGTCGGTATCGAGACCGCAGGCGACCAGCGTGGCAACCAGTTCAAGGGTGGAGGAATGCAATTCCCGCGGATCATGCTGCATCGAAATGGCGTGCAGATCGGCAATGAAGATCAGGCACTCGCCGCCTGCTGCCACGGCATCGTGCTGCAGTTTCACATAATTGCGGATCGCACCGAGGTAATTGCCGAGATGGGGCTTGCCGGTGGGCTGGATGCCGGAAACAACGCGCATGGAAGATTCTCTGAACTGGTATTTAGGCCTGGCGGCGCATTAGGCGCTGGACCGCCGCCTTGTCGAGCACCCCAAGCAACACGGCGAAAATCGCATAAGTGGCGATGCCGATAAGCATCAGCGCCATGATCGACAGCCCGCGTTCGATTGTCGAGCCGCTGAAATAGGGGTCGCCATAGATCATCGCCAGCCACAGCGCCGCACCCATCGGCAGGGCGGCAAGAGTGATGCGCGCCAGCCGGCCCGTGACGCGTGCGGTCAAGCGGAAAAACCCGCGCCGCACCAATATGCCATAAAGCAGTGCGGTATTGACCCAGGCCCCGGCCGCGCCCGCTACGGCGAGCGAAAGCACGCCGATGCGCGGCACGAAATAGAGATTGAGCGCCACCGCAACCGTCAGGCTGATCGCGGCGGTGATGACCGGGGTGCGGGTATCCTTGCGGGCGAAGAAATTGGGCGTCAGCACCTTGACCAGCACATAGGCCGGCAGGCCAATGACCAGGCCGGAAACCAGCATCCCCGTGATCGCGGCATCTTCAGGCGTGAATGCTCCGGCCTGCATGAACACCCGCACGAAGGCGCTCCCGGTCACGAACAGCGCCACGGCGGCAGGCACGGTGAGCAGCATCGACAGTTCGATCGCGTTGGATTGCAGGCGCTGCGCTTCCTGGCCCTCCTCACGCGCGATGAAGCGGCTCAGCGCGGGCAGTATAGCGGTGCCCAGCGCAATCCCGATGATTCCCAGCGGCAACTGGTTCCAGCGGTCGGCCATGGCCATATAGGTCAGGCTGCCATCGGGCAGCACGCGGATGAAGGCCAGATCGATGAAGCGGCTGATCTGGTAAACGCCGGCGCCGAACACGGCGGGCACGATCAGGACGAACATTTCCTTCACCTGCCGGGTGAGGCGCGGGCGGCGCAGCGGGATCGAAAAGCCCGCCCGGCGCATCCAGTAGCCGAGCCAGGCGAGCTGGAGCAGCCCGCTAACCGAGACTGCAACCGCCAGGTAAAGCCCTACCTGCTGGCGTGTCGCCTCACCGCTCGGCTGGGCCGCCCCCCAGAACAGCGCCACCAGCAGGCAGATATTGAGCAGGATCGGAGCTGCTGCCGCTGCGGCAAAGCGCGACAGCGAGTTGAGAACCGCCGCAGTCAGCGTGGCGAGGCTCATGAACAGCAGATAGGGGAAGGCAATCTGCCCCATCTTGACCGCCTGCGCGTAGGTTCCAGGGTCTGCACGCAACTGGGCATTGGCGAACAGCCACAGCACCCACGGCATGGCCAACATCATAATGGCGCCGAACAGCACCAGTATCGGAAGCAGGATTGCCAGCACTTCGCTGGCAAAGCGGCGGGCCTCGCTTTCGCCTTCGGCCATGTGACGGTTGAATAGCGGCACGAAGGCACTGGCAAAGGCCCCTTCGGCGAAAAGTCTGCGGAACAGGTTGGGCAGCTGGAAGGCAAGCTGCCAGGCGTCGGCCACGCCGCCCGCGCCCAGTACGCGGGCCAGCATGATGTCGCGGACAAAGCCGAACACGCGGCTGACGGCGGTCAGCCCGCCAATCGTTCCCAGGTTCTTGACCAGGCTCATGTCAGAACCGCCCGATCAAACCGAGGCTCGCTCAGGCCTCGCTGGCGGGCGATTCGGCAGCCGCCGCTTCCTGCTCGCGCTTCGCTTGCAGCTGCTGGATGTAGAGCCCGTTGAAATCGATCGGGTCGATCATCAATGGCTGGAACCCGGCATCACGTACTGCGTCGGCCACAACTGCGCGGGCGAAAGGGAACAGCAGGCGCGGCGCTTCGGCAAAAAGGAAGGCATGCGCCTGGTCCTCGGGCACATTACGGATGCCGATAAGTCCGCAATAAGCCAGCTCGACCAGGTAGGCGTTGCCCTGCGATGACTTGGCGGTGACATTCACCTTGAGCTCGACCTCGGTCACTTCATCGCTGATCTTGTTTGCGCCGATGTTGAACTGCAAGTCGATCTGCGGTTGTTCCTTCCACTGGAACACCTCGGGCGCATTGGGATTCTCAACCGAAAGATCTTTGACATATTGCGTGATAATTCCGGCGGACGGCAGTGTATCTGCGCCATTGCCCTGCGGTGGGGTTGGATTGAGATCGGTCAGGATATCGCCTTCGTCGGCCATTGTTCGGTGCTCTTTCACGTGTTTGTTTGTGAGGAATATACGATCGGGATGCCACCTGCGTGGTGGTTTGGCGCGCCGCCTAGCATCCAAGCGCGGTTCCCGCAACCGATGCGACTATACCATGGCATCAGAAAAAAGGGACCGAATCTCCCGATCCGGCGTTGTCGAGGGGCCTCTAAAGTCCTATCTGTCGTCAAAGGGGCAAAAGAAGGCGCGGCTGTTCCGCGCTTGCCAACCGCTGGATAGATCAAGTGATTGTTGAAATTGTCATTCTCGCCATGATTGCGGCCTTCCTTGGCCTCAGGCTCTATTCCGTGCTTGGCCAGCGTGCCGAACATGAAGAAGAGTCGATCCCGCATCGCTTCGGGGCAGGTGATGAGGATCGTGCCCGGGCCGCCGCGCCGAAACCTGCCGCACAGACGGTTGTCCAGATTGCTCCACAGAACCGGCTTGATGGCTTGGTGCCTGCGGTTGAGCGGGGCGTGCGCGAGATTGCCGCGGCTGACCCGCGATTTGATATCACCGCCTTTCTCGCGGGTGCCAAGGGCGCTTATGAGATGGTGCTGGAAGCCTTCTGGAACGGTGATCGCGAGACGCTGAAGGAACTGTGCGATGGCGATGTCTACGCCGGTTTCAGCGGCGCGATCGACGCGCGGGAAGCGGCTGGGCAGACGCTCGACAACAAGTTGATCCGGATAGAGGACACCCGCATACATTCGGCTGTGCTTGACGGGCGAATGGCGCGTGTTGCGGTGCTGTTCGTGTCGGATATCGCAGCGGTCACGCGCGACAAGGAAGGCAATGTCATCGCCGGATCGCTCGACGATGCGGTGGAAAGCCGCGATGTCTGGACCTTCTCGCGCGATGTCACGTCGGCGGCGCCTGACTGGTTGCTTGACGAGACCGACGAGGGCTGAGCGCCTCGCCGCATTCCTATTGAGGAGAACCGCCATGAACCGGCGCAGATCGAGATCCGCGTCGGTTGTTGTGGCTGTGCTGGCACTGGCGGCTTGCGCCCGCGTGAGCTCGCCCCCGCCGCCCACCA
>LOET01000141.1 GCA_001515985.1 Sphingomonadales bacterium BRH_c3 | reverse complement strand
GCGGGCGCGCGCAATGCCGGGCTGCTGGCTGCTGCCATTCTCGCGCTGGGCGACGAAGATCTGTCCGAGCGGCTGCAGGCCTGGCGCGCGGCGTGCAGCGCAGCGGTGGGTGAGACACCGGTCGACTAGCTTATTCTATCATGTCCGTTCGGGCTGAGCTTGTCGAAGCCCCGTATTTCTCTTTAAAGCCGAGCTAGAAGGAAGAACGGCCCTTCGACAGGCTCAGGGCGAACGGGGTAGAGTTTCTTGGCGTTAGCACCAGGTTCCACCATCGGTATTCTCGGCGGCGGCCAACTGGGCCGGATGATGGCCATGGCCGCTGCCCAGCTTGGCTACCGCACGATCGGCTATGCGCCAGAGGGCGACAATGTGATGGCCGAAGTCTGCAGCGATTTCTTCGCCAACGGCTGGGGCGACAAACGCGCGCTCGCTGCCTTTGCCGCGAAATGCGACGTGGTGAGCTGGGAATTCGAGAATGTGCCGCTGAGCGCGGTCGCGGCGATCCCGCAGACCCTCCTGGCCCCGCACCCGCGCGCGCTCGAAACTGCGCAGGACCGCCTCAAGGAAAAGCGTTTCGTCGAGCGGCTCGGGGGCAAGCCCGCGCCCTATGCCGCAGTCGATTCGGACGAGGACTTCATGCACGCGGTAGAGCGGATCGGCGCGCCCGGTATCCTCAAGACCGCGCGCGACGGTTATGACGGCAAGGGCCAGTGGCGGATCGGATCGGATCGGGATGCTGCCAGCGTTCGCTTCCCGGGGCGCCCATGCGTCTATGAAGGCTTGGTCGATTTCATCACCGAATTTTCGGTCATCCTGGTGCGCAGCGCGGATGGCGAAGTGCGCTATTGGGATTCCACCGCCAATGTGCACAAGGGCGGCATGTTGCTGACTTCGACCCTTCCGGCAGGCGAGATAGTGGAGGCGCAGGTCGAGGCTGCGCGCGACATCGCCCGGCAGACCGCCGAAGCGCTGGGTTATGTCGGCGTGCTGACACTGGAATTCTTCGCTACCGCACCCGATGGTCCGATGGGGGGGCCGGTGTTCAACGAAATGGCGCCGCGGGTGCACAATTCGGGGCACTGGACCATCGAGGGAGCGGCCACCAGCCAGTTCGAAAACCATATCCGCGCGATCTGCGGCCTTGCGCTGGGCTCGACCGCAACCCGTTTCGAGACCGTCGAAATGCGCAATATCGTGGGCGCCGATGCACTTGGTGCCTATGGAATCCTGGCTGAAGACGGAGAGGCGCATCTGCATCTCTACGGCAAGCGTGAGGTGCGCGAAGGCCGCAAGATGGGCCATGTCACTCGGGTCGGCAAAGCCAGAGCCTGAAAATGAACAACGGCCTGTTCCTCATCTATGCCCGCGCCGCCAATGGCGTGATCGGCAAGGATGGCAAACTGCCCTGGCACCTTTCGGCTGACCTTAAGCGCTTCAAATCGCTGACGCTGGGCAATCCGATGATCATGGGACGCAAGACCTTCGAAGGTTTCCCCGCCCCGCTCCCCGGAAGGCGCCATGTTGTGCTCACCCGCGATCGCGGATGGAGCGCAGAGGGCGCGGAAGTGGCCCATTCGCGCACCGAATCGCTCCAGCTTGCAGGTGATAGCCCGGTGGCGGTGATTGGCGGCGCGGAGATCTTTGCGCTGTTCGAACAGGAAGCCGAGCGCATCGAGTTGACCGAAGTACATGCGCACTATGAGGGCGATACCCATATGCCGCCGATCGATCGCGCTATATGGCAGGAGGTATCGCGCGAGGATCACGAAGCGGCAGGCGATAATCCCGCCTATTCCTTCGTGACCTATGAAAGGCGAAGGGAGAGCGCCGCATGATCCGCAAGACTATCTATACGTTGCTTGGGCTGGTGCTGGCGGCAGCGGTCGCTTTTTTCATCTTCGCCCCCGGATATGTCGAGGAGCAGACCAACCGGATCGATGGCCAGCCGCTGATCGAGGTTTCGGACGAGGCCCGGGCGCTGCACAAGACGCTGGCCATCGTCGATCTGCATTCCGATACCTTGCTGTGGAAGCGCAATCTGCTCGAACGCGCGGATCGCGGACACATGGACCTGCCGCGTTTGCAGGACGGCAATGTGGCGCTGCAGGTGTTTTCCAGCGTGACCAAATCGCCTGACGACCAGAATTACGATTCAAACCCGTCCGACACCGACCAGATCACCGAACTGGTGATCGCCCAGCTCCAGCCGACCCAGACCTGGACTTCATTGCTCGAACGTTCGCTTTGGCATGCGAAGAAGCTGGAGAAGGCGGCAGAGGGCAGCCAGAATGCCCTGTGGCTGGTGCGCAGCGCTGCCGATCTCGAAAAGCTGGAAGATGCGATTGCGTGCGAAACCTGCACGCCGATCGGCGAAGCGGTCTGGGCGACGCCTGCGGGGGGCAAGCCGGTTGGCGCGCTGTTCAGCGCCGAAGGGCTGCAGAGCCTTGAGGGCGATATTGCCAATCTCGAAAAGCTCTACGGCGCGGGCATGCGGATGGCGGGGCTGACCCATTTCTTCGACAACGAGCTGGCCGGATCGATGCATGGCGAGGCCAAGGGCGGGCTGACCGAAATGGGCCGCGAAGCCGTGCGCCGCATGGAGGAGATGGGCATGGTGGTCGATATCGCCCATTGCAGCCACCAATGTGTTGCCGAGATATTGGCCATGGCGCGGCGCCCGGTCGTCTCCAGCCACGGCGGAGTGCAGGCCACCTGCAAGGTCAACCGCAACCTCACCGATGATGAAATACGCGGGGTTGCCGCCACCGGCGGGGTGATCGGCGTCGGCTATTGGGAGGGCGCCATCTGCAGCACCGATGCGCGCGCGGCCGCAAGGGCGATGAAGCATGTCCGCGATTTGGTCGGCATCGAGCATGTCGCGCTGGGTAGCGACTATGACGGAGCGACCACGGTTCGCTTCGACACGTCGCAGCTGATGCAGGTAACCCAGGCGCTGATGAACGAGGGCTTCAGCGAAGCCGAAATCCGCGCTGCCATGGGCGAAAATGCCTTGCGCGTGCTGCGCGCCGGACTGGTGCCACTGGCCCAGCTGCCTGTTGGCGAAACAAGCGAGCCTGCCGCATGAGATGGCTCGATCATCGCGAGGAAATGCCCGTGGCCCTGCGCGGCGCGGTGATTGCGCTGGGCAATTTTGACGGCTTTCACAAGGGGCACCAGGCGGTGGCGGGCGAAGCGATTGCCTGGGCGAAGGACGAAGGTCGCCCCTCGATCATCGCCACTTTCGATCCGCATCCGGTGCGTTTCTTCAGGCCCGATGTGCCGCCGTTCCGCCTGACCACGCTGGAGCAGCGGCAGGAACTCTACCTTGCCGCCGGGGCCACCGCGATGCTGGTGTTCCATTTCGATGGCGAGCTGGCCGGAACCAGCGCGGAGGATTTCATCTCTGACATCCTGATCGAACGCTTCGGCGCGCACGGCGTTGTGACCGGCGGCGACTTCACCTTTGGCAAGGGTGCCAAGGGCAATGTCGGTCTGCTGCGGGAAGTTGGCGGCCAGCTTGGTCTGCACAACCGCGTGGTTGAACCCGTTTCGGATACAGACGGCATTGTGTCATCCAGCCGCATCCGCGAGGCTTTGCGCCAGGGTGACTGCGAAACCGCTGCCCGGCTGCTGACCAGGCCCTTCGCCATTCGCGGGATCGTGGAGCATGGCGACAAGCGCGGGCGCGAATTGGGTTATCCCACGGCCAACCTCGTGATCGACAACTACCTGCGCCCGAAATACGGCATCTATGCCGTGACCGGGCGGATTCTCAGCACCGGCCAAGTGCTGCAAGGCGCCGCCAGCGTGGGCGTGCGCCCGCAGTTCGAGCCGCCCAAGGAACTGCTCGAACCCTATTTCTTCGATTTCTCGGGTGATCTCTATGGGCAGGAAGTGGAAGTCGCCTTCCATCACTTCCTGCGTCCCGAAGCGAAGTTCGATAGCCTCGATGCGCTGGTGGTGCAGATGGAGAAGGATTGCGACGAGGCGAGAAGGCTTCTAAGCGGCGCGCGATGACTGAAAAGCGCGACTACAGAGACACCGTCTTCCTGCCGAAGACCGATTTCCCCATGAAAGCTGGCCTTCCGCAGAAGGAACCGGGCATTCAGGCGCGTTGGGAGAACGAAGGGCTCTATCGCCAATTGCGCGAGGCACGCGCGGGGCGTGAAAAGTTCATCCTGCATGACGGCCCGCCCTATGCCAATGGCGACATGCATATCGGCCATGCGCTCAACCATATCCTGAAAGACATGGTCTGCCGCACGCAGAACCTGATCGGCAAGGATGCCCCTTATGTACCGGGCTGGGATTGCCACGGACTGCCGATCGAATGGAAGATCGAGGAACAATACCGCAAGAAGAAGCTCAACAAGGACGAGGTTCCGCCGAAGGAATTCCGCGCCGAATGCCGCGCCTATGCCCAGCACTGGGTCGATACCCAGCGCGAACAGCTCAAGCGGCTGGGCATCATGGGCGATTGGGACAATCCCTATCTCACCATGGATTTCGCGGCCGAGGCGGTGATCGTATCCGAGCTGATGAAATTCGCCGAGACGGGCAACCTCTATCGCGGGGCCAAGCCGGTGATGTGGAGCCCGGTCGAAAAGACCGCGCTGGCCGAGGCTGAGGTCGAATACGAGGACATCACCTCCACGCAGGTCGATGTGGCATTCGAGATTGTCGAAAGCCCGATCCCCGAGCTGGTCGGCGCGCATGCGGTGATCTGGACGACCACGCCGTGGACGATCCCGGTCAATCAGGCGATCGCCTATGGGCCGGAGGTCGAGTACACTCTTTTCACGGTCGCTATGGGCGCATCAGCGGTGGGCGACGGACATGTTTCAGCCGCCCAAGCCGCACATCCATTGTTGGAATGGGCCGGCAAGAAAATCTTGGTCTCAACCGCGTTGGCAAGCGAGCTTCGGAACCGTGTCGACAAATTACTGCCTCCGATGCCCGATGGAGCAAAGCCAAGACTAGCCCTCCTTGAGGGGAAAGTCTTCAAAGGCTCCGACCTCGCCGGAACCGTGGCCCGCCATCCGATCTACAACCTCCTCAAATCCCGTCACCCCGGCCCCCGAGCCGGGGTCCCGCTGACTTCCAGCGACGCTCAAACAAGCGGGATCCCGGATCAAGTCCGGGATGACGAAGCGTGGGAACGTGCACTCGAATTCTTCGCGCGCCCCCGCCCGTTCCTGCCGGGCGATTTCGTCACCACCGAGAGCGGCACCGGCCTGGTTCATATGTCGCCCGATCATGGCGAGGACGATTTCGACCTGTGCAAGGCGCATGGGATCGATCCTGTGTTCGCGGTCGATGATGGCGGGATCTACCGCGACGACTGGCCGTGGCTTGGCGGCAGTGACGAGCGCCGCCGCAGTGTCATCAACCCCGGCTTCAACGCCCCCGATGGCCCGATCTGCTCCGACCTGCGCGAGGCCGGTGCGCTGCTTTCCGCCAGTGCGGACTACCAGCATAGCTATCCCCACTCGTGGCGCTCGAAAGCCAAAGTAATCTTCCGCTGCACGCCGCAATGGTTCGTGCCGATGGACAGGCCGCTGCCATGGCTCGAGCCCAAGTCGAAAGAAGACAAGAGCTGGGAATCGGAAGGCGGTGCGATTGATCCGTCAGAGGAAGCCCTGTGCGCTGCACCCACCCTGCGTGAGCGTGCGATGGATGAAATTCGCCGCGTGCGCTTCGTGCCAGAAAAGGGCCGCCGCCGCATCGGCAGCATGGTCGAGGGGCGGCCTGACTGGGTGCTTTCCCGCCAGCGCGCCTGGGGCGTGCCGATCACGCTGTTCGTCAATCGCAAGAGCGGCGAATACCTGCAAGACCCGGCGGTGAATCAGCGCATCGTCAAGGCCGTGCGCGAAGAAGGCGTCGATGCCTGGGACGAGGCGCGCGCGCAGGAATTCCTCGGCAATGACTATCGCGCCGAAGACTTCGAGATGGTGACCGACATTCTCGACGTCTGGTTCGATTCGGGCTGCACCCACAGCTTCGTGCTCGAAAGCGGCAAATGGCCCGACCTGCAATGGCCCGCCAATCTCTATCTCGAAGGCTCTGACCAGCACCGCGGCTGGTTCCAGTCCTCACTGCTCGAAAGCTGCGCCACGCGCGGCCGCGCGCCTTATGACCAGGTGCTGACCCACGGCTTCACCATGGATGCCAAGGGCAAGAAGATGTCGAAGTCGCTCGGCAACACCATCGATCCGCTCAAGGTGATGGAGCAAACCGGCGCGGACATCATCCGGCTGTGGGCGCTTTCGGTCGATTTTACCGAGGATCACCGCATCGGCGATGAAATCCTGAAAGGCGTGGGCGACCAATACCGCAAGCTGCGCAATACCTTCCGCTATCTGCTCGGCGCGCTTGACGGTTTCGTGGGCGACATGGGCGATGCAGGCGAAATCCCCGAGCTCGAACGCTATGTGCTGGCGCTGTTGGCCGATCTTGACGGGAAGCTGCGGCAGGCGGTCGATGATTACGATTACAACACCTATACCCGCCTGCTGGTCGATTTCTGCAATGAAGACCTGAGCGCATTCTTCTTCGATATCCGCAAGGACACGCTTTATTGCGACGGGCCGGATTCGGGCACCCGCAATGCCTATCGCACCGTGCTGGACATCCTGTTCCACGCCCTCGTGCGCTATGCCGCGCCGGTGCTGGTCTACACCGCCGAGGAAGTTTGGAGCACGCGCTATCCCGATGGCGGCAGCGTACATCTGCTTGAATGGCCGGCAGTGCCGGGCGTGGAAGCGGACGGCGGTCGCTGGGAAAAGCTGCGCGTCTTGCGCGAGCGCGTGAACGAGGCGATCGAACCGCTGCGCCGAGACAAGCTGATCCGCTCCAGCCTGGAAGCCGAAGTCACCGTGCCCGCCGATGCGGTGCCCGAAGGCTTCAGCGACGCTGATCTCGCCGAACTGTTCATCACCGCGACAGTCACACGCGGGCAAGGCGCCGACGTGACCGTGAGCAAGAGCAACCACCACAAATGCGGCCGCTGCTGGCGCCTTTTGCCCGAAGTGGCGGAAGACGGCGATCTGTGCGGGCGCTGCGATGATGTGGTAAGCGCGGTGGATGCCTTTGGGGGCGCAGCTGCATGAGCGATCTGTTCACCCGCAACCGGCTGATCGGCATTGGCATTGCCGCGCTGATCTTCGCCAGCGACCAGTTCGTGAAATGGCTGGTGATCGGCCCGCTGCAACTGCGCCAGCGGTATGTGATTGATCTGCTTCCCTTCTTCGACCTGCGCTATACCGAGAACCGCGGGATTTCGCTGGGCCTACTGGAAGCGACCAGCGCCGAAATGCGCTGGATTCTGGTGGGCGTTACCGCGCTGATTGCCATCGTCGTAGCAGTGTGGATGATGCGAGAACGCTTACTGGGCGATATCGCCGGGCTTGGCCTGATCCTGGGCGGTGCGCTGGGCAATATTGTTGACCGCAGCAAATTCGGCTATGTCATCGATTATGCCGATTTCCATATCGGTAACTTCCGCCCGTTCCTGATTTTCAACGTCGCCGACGCCGCTATCACCATAGGCGTGGTGATTATCCTTGCCCGCTCCTTCTTCGTCAGCGAAAAGGAAGCGGCAACAGTTTGAGCGGCCGACAACGCGGCCAATGGAGAATATGCAATGCCCAGCCTGAAAACCCCGATACTGCTGATCGCGACCAGCGCCTTGCTGGCTGGATGCAGCAGTGGCGGCTTTCTCGACCGCGAGCGTCCCGATGAATTCGCGGTGCAACGCCAGGCGCCGCTGGTGGTGCCGCCCGATTTCAATCTCGTGCCGCCCGCTCCGGGCGCCCCGCGCCCCACCGAAGGCACCGCATCCGGGCAGGCGCTGGAGGCATTGTTCGGCGGCCCGGCCCCGCGCAGCCAGGTGGAAACCAGCGCGATCGACCGCGCGGGTGCGGCAGAACCGGGTATCCGCTCTTCGGTCGGCGATCCTGAAACCAATACCGTCGCCAAGGGCAGCGTCACGCGCGATATCATCGCCGCACCGGAAGGTGACGGCGCGAGCGCCCAGGCGGTAATACCTTCCTGATCTGCGCACCCGCATCCGCGGGTGCGATTTCCTCGCTCAAGGGGCCTGCGGCCCAATCGCTGCGGGCGCGCGGTCGCGCTTGCGGCCTGCTGGCTGCAGGCCGTTCTTGGTCGCGGCAGCCAAAGGCCGGAAGCAAAGTCGAAGACGCAGCTGGCCGTGGGCCACCTGCAGGGCCGTCGCGCCTTATGGCGCACAAGCCAAGCAGCGCGGACGCGCTGCGCACGGCGCTTGTGTGTCAATTCGAAGAATTGCGAGAAACAAGCAGCTTGTCGATCCGGCGGCCGTCCATATCCACTACCTCGAAGCGCCATCCCTGGTCGTGGAAGTGATCGCCCTCGACGGGTAGCTGCTTGAGCACGGACAGTACATAGCCCGCGACCGTTCCGAATTCGCGGTCCTCCGCATATTCGGTGCCCAGCCGGTCTGCCAGTGCATCAGCGGAGAATGCGCCAGAAACCAGTAGCGAGCCATCCTCACGCTCGACGATTAGCGGGCCTTCCCCCTGATCCTGATCGCTGGCGAATTCGCCCACAATCGCAATCAGCAGATCAACCGGCGTCACAATCCCGTCCAGATGGCCGTATTCATCGTGGACCATCGCCATCGCAACTTCAGACTGTTGCAGCAAACGGAGCGCATCCATCGCGTCAAGCTGGTCAGGCACCACTTCCGCCTTGCGCATCAATTGCTTGAGATTGACCTTCCTGTCGGCAACCATCGCGCCCAGCACTTCGCGCACTTTCACCACGCCCAGCATATTGTCGGGCGATCCGTCCGCCACCGGCAGCAGCGAATGCGGGCTGTCTTCAATCGCCTGGCGGATTGCGGCTTCATCGGCGTTGATATCGATCCAGTCGACCTCTCTGCGCGGGGTCATCATCTCGCGCACCGGGCGTTCTGCCAGGCGCACCACGCCGGTCAGTATCTGGTGCTGGCCAGCCTCGATCACGCCCGAACGCGTGGCATCAGCAAAGATCATGTGCAGTTCTTCCGCGGTGACCGCTGACTGCCCGCCGGGGCGCACCCCCAGCAGGCGGATAAGCAGCGCCGACGAGCTGTCGAGCACCCACACCAGCGGCGCTGCAACCCGCGCCAGCAGCGCCATCGGCCGCGCCATCACCAGCGCGATCGGCACGGCATGGCGCAGCGCCATTTGCTTGGGCACCAATTCGCCCACCACCAGGCTGAAATAGGTGGTGAGAGCGATCACCAGTGCGAATCCCGTTTCATCCGCCCATTGTGGCGGCAACCCGATAGCCACCAATCGTTCGCCCACGGGGCCTCCCAGGCTTGCGCCTGAATAGGCGCCCGCGATGATCCCGATCAAGGTGATGCCGATCTGCACGGTCGACAGAAACTTGCCCGGATCTGCGGCCAGCTGCAGCGCCACATGGGCGCTGGCCGAGCCCTTGTCGCGCTTGGCCCTAAGGCGCGCGGATTTGGCCGAAACGATCGCCAGCTCGGACATGGCGAACACGCCGTTGAGCACGATCAATCCGGCAATGATGATCACGTCTGGCCAGGGAAAGGATGTCACGATGATATTCGCTAGCACAATTGGGCCGTCATGCCAGCTTCATTGCATAGCAAGGTGCAAGCGCCTAGCATTGCAGGCATAGCGGTTGCCACCTGAGGGGAGGCTCAACCGCGGGGGCGCGGTGCGGCATTTTGCCGCGCCACAGCACAGGAGATCTTTCAATGAAAACATCCCGAATAGTTCTCTCCAGCCTGGCCGCGGCTTCGCTGCTGGGCACCAGCGCCTGCGTAACCGATCCCAATACCGGTGAGAAAAAGATTTCCCGCACCGCGATCGGTGGGGTTGGCGGCGCTGTTGTGGGCGGCCTTCTGGGCGGCGTGATCGGCGGCAAGACTGCGCGCGTCGTTGGCGCTGTCGCCGGCGGCGCGGTTGGCGGCTACGTCGGCTACAAGATGGACCAACAGATCAAGGAACTTGAGGAAGAGACCGAAGGCACCGGGATCGACGTTACCGAGACAGACGGAGGAAATGCGTTCCTCGTCAACCTGCCCGATGTGACTTTCACCACCGGCAGCTATTCCATCAGCCCGTCGTTCCAGTCGGCGCTGGACAGCGTGGCGGCGAATCTCGTGAAGTATCCGAACAGCATTGTCGACGTATACGGCCATACCGACACGGTCGGCACGGCGTCATCGAACCAGCTGCTGTCCGAACGGCGCGCACAGGCGGTCGCCAACTACCTGACCAGCCGCGGTGTAGGTTCGGCGCGCCTGCGCTGGCAGGGATTCGGCGAATCCCAGCTCAGGGTTCAGACTGGCGACAACGTGAACGAACCGCTCAATCGCCGGGTCGAGATCAAGGTCATTCCGCTGACCCAGGCGGAGATCGACGCCGCGCAGTAAGCGCCGGTATCGAGCCAATCAGAAGGGGCCGGGCCGGTTGGTCTGGCCCCTTTTTTTCGGACACCGTTCCAATTGCGCGGGATCGGTGCCGGACAATTTCAATGCAACTGAAGCACACTCTGGCATCAGACGGAAAACAGCGCGGATGCGCGGCGCCCAGCGCTTGAGGGTCGAAACAAAGGATCAACCCTTTGTTCGTGGCGCAAGCTCCGCCGCCCTCCCGGCCAGCCGCGCCACTGCCTCGCGGTGGATTTGCGGGGCGCACACCAGCACGCCGAAAGCACGCGGATCGCGCTTGTTGTAGCGCAGCTGGCCGCCAAATGCGTCGGTCACCTCTGCTCCCGCCTCGCGCGCGATCAATGTGGCGGCC
>LOET01000140.1 GCA_001515985.1 Sphingomonadales bacterium BRH_c3 | reverse complement strand
ACAGGCGGAAATGCACTTGCCCCCTGATCCGGCGCTGGGGCCAGGTGCCCACGCTGGCATATGGTTCGTAGTCCCGCGCCGCCATCCCTTGCGGGCCGACCGGCTGCGCCCTGGCGATGGCATAGCAGCGCGGAATCTGCGGATCGCGGAACGCCGCCCAACCGCTGAACACGCCGAGGCTGTCCTTGGCGGCAAGCGGTGAGGCCAGCGTTGCGGCAATGGCAAGAAACAGGAGCGGGCAGCGGCGCTTATTCATAGTGGATCGCCACAACTTCCCACTCTTTGCTGCCAGAGGGAAGCCGCACCGTCCGCAATTCCCCCACCGATGCACCGCGCAGCGCCCGGGCCATGGGTGAATTCCAGCCGATCCGGCCTGCGCCGGCATCCTGCTCGTCATCGCCCACCAGCGTCACGATCTTGCGCGCGTCATCCTCGTCGGCGAGCTCGACCTTCGCGCCGAAAAATACCCTTGACCGGTCGGGTTGTTCGCGTGGATCGACCACCCGCAGCGCCTTCATCCGGCGGGCGAGATGCGCCAGTTCGCGGTCAATCTCGCGCATGCGCTTGCGGCCATAGAGGTAATCGCCGTTCTCGCTGCGATCACCATTGCCCGCCGCCCAGCTGACGATCTCCACGATTTCGGGCCGCTCGCTGCCCAGCAGGTGATCGTAGCGCGCCTTGAGCGCCGCCATGCCTTGCGGCGTGATGGGATCACCTTGCGGTTTCATCGGTGTTTAACGGCGCAGGAAATCGGAAATCGTGCGCGGTTTCCCGCCAGGTGCGCGGCTGGGGTGCATATTGTCATAGGCCACCGCATTGCCGAGCACGCGCATGATGTAATAGCGGGTTTCGAAATTGGCCGGGATCTTCTCGATCCAGGTGACATAGTCGATCTCGCCGGTGCGCGGATCGCCATTCATCCGCAGCCACTGGTTCACCCGTCCCGGGCCCGCATTATAGGCGCCTATGGCGAGCGGATAGGCACCGCCGTAATAATCCAGCATGCGGCGAAAATAGGCATCGCCCAGCCTGATATTGTATTGAGTATCGCCGGTCAGATCGGCCGACATGTAGTTCATGCCCATCTTGCCCGCCTGTTCGCGCGCGGTTCCCGGCATCAGCTGCATCATCCCGCGCGCGCCGGCATGGCTAACGCGGTGCCGGTCAAATTCGCTTTCCTGCCGCATGATTGCATGCGCCATGGTCCAGTCGGCAGTGAGCGGAACCTGTACGGTGGGGTGGGCGAAGCGTTCGAAGCCGGAAAGGCCATGCTCGGGCGCTGTGGCCCCGGCGACCACCGCAAATTCGGCCATATCAAGTTCGCGCGCGAGATCGCCCAGCAGCGCCATGTCTTGCGGCGTCGTTGCTTTGTCCGACAAGGCTTCGAAAAAGGCGCGTTCGGTACGCCAGTCGCGCCGCGAAGTGGCCAAGGCACGTAGCGCCTTGACCAGCGGCTGCTGGTTGAACGCAGTTCGCTGTTCGGCGCTTGGCTCAACCTTGGGCGGCTCGGCAAATTGCGGCATCGGCTGGCCCAGCGCGCCCAGCGCCAGTTGGCCGTAATACTGGTCCGCATATTGCGCGGCCATCCCGAAATATCGATTGGCGTCATTGCTATTGCCCGCCTGCTGCGAGGCCCGGCCAGCCCAATAAAAACCCTTGGCGCGGGTGAGCGGCGTTTTGGCGGCGGCGCCATAGCGGTAGAACAGCGGTGCGGCCGCGGCGCCATCGCCCAGCTTCCAGAGTGCTTCCGTGCCGCCCAGCCACACCAGATCGGTGTATTTGTCACGCAGGCGGAATGAACCTTCGCTCACGTCCGTGCCGGGCGCGAACAAATCGTCCACCGAAGCGGCGATCTGCACTGCGGGGCGGGCGCCCGCTCCTTTGGCAATCACCAGCATCTCGCTCACCATGTCGGCGCTGTCATGCGGCAAAGAGGTGAAGGCCGGGCGACTGGCGAGCACTTCAATCGCCTTGTGCAAGTTGTGGTTCTTGCGGAAATAACGGACCAGATTGTAGACCACGCCCGGCTGACTTAGCGCGTCACGCGGAATCGCCAGGCCATCATCTGTAGGCAATTCATCCTGCAGCAGGGCAAGGCGCTTGCCGAACAGATCGCGCTTGCCGGGCGATGTCATCAGCATGTGGCGTGCGGCCGCATCAGCCGCGCCCTGCCACAGCAATGCCTCCATCCGCGCGTCATTGTCTTCCTGGGTGAAACTGCCTGCATATCGGCCCAGCAGGTAAGCCTCGGACGTTTCACTCATCGCGCCGTTACGCCAGGCGGCACGCGCGGTTTCTGTCGCCTCGGGGCGCTGCACTGCAGCCAGCGCCAATGCGTAGCGCGCCCGGCCCGAATTGGTTAGCGGTGGGTGCTCGTCGAAATAGGCGACCAGCGCTTCGGATGAAGGTGCCTCTGCGTCGAGCGCGTTCTCGGCGCGCGATTGCAAGCGGCTGGCGCGCGGAAAATCAGGATAGGCAAGCAGGAATCCCGAATAGGCGTTGAAACCCAGCCGGTCATTGGCATTAAGCTCTTCCCAGCGGCTGATCGCCAGGCTCATCCCGGTTGGCTGTTGTGCCACCAGTTGCGCCCGCGCCATATCCCAGCTGGCGGCATTTTGCGTTGCAGCGGGAGCGCCCATGGTCAGCCCGGCAGTGCCGAGCAGCGCCGTGACCAGAATATATTTGCTGCGAGGGTTGTTTTGCATGCTGGACATTGTGCCTGTCCGCTCCTTATCAGGCCATGAATGGCTTATGGCACCGCGATTTTCCCCTCGCGGCTGATTATGCCACCGAGAAAGGTCTAAGATCAATGTTTTCTGGTTCCATTCCGGCTCTGGTGACTCCTTTTCGCGGTGGAGTGTTCGACGAAGCCGCATTCCGGCGGCTGGTTGACTGGCAGATCGAGCAAGGCAGTTCGGCGTTGGTTCCTTGCGGGACAACCGGCGAAGCATCGACCTTGTCGAATGCAGAGCATCACCGGGTGATCGAGGTATGCATCGAGCAGGCGGCGGGCCGGGTGCCGGTGATTGCGGGCTGCGGCTCCAATGACACGCGCAACGCGCTGCTGCATATGAATTTCTCGCGCAAGGCAGGCGCGGCTGCGGGGCTGTGCGTCGCCCCTTACTACAACCGGCCGAGCCAGGCGGGGCTGATTGCCCATTTCAGCTTTCTTGCGGAAAACAGCGATTTGCCAATCGTTCTTTATAACGTGCCGAGCCGCACCGTGACCGATATCGAGGATGAGACGGTGGTTGCGCTGGTGCGCAAATATCCAAACCGGATCGTGGCGATCAAGGATGCCAGCGGCGATCTGTCGCGCGTTGCCGACCATCGCATGGGCCTGTCAAACGAGTTTTGCCAGCTCTCGGGCAATGACGAGCTGTGGCTGCCGCATTCAGCCGCCGGGGGGCGCGGCTGCATTTCCGTTACCGCCAATGTCGCGCCTGCACTGTGTGCCGAATTCCACAAAGCGATTGCGGCGAACGAGCTTGAGCGCGCGCGCGAACTCAACGACCGGCTGTTCCCGCTGCATTACGCGATGTTCAGCGATGCTTCGCCCGCGCCGGTGAAATATGCGCTGAGCCGGGTGCATGACTGGATCGAGCCCACGGTGCGGCTGCCGTTGGTCGAATGCTGTGACGCGGCGAAGAAGGCGGTGGACGAGGCGCTGGAACACGCCGGAATGATCGCCGCGTAATCGGGAACGACGCCCGTATTTGGACACCATATTTTTGGACCGATAGCTCAGCGATTGGGAGAGTTGTGCCGCTCCACAAAGTCAATTGCTGCCTCCAGCATTTGTCGCCGTGTCTGCGAGCGGGACAGCCAATGATCTTCGCCATCAAGTGTGACTAGCTCGTGCGGTTTGCCTGCCTTTTTCAACGCTTTCGCCATGCGGGTCGAATGGCTATAGGGAACCACCACATCGTCGCGGCCATGGATCAGCAGGATCGGGGCATCGGCGCGGTCTGCGGCGCGCAAGGGTGACACCGCGTTCCAGCCATCGCGCGGGCCAAGTTGGTCGAGCAAGGCCGCTCTGGTCGTTCTTTGATTGCCGGAAGCGCGGTAATCCTCAAGATACATGTTGGCAATATCGCTGACCGGCGCAACCGCCACTGCGCAGCGATAGATGTCCTGCTGCAAGGTTACCCCCGCCAAGGCGGCATACCCGCCATAACTCGCACCCACTATGCATACGCGCGACGGGTCGACGATTCCCTCCTCCACCAGCGCCATCAGCCCGTCGGACTTGTCGGTTTGCATCTTGCGCCCCCATTCGCCGTAGCCTGCCAACCGGAACGCGCCCGTGCGATTGGTGGATCCGCGGAAATTGGGCTGAAAGACAGCATAGCCGCGCGAGGCAAAGGCCTGCGCCCACCAATCGAAACTCTTGGTGTCGTGGCTGTGCGGACCGCCATGGGGCATGATGATGGCAGGCAGGTTGTGCGCCTCGCGGCCCGGCGGCAAGGTCAGGATGCCGTCCATTTCCATGCCGTCGCTTGCGGTGTATTCAAACACGGAGATCGGGCCAACCTGGTTGGGGGCGATCGCCAAACGTTCATAGGCGATGGCATTGGCACGCCGGCTGGCAAGATCCACCGTAAACCACGTACCGCTATCCAGATTGCCAGTGGTACGCACGATCACATCGCCGAAATCACGGGTCCAATCGATCATCCGCATATCGAAATCGGCGAAAGCCTTGCGTACCATGCGCGCGGCCTCCTGATGGGCGGGGTTGCGCAGCACTGGCTGGGGAGACTTGCCGCCTTCAAGGTAACCCATCAGGTGTCCGGTCAGGTCATCGAAATAAAGCCGATCAACATCCTCCTCATTCAGGAAAGGCTGCATTGTTCCCCCGGCCAGCGGGATTTCAAACCATTCGACCCCGTCTTCAGTGCGTTCTGAGATTAGCGCGCTTGTGCCGTCATAACCAAGGCCGATCAGGCCTATCCTTCCGAGGGGGTTCGTCCCGGTCGCAATGATATCATCTTGCGGGCCACGCAGCTTCCATTCGCCATTGGAATTGTTGATTTCCATCGTGGCCGCGACATTGCCATTGGCATCTAGCAGCCAATCTGCATCTCTCCCTTCGCGCGCGGCAGCGGCCACACGCCTGCTCGAGAAGTCTTGCAAGTCAACGCGGTAAAGGAACGGGCGGCCATGATTGAATGAGTACTCAGTCAGGCCTGATTTTTTCAGTTCGAGCGCGCCGAAAAAGCCATACCAGCGTCCATCGATTTGACGGATGCCGTAATTACCGAAAATTGCCCCTACCAGATCGCGGCGATTGCCGAAAATCAGCCCAGCCTGCGCATCGCCTGAAACAGGAACAACCCGCGCAACATACATTTCCGCCTTGTCAGTGGTGAAGGTGTGGCCAAGATCCTGTGTCAGGCTAGAGACCAGCAGGATACGGTCATCACCGATCCATTCGAAATAGCGGACTTTCATGTCGTTGACCCCGATCGAGGTCACGACCTTTGTCTGGTCTTCAATTATGATCAGCCTACGGACACCTTGCACCGTTGACAGTATCGCAAGGCGATTGCCGGAGGCAGAAAGCGCCGCATCCTCGACATCTGGCAGCTTGCCGTACTCTTCAAGGGAGACAGGCATCGGTGCTGCCGGAGCCGAGGCTGGCTCCTGCGCGGCAACGGGCTGCATAAAGAACAGGCCAAGGCTGCAAGCTGCAGCGACTACAACACGGATAGTTGAAAGAATGGATTGATCCCCGAAATTCAGGCGCTTCCACGCCTCTCTGCGACCGCATCAGTAAATCCCATGAAAGCGGCGAGGGCAATATTTTTTTACAGGGCTTTGCCAAATCGCTGCAGGCGTCTATCTGGCGCGCCATCATGGCCCGCCCCAAACCTGCCACTTTCGACAAACTGAAGACCGTCGCCGAAAACCGGCGCGCGCGGTTCGACTATGCCATCGAGGACAAGTTCGAGGCCGGGCTGGCGCTGCAAGGCACCGAGGTGAAGGCTTTGCGGGCAGGCGAAGCCTCGATTGCGGAAAGCTATGCCGAGGTACGCGACGGCGAAGTGTGGCTGATCAACGCCAACTTTCCCGAATATAGTCACGGCAACCGGCTGAATCACGAACCGCGCCGGCCGCGCAAGCTGCTGTTGCACGAACGCGAGATCGACAAGCTGTTCGGCGCAGTCGAGCGCAAGGGCATGACGCTGGTGCCACTTTCAATCTATTTCAATTCGACCGGGCGGGCCAAGGTCGAACTGGCGCTGGCCAAGGGCAAGCAGGCACATGACAAGCGCCAATCGATCAAGGAGCGTGACTGGAAGCGCGACAAGGCCAGAATCCTCAGAGAGAAATCCTGAAGCGCGAAGGCGGCCAGGCTGCGAGCGATCCCAGCCCACCAGAAAAATATGCAAATCCGGCTGGATTCACCATATTGTCAGGGAAGACCGGCTACCCATGTCGGACAGTATAACCGCTTTGCCGAAATAAGCGCCGGATGCCCTTGCGGATCGGCTCCTGTAGGCGCAATGCGGCGGCGGAAAAGTGATGGCTAAAAGATCGAAAACCTGGCTGGCGGACAAAATTCGCGGCCATTTCCCCACGCGCGAGGAAATGGCCAGCAATCGCTGGCTTGCGCCGATCGCGCACCGCTTTCTCAGCCCCGAACTCTGGCGCTTTACGCGCCGTTCGGTGCCGCGCGGGGTGGCGCTGGGCGTGTTTGCGGGCTTTATCATTCCGGTCGGGCAGATATTTCTGGCCGCGTTCCTGGCCTTGCCCGCGCGTGCCAATGTTCCGCTGTCGGCTGCTGTAACCTTCGTTACCAATCCCTTTACCTTTCCATTCTGGGCTGTGGTGGCCAACCGGGTCGGAGCTCTCATACTGAAAATTGACAGCGCAGCGACCGGGGGGGCCGCCCAATCGGAAATCGAAAGCGGCCGTTGGGCGTGGCTTCTCGAACTATTCGAGGGGACCGGGGTGACAGTGCTGGTCACGGTGTTCGGCTTTGTCGTGCTGGCCATAGTCGGCGCGGCGATGGGATATGTGCTCGCCAGCTTCGTATGGCGGATCATGGTCATGCGAAAGCGCGCCCGGCAATTACGCGGGATGGAAGCTCGCCTGGATGATCGCCTGGGGGTCAGGCAGGGATGAAGCTGACCGCCAAGTTGCTCGAAGGAGGCGGGGGCAACCAGCCGGTAATGCTTTTCGGCGGCATCGCCGCTGCGATGTTGGCAAGCGCGGGGGTGCTGTGGCTCGCAACCGGGGAAAGCCTGCTGGTCCTTGCTTACGCACTTGGCCTTGGCGTGCTGCTGAGCGGCGGGTTGGCCTTGCAGCGGGTCCAGCGCTTGCCGCAGGCAGAAACGATGACGGTGCCGGACTGGTCGGTTACTGTCGCAGCGATCGAACAACCGGGTGAAGCCATCGCGATTACCGACCGCGCAAATCGCCTGACCTGCGCCAATGCGGCCTATACCGGATGGTTCGGTGCCACAGCGGCGCCGCCCAACCTCGCGCTCAAGCGGCAAAGCCTCGAAGAACTGGTGCGTCTGATGCGCCGGGCCTGGCGCGATGGAAGTGCGCGGGCCGACCGGCTTGAAGGCGAGGGCGGCGCGGTTCACTGGAGCGC
>LOET01000139.1 GCA_001515985.1 Sphingomonadales bacterium BRH_c3 | reverse complement strand
CCGCTGTGCCAGGAACATTCCTATGTGCTGGCGATCGAGAAGTTGCTCAATCTCGAAGTGCCGATCCGCGCGCAATATCTTCGCGTGCTCTTCGCCGAACTGACGCGCATTTCCAACCACATGCTCAACATCGGTGCGCATGTAATGGATGTCGGCGCGATGACGCCCAATCTGTGGGTGTTCGAGCTGCGCGAAGACTGCATGAACTTCTTCGAGCGGGCCAGCGGCGCACGCATGCACAGCGCCTGGTTCCGCCCCGGCGGCGTGCATCAGGACGTGCCCGAAAAGCTGCTGGTCGATATCGGCCACTGGGTCGACACGCGCCTGCCCGAACTGTTCGGCGACGCGATGAGCCTGGTGACCGACAACCGTATCTTCAAGCAGCGCAATGTCGATATCGCCGTGGTTGGCCGCGATGATGCGATTGCCTGGGGCTTTTCCGGCCCGATGATCCGCGCTGCGGGCGTTCCGTGGGACCTGCGCAAGAGCCAGCCCTATGATGTCTATGACCGGATGAAGTTCGACATTCCGGTCGGCACCAATTCGGACTGTTATGACCGCTTCATGGTGCGCGTGAAGGAAGTTTACGAGAGCGCGAAGATCATCAAGCAGTGCCTCGCGGAAATGCCGCAAGGCCCGATTGCCAGCGATGACCACAAAGTCGTGCCCCCCAAACGCGGTGAGATGAAGCAAAGCATGGAAGCGCTGATCCACCACTTCAAGCTCTATACCGAGGGCTTCCACGTGCCCGCGGGCGAGGTTTACGTCGCGACCGAAAGCCCCAAGGGCGAGTTTGGCGTCTATCTGGTCAGCGACGGCAGCAACAAACCCTATCGCTGCAAGATCCGCCCCACTGCCTTCTCGCACCTGCAGGCGATGGACTTCATGTGCAAGGGCCACATGCTGCCCGACGCGACCGCCATCCTCGGCGCGATCGACGTCGTTTTCGGGGAGTGTGACCGGTGAGCGAGGCCAGAGACCTTTGCGAGTGCGAAATGCACGGCGCACAGCGCGAGACCTTTGTTTGTGCGCACATTCCCCCTCGGATCGATCACGGTGTAGACTGTGGCTTTGTTTGCTATCCCGGACCTGATGACGACGGTTTGACCGACGCGTGGTGCTTCGACTGCGAAGTTTTCTTGAACGCGAATGGCGGTGAATGGACAGATGAGGTCAAGGTACCTGACGGTCTCTCAATCCTTTGCGCTCAGTGCTATCTGCGCGCGCGCAAGATTGCCGATGAACACAGTCGGTTGCGAGTGAACTGATGGCTGACCGTACCCCTGCACCCGACACCCCCGAACTGCGCGCGCGCTGGGGCGCGTTCGCCTTCACGGACGAGAACCGCAAGAAGGCGGACTGGCATATCGCCAAATACCCTGCGGGCCGCCAGCGCAGCGCCGTCATGCCGCTGCTCGACCTTGCCCAGCGGCAGGTCGGCGAAGAAACGCAGACGCAGGGCTGGCTGCCGCTTCCGGTGATCGAATACGTGGCACAATATCTCGACATGCCGGTGATCCGCGTGCTCGAGGTTGCCACCTTCTACTTCATGTACAACCTGGTCCCGGTGGGGAAATTCCACGTCCAGGTGTGCGGCACCACGCCGTGCATGCTGCGCGGCAGCGATGATATCATCTCGGCCTGCAAGAAGCGCGGAATGCAAAAGGGCCACACCACCGATGACGGCATGTGGACGCTCACCGAAGTCGAATGCATGGGCAATTGCGCCACCGCGCCGATGGTCCAGATCAATGACGACAATTACGAGGATCTGACGCCCGAACGGCTCGACGCGGTGCTCGATGCGCTGGCTGCCGGGCAGCAGCCGAAAACCGGCACGCAAGAGCCGGGGCGGCACACGTCAGAGCCTTCGGGCGGGCCGACCACGCTCAAGGAAATGGTCACCGAAAACCACGATTACCGGGGGGAATGGTGATGGGGATTTCCGCAATCGTCATCGCGCTGGTGATCGCCTTCGTCGCCTGGAAAGTGCTGACCGGTATCATCAAGTTCGCCCTGATCGCGGTCTTGCTGGTCGGCACGGCCTGGCTCTTCTCGCAGGGAGGTTTCGCGTGACCCTCGCCGACAAGGACCGCATTTTCACCAATCTCTACGGGTTCCAGCCATGGAACCTTGCCGCTGCTCAGGCGCGCGGCGACTGGGACAATACCAAGGCGCTGCTCGAACGCGGGCAGGACGCGATCATCGATGAGATCAAGGATTCGGGGCTGCGCGGGCGGGGCGGGGCAGGTTTCCCGACCGGGCTCAAATGGTCGTTCATGCCCAAAGAAAGCCGTGACGGCCGCCCGAGTTTCCTGGTCGTCAACGCCGACGAGAGCGAACCCGGTAGCTGCAAGGACCGCGAGATTATCCGCCACGATCCGCACAAGCTGATCGAGGGGGCGCTGGTTGCCGGCTATGCCATGCGCGCGCGCGCCGCCTATATCTACATCCGCGGCGAATATATCCGCGAGGCTGAAACGCTTCAGGCGGCCATCGACGAGGCTTACGCGGCAGGGCTGATCGGCAAGAACGCGTGCGGCAGCGGCTATGACTTCGACGTGTTCATGCACCGGGGCGCTGGCGCATACATCTGCGGCGAAGAAACCGCGATGATCGAAAGCCTGGAAGGCAAGAAGGGCCAGCCGCGCCTCAAACCGCCGTTCCCGGCGGGTGCGGGGCTCTATGGCTGCCCGACCACGGTCAACAATGTCGAGAGCATTGCGGTTGCGCCAACGATCCTGCGGCGCGGGGCGAGCTGGTTCTCCAGCTTCGGGCGCGAGAACAACAAGGGCACCAAGCTGTTCCAGATCAGCGGCCATGTCGAAAAGCCCTGCGTGGTCGAGGAAGCGATGAGCATCCCCTTCCGCGAATTGATCGAGAAGCATTGCGGCGGCATTCGCGGTGGGTGGGACAATCTGCTGGCGGTGATCCCCGGCGGATCGTCCGTCCCGCTGGTCCCCGCAAGCGAGATCATGGACGCGCCGATGGATTTTGACGGGCTGCGCGACGTGGGTTCAGGCCTTGGCACCGCGGCCGTGATCGTGATGGACAAGTCGACGGATATCGTCCGCGCGATTGCCCGCCTCAGCTATTTCTACAAGCACGAAAGCTGCGGCCAGTGCACCCCCTGCCGCGAGGGCACGGGCTGGATGTGGCGAGTGATGGAGCGGCTGCGCACCGGCGATGCGGCGATCGAGGAGATCGACATGCTGCAGCAGGTGACCAAGCAGGTCGAAGGCCACACTATCTGCGCATTGGGCGATGCGGCGGCGTGGCCGATCCAGGGCCTGATCCGGCACTTCCGGCCGGAGCTGGAGCGGCGGATTCACGAGCATAACGCGAAATTCGCGGAGGCGGCCGAATAATGCCTAAAGTCACCGTAGACGGCGTGGAGATCGAAGTCCCCAATGGCGCCACCGTGCTGCAGGCGTGCGAGCTGGCGGGCAAGGAAATCCCGCGCTTCTGCTATCACGAACGGCTGAGCATCGCGGGCAATTGCCGCATGTGCCTGGTCGAGGTGAAGCCGGGCCCGCCCAAGCCGCAGGCGAGCTGCGCCCTGCCGACGCAGGAAGGCCAGGAAATCCGCACCGACACGCCCATGGTCAAGACCGCGCGCGAAGGGGTGATGGAGTTCCTGCTTATCAACCACCCGCTCGATTGCCCGATCTGCGATCAGGGCGGCGAATGCGACCTGCAGGATCAGGCAGTGGCCTATGGCCGGGGCGGTTCGCGCTATCACGAGAACAAGCGCGCGGTGACCGAGAAATACATGGGTCCGCTGATCAAGACGATCATGACCCGCTGCATCCACTGCACGCGCTGCGTGCGGTTCAGCGAGGAAATCGCGGGCGTTGACGAAATCGGCGCGCTTGGCCGCGGCGAAGACATGCAGATTACCACCTATCTGGAGCAGGCGGCGAAGCATGAACTCTCCGCCAATGTGATCGATTTGTGCCCGGTCGGTGCGCTTACCAGCCGCCCCTATGCCTTCGAGGCGCGCCCGTGGGAGTTGAAGAAGACGCTGAGCATCGATGTTTCGGACGCGGTCGGCGCCAATATCCGGCTCGATAGCCGTGGGCGCGAGGTGATGCGCGCGCTGCCGCGCATCAACGATGACGTCAACGAGGAGTGGCTGTCTGACAAGGGCCGCTACATGGTCGATGGCCTTGGCAAGCGCAGGCTCGACAAGGTGTTCATGAGGAAGCGCGGCGGGCTGGCCGAGGCGACCTGGGACGAAGCATTCAAAGCGATCGCCAAGCAGCTGAAAGGCAAGGACAAGTCGAGCATCGCGGCTGTTGCTGGCGATATGGTCGATTGCGAGACGATGTTCGCGGCGAAGGCGCTGCTGAGGGCGTGCGGTTCAAGCCTGATCGAAGGCCGCCAGACCGGCATGGATTACGACGTGTCGAACCTCGCGGCGGTCAATTTCAACTCGACGCTGGCGGGCATCGAGACAGCCGACGCCATCCTGATCGTGGGCAGCCACGTTCGCTGGGAAGCGCCGCTGGTCAATACACGCCTGCGCAAGGCGGCGAAACGCGGCGCCAGGATCTATATCATCGGCCCGGCCTGGGAGCCGACCTATCACGCGACCTTCCTGGGTAGCGATCTCTCGCTGTTGTCAAACCTGCCAGGCGACCTGGTCGAGCATTTCAACGAGGCGCAGCGCCCCGCGATCATCATGGGCGGCGCGGCGATTGCGCGCGGCGCGCTCCACGCTGGCCTCGCCGCTGCCGACAAGCTCGGTGTCGTCAAAGGCGATTGGAACGGTTTCAACGTGCTCCACTTCTCGGCAGCGCGGATGGGCGGGCTGATGCTTGGTTTTGCGCAGAAGGGCGGCATGGCGGATATCGCGAGGGCCAAGCCAAAGGTGCTGCTGAGCCTCGGCGCGGACGAGATGAATTTCGAACCGTTTGCCGACAGCCTGAAGGTCTATATCGGCCATCACGGCGACAAGGGCGCACATGCGGCCGACATCGTGCTGCCTGCTGCATCCTATGCCGAAAAGGACGGGACCTACGTCAATACCGAGGGCCGGGTGCAATATGCGGAAAAAGCCGTGTTCGCGCCGGGCGATGCGCGCGAAGACTGGACGATCCTGCGCGCGCTCGCCGATGCGCTGGGCGTCTCTGTTGGCTTTGACAGCTTCGCCGAATTGCAGGCCGCGATGATCAAGGAAGTGCCCGCGCTGGGCGAAGAAGGGTTGGCCGATTACGGCGCACTGCCGGCCGCTCCTGCAGGCGCCAAGGCAGAAGGCGTGATCGAGGCGTACCCGATCAAGGATTTCTACCTCACCAACCCGATCGCCCGTGCCAGCGCGGTGATGCAGCAATGCAGTGCGGAACTACTCCACGGCGACGAGCTGAAGGAGGCGGCGGAATGACCGAGTTCTTCGGCCAGTGGATGCCCTATGAATGGGCATGGTTCCTCGCCACGATCAGCGGAATCCTGCTGATCGCGCTGCCTTTGATGCTGGCGGTGGCGATGATCATCTATGTCGATCGCAAGGTATGGGCGGCGATCAATCTGCGGCGCGGACCCAACGTGGTCGGCCCATTCGGCCTGCTGCAAAGCTTTGCTGACGGGCTCAAGGTGTTCCTGCAGGAAACCATCATTCCCTCGGCCGCGAACAAGGGCATCTTCATCCTTGCGCCAATCGTCACCTTCACCGTGGCGCTGGCGGCCTGGGCAGTCATCCCGTTTGACGCGGGCGTGGTGCTGGCGGACATCAACGTCGGCCTGCTCTATATCCTCGCGATCTCTTCGCTGTCGGTTTACGGCGTGGTGATGGCGGGCTGGGCCTCGAACTCGAAATACCCATTCTTCTCCGCCATGCGTTCGGCTGCGCAGATGATCAGCTACGAAGTCTCGATCGGCTTCATCCTGATCTGCGTGGTGCTGTGGGCGGGCAGCTTCAACCTCAGTGAAATCGTTGAGGGTCAGCGGGGCCACGGGCTTGGCTTCGTCAATGGCTACTGGTTCAACCTTCTGCTGTTCCCGATATGGGTGGTGTTCTTCATCTCCTCGCTGGCGGAAACTGCGCGCGTGCCGTTTGACCTGACCGAAGCGGAATCGGAACTCGTCGCGGGCTACCAGACCGAATACAGTTCGATGAGCTTCGCGCTGTTCTGGCTCGGCGAATATGCCAACATCCTGCTGATGTGCAGCCTCAACACGCTGCTGTTCTTTGGCGGTTGGTTGCCGCCGGTGGACTGGGCGCCGCTTTATTATGTGCCGGGCATCATCTGGTTCCTGGGCAAGACATTCCTGTTCTTCTTCATGTTCAGCTGGGTGATGGCGACCGTGCCGCGCTATCGCTATGACCAGCTGATGCGGCTTGGCTGGAAGGTGTTTCTGCCGATGAGCCTGATCTTCGTGGTACTGATTTCCGGATATCTGATGGCAACCGGTCATTTCGGAGGGCAGCTGGGATGAGTACCGCCCTCCACCTCATCAAATCGTTCACCCTGTGGGAATTCCTCAAGGCGCACGCCCTGACCTTGAAGTATTTCTTCAAGCCCAAGGTGACGATCAACTATCCGTTCGAAAAGAACCCGATCTCGCCGCGTTTCCGGGGCGAACATGCGCTGCGCCGCTATCCCAATGGCGAGGAACGCTGCATCGCCTGCAAGCTGTGCGAGGCGGTGTGCCCGGCGCAGGCGATCACCATTGAAAGCGAACCGCGCGAAGACGGCAGCCGCCGAACCACCCGCTATGACATCGACATGACCAAGTGCATCTATTGCGGCTTTTGCCAGGAAGCTTGCCCGGTCGATGCCATCGTAGAAGGGCCGAACTTCGAATACGCCACCGAAACGCGCGAGGAACTGCTCTACGACAAGGCAAAACTGCTGGCCAACGGGGACAAGTGGGAGCGCGCCATCGCTGCAAACCTTGAAGCCGATGCGCCGTATCGCTAACCGCCGCCGCGAAGAGAAACAGGGGTCATGATCCAAACCTTATCTTTCTACCTGTTCGCAGGGCTGATGATCGCCAGTGCGCTGATGGTCATCACGTCGCGCAACCCGGTGCATTCTGTGCTGTGGTTGATCCTGGCCTTCTTCAACGCCGCGGGGCTGATGGTGCTCGTTGGCGCCGAATTCATCGCCATGCTGCTGGTGATTGTCTATGTGGGCGCCGTCGCGGTGCTGTTCCTGTTCGTGGTGATGATGCTCAACATCGATTTTGCCGCGTTGCGGGCCGGTTTTGTCAAGAATTTCCCTCTCGGCCTGCTGGTGGCGCTGATCCTGTTCCTCGAGCTGTTCGTGGGGCTGGTGGCGTGGAGCGCGGGCGGGGTAGAATTGGGGACGCCCGACGGCAGCGGTGCAGCCCCGCTGGGCGCGAACAATATCGAGGCAATCGGTGCGCTGCTCTATGGCCGCTATATTTTCCTGTTCGAGGTGGCCGGCATCATCCTGCTGGTGGCGATGATCGGCGCCATCGTGCTGACCCATCGCCAGCGCCCGGATGGCACGCGCGCCCGGCAGGACATCGGCAAGCAGGTCCGCCGCCGCCCCGAAGATGCGACAGTGATGAAACAGCCCGGCGTAGGGCAGGGGGTCGAGCTGTGATTGGCATCGAACACTATATTACCGTCAGCGCGATCCTGTTCGTGCTGGGCGTGCTGGGCATTTTCCTCAACCGCAAGAACGTGATCGTCATCCTGATGGCGATCGAACTGATCCTGCTTTCGGTGAATATCAACTTTGTCGCATTCAGCGCCTTCATGAACGATCTGGTCGGCCAGGTGTTCGCTATGCTGGTGCTGACCGTGGCTGCGGCAGAGGCGGCGATCGGGCTGGCGATCCTAGTTATCTATTTCCGCAACCGCGGCACCATCGCGGTCGACGATGCCACGCAGATGAAGGGATGAGCATGGTCTGCATCTCACATCCGCTCAGCCTGAGCTTGCCGAAGGCGATGGGCAAACCACTCGTACTTCGACAGGCTCAGCACGAGCGGTTCAGGAGGATTAAGTGAACTCAATCCTCTTCATCGTGTTCCTGCCTTTGCTCGCGGCCATAGTGGCAGGGCTGGGCAATCGCATGCTCGGCAACACCGTCACCAAGTCGCTCACCACGGGCGCCCTGTTCATATCCTGCGCACTGAGCTGGCCGATCTTCCTGAGCTTCGTCGCCGGAAATGCGGTCGCGGAAGTCGTTCCGGTCATGACCTGGGTTCATTCGGGCACGCTGAGTTTCGATTGGGCGCTGCAGGTGGATGCGCTGACCGCCGTGATGCTGGTGGTGATCACCACCGTCTCCGCGCTCGTGCACCTCTATTCATGGGGATACATGGAGGAAGACCCGGACCAGCCGCGCTTCTTCGCCTATCTCAGCCTGTTCACCTTCGCCATGCTGATGCTGGTGACGGCCGACAATCTGGTGCAGATGTTCTTCGGTTGGGAAGGGGTGGGCCTGGCCAGCTATCTGCTGATCGGTTTCTGGTTCAAGAAGCCGAGCGCCAACGCCGCCGCGATCAAGGCCTTCGTGGTCAACCGTGTGGGCGATCTTGGTTTCATGCTGGGCATTTTCGGCACCTATCTGGTGTTCCAGACTACCTCGATCCCCGACATCCTGGCCGCCGCGCCGGGAATGACGGGTTCGACCATCGGCTTCCTAGGCTATCGCATGCACACGATGGACCTGCTGTGCATCCTGCTGTTCATCGGCGCGATGGGCAAATCGGCGCAGCTGGGCCTGCACACCTGGCTGCCCGACGCGATGGAAGGCCCGACCCCGGTTTCGGCGCTGATCCATGCCGCAACCATGGTCACCGCCGGTGTGTTCATGGTCTGCCGCCTGTCGCCCATGTTCGAGGCAGCACCGATTGCATTGGGCATGGTGGTGTTTGTCGGAGCGGCTACCTGCATTTTCGCCGCCACGATCGGCACCACGCAGTGGGACATCAAGCGGGTGATCGCCTATTC